>DAORMO010000047.1:0-16894 GCA_035440585.1 Terricaulis sp.
GCTGTGCGCACCGCAGGCGTAAGCCAAGCCGGAGTGCTGGTGCTAGAAGGGCTGGCGCCCGGCGACCGCGTGATCTCCGCCGGCGCCGCCTATGTGCGCGACGGCGAAACCGTCCGCATCGCCGCCGGCGCTTAGATGCAGGCCATCACCCGCTTCTTCGTTGATCGCTGGCAGTTCACGGCGGTGCTGTTCACGCTGCTGATCGCGCTGGGCGTCGGCGCCATCTTATCTATTCCAAAATCAGAAGATCCGGTCACCGAGTTTCCGGGCGTGTCGATCGCCGTGGTGCTGCCGGGCGCAGATGCCGAACAGATGGAGCGCCTCGTCGCCATCCCGATCGAAAACGCACTCAACGAAATCGATAATGTGCAGGAAATCCGCTCCTCCTCGCGCGCGGGGCTTGCGGTGATCTCGATTGAGTTTGAGTGGGGCGAGGACGCCGAGGAAAAGTACGGCGAGGTGGTGCGTGAGGTGAACGCCGAACGCCCGCGCTTGCCGACGGGCATCGTTGACATCCGCATGCGCCGCTTCAATCCCGCTGAAGCGGCGGTGATGCAAATGGCGCTGACGAGCCCGGACGCCTCATTCCGCCAATTGGAAGCCTACGCCAAAGCACTGCGCGATGCACTTGAGCGCGCGCCCGGCGTGCAGCAAGCAGACATCTGGGGCGCCCCGCCTGCGGAAGTGCGCATAGCTGCGGATCTCGATCGGCTGGCCGCCTATCGCCTGCCCATCACCAGCGTGGCCGAAGCGGTGCAACGCCAAGGGCAAGATGCGCCGATCGGGGCGGTGGAAGCCGGCGGGCGGCGGTTCAACGTGCAGGGCTCGGGCGCGTTCGCCAGCCTTGACGACATCCGCGCCACGCCTCTGCGCGCAAGCGAAGGCTCCCTTGTGCGGGTTGGCGATGTCGCCGACATCGCCTGGGCCAATGACGAGCGCGCACATATCACCCGCTTCAACGGCGAGCGTGCGCTGTTTGTGAGCGTGCAGGCCCGGCTCGGCCAGAACGTGTTCAGCGTCATCGACAATGCAAGCCGCCAGATTGACAATTTTGAGCGATCGCTGCCGGCCAACATCACGCTGCACCGCGCGTTCGATCAATCCGAAACCGTGAGCCATCGGCTCGGCACGCTGGGGCGCGATTTCACCATCGCGATATTCCTCGTGCTGCTCACACTTTTGCCGCTGGGCTTCCGCGCTTCGCTGGTGGTGATGGTGTCGATCCCGCTTTCGCTGGCGATTGGCGTGGTGGCGCTGCATGCGCTTGGCTACACACTCAATCAGCTCTCGATCGCCGGGTTTGTGCTGGCGCTTGGGCTATTGGTGGACGATTCCATCGTCGTCACCGAAAATATCGCGCGCCACTTGCGCAATGGGCTTAAGCCGCGCGATGCGGCGATCGCTGGCGTGAGCGAGATTAATGTCGCGGTGATCGGTTGCACGGCCACGCTGCTGCTGGCGTTCCTGCCAATTATGGCGCTGCCTGAGGGCGCGGGCGCGTTTATCCGCTCACTGCCCGTCGCTGTCGTCGCCACCATCACCGCCTCGCTTGTCGTCGCGCTGACGATCATTCCGTTTTTGGCGAGCCGGCTGCTGCCGCGCGAGAGCGTGGGCAAATCCAACCCGGCGCTCGACGCCACAATGGGCGCCATCCACGGCGTTTACCGCCCGGCTCTGCACTACGCGCTCACCCATCCGCGCAAAACCGTGCTGATCGGCCTCGCTGCTTTCTTTCTCTCGCTTGGGCTGATCCCGAAGCTCGGCTTTTCGCTGTTTCCAGAAAACGACAGCCCCTATTTCGTGATCGATATTGAAACACCGCAAGGTGCGTCCGTCACCGAGACCGATCGCGCGGTGGCGTTCGCGGATGCGGTGCTCGCCGAATATGAGGATATCGAGTGGCGCTTCGCCAATGCCGGGCGCGGCAATCCGCAAATCTATTATAACGAAATTCCGCCCGAGCAGATTTCCAATGTCGGCCAGATCTATGGGCGCTTCCACCATTGGAACCGCACAGAGGGCGCACACACCGTGGCCGCCATCCGCGAGCGGCTGAATGCCTATCCAGGCGCGCGCATCAATTTCCGCCGTTTCTCCAACGGCCCGCCCATCGCCGCGCCCATTGAGGTACGGATCAGCGGGCCTGACCTTGCCGCTATTGGCGAGATCGCAGAGGAAGCAACGCGCATCCTCCAAGCCACGCCCGGCACGCGCGACATCGCCAACCCCGCTGCTGAGCGGCTGATCGACCTCGAACTCAATATCGACACCGGCGAAACCGCCTTGCGCGGCGTGCCTGCCGGCGCGGTGGATTCAGCGCTGCGCATCGCCGTGGCTGGGCAAACCGTGGCGCAATTCCGCGACCCGGCAGGCGATTCATATCCCGTGGTGCTGCGCGCGCCGCGCGATGAGGCGATGCCGCTGGAGGCGCTGGAACGGCTTTATGTATGGAACGGCCAAGGCGGCGCGCTGCCGCTTTCGGAAATTGCGAACCCGACGCTGGAGAGCGGCCCCGCCTCCATCAACCGCTTGCACCGCCAGCGCACCGTGACTGTGAGCGCCTACACCCAGCCCGGCTATCTCATCAGCAACGTGACAGACGACGCCGCCTCCCGGCTGCAAGCGCTACGCTTGCCGCCAGGCTATGAGCTTGCCTATGGCGGCCAGGCCGAAGCTTCCGAGCGCAGCTTCGGCGGCATGGGCCCGGCGATTTTGATCGCGCTGTTTGGCGTGCTGGCGGTGTTGCTGCTTGAGTTCCGCACTTTCGCCGTCACTGCTGTTGTGGCGTTCGTGATCCCGTTTGGGATCATGGGCGGGCTGATCGCGCTTTGGATCGGCGGTGAATCGCTTTCATTCACGGCGGTGATCGGGTTTGTGGCCTTGATCGGGATTGAGATCAAAAACTCAATCCTGCTCGTCGAATTTGCAAACCAGCTACGCGCGCGCGGCGTCGCGTTGCGCGATGCGATCGAGCAGGCGGGCGAGGTGCGCTTCCTGCCGGTGCTGCTCACCAGCGCCACCGCGATCGGCGGCATGACCCCGCTGCTGCTAGAAGACTCGCCGCTTTTTTCACCGATCGCGATGGTGCTGATCGGCGGGCTGATCAGCTCAACCTTGGTGGCGCGGATCGTCACGCCCGCCATGTACCTGCTGCTGGCCAAGGACGAACCGCAGCACTAGGGCGGGCTCAGAACAAAAACGGATCGGCTGTAACGGCCCCTCTTTACAAGCGCGCGGCGTATACTAAGTCTTGCCTCGCCAGGCCGGGCCCCTCTGGCGGTCGCTCCTTGAAGCGGCCGTGATGTCGGACTGGAGGATCGTGGGCGAGAGCGCAATGCTCGCCCTCCGCGACCGCTGAAGCGGCCGTGCGCCTCCCGCCCCGCGGTCCTACTTTTCAACCGACGCGGCCTATGGCGTGAGCTTCAGCGAACAAGCTGTTCTTGCGTTCCCAATCCGCGCGCATGCTGTGTGATTGAACGAGGCGGCAGTGGATTTTCTTTTTGTTGAGTACGCCAGCCAGCCGCTTTGGCTGTGGGCGGCGTTTTTTGGCTTCATCTTCTTTCTTTTGTGGCTCGATCTTGGCGTCATCAATCATGGCGATGAGGTGATCTCGGCCAAGAAGAGCGCGCTCATGTGGGCGGGCTTTGCTTCGCTGGCGTGCTTATTCGGGCTTTATGTCGGCTACGTTTACCAGCCTGACCCGCAATATTATTCAACGCCCGAGAACCTCAATCAGCAAGCTGTGGTTCAGTACTTCACTGGCTATCTGCTGGAAACGGCGCTGGCGTTCGACAACATCTTCGTCATTTCGCTGATCTTCACGTATTTCGCGATCCCGCGCAAATATCAGCACCGCGTGCTGTTCTGGGGCATTATCGGGGCGCTGGTGTTCCGCGCGCTGTTCATCTCCGCGGGCGCAGCGATCGTCAATTCGTGGACATGGGTGCTCTATTTCTTCGCCGCGTTCCTGATCTACACTGGCTGGAAGATGGTCCAAGGCGGCGATGGGCCCGAGCTTGATCTTGAGAACAACAAGCTGCTCAACTTCGTCCGCCGGCATTTGCCGGTCACGAACGAGATCACCAATCACAATTTCTTCGTCAAACGCCCGCATCCGAAAACCGGCAAGCTGACGGCGTTCGCCACCCCGCTCTTCCTTGCGCTGATCATGGTGGAAACAGCCGACATTGTGTTCGCGGTGGATTCGGTGCCGGCAATCTTCGCGGTCACGCGCGACCCGTTCATTGTTTACACCTCGAATATCTTCGCCATTCTTGGCCTGCGTTCGATGTATTTCATGCTCGCGGCTGCGGTGGAGCGCTTCAAATATCTGAAGTACGGGCTTTCGCTGGTGCTGATCCTGATCGGGATCAAGATCATTTGGAACTTCGGCCTCGCCAAAGAACTGCACCTTGTGCCCTATCTTGAGCCGCACTGGGCGCTGATCCTGACGCTGGTGCTGATCGGGGGATCGATGATCTACTCCTTGATCCGCACCCGGCACGATGGCGACGACGCCTCGAAAACCGCCTAACCCGTGGCGGCCCGTGCGGTTTCACCGCACGGGCTGTAACACGGACGTCATAAAACCGAAGCAAAAGGGCGCCGCTTCAGACGGCGCCCGAGCCGTCAGCGGAGGATGCGATATGCGCAGGAATTCTATGGCGTTGGCGGCGGCAGCCGCTTTGGCTTTGGCCGCATGCGGCAACGAAAGCGCGCCGCGCAGCGCCGGCGGCGGCGAAGTGATCACCATCGACGGCTCTTCCACCGTATTCCCGCTTTCG
This sequence comes from Terricaulis sp., assembly GCA_035440585.1. Lineage (GTDB taxonomy): Bacteria > Pseudomonadota > Alphaproteobacteria > Caulobacterales > Aquidulcibacteraceae > Vitreimonas. The sequence continues at coordinate 4,785 of DAORMO010000047.1, forward strand.
GAAGCGGCGGCGGAATCCTTTTCCAGCACAGCCACGGGCGGCGCGCGCGTCACCGTCGGCGAAAGCGGCACGGGCGGGGGCTTCCGCAAGTTCTGCAGCGGCGAAACGCAAATCCAAGGCGCCTCGCGCCCGATCATGACAACCGAAATGCAAGCCTGCGCCGAAGGCGGCGTTGAGTACGTTGAAATCCCGATCGCCTTTGATGGCCTGACCATCGTCGTGCATCCCAGCAATCCCGTACGCGGTGCGACGATCGCGCAATTGCGCCGCGCTTGGGAGCCGGCGGCGGAGCGCGTGATCACGCGCTGGAACCAAGTCGATCCCTCCTGGCCGGATGCACCCATGCCGCTCTACGGCGCGGGCACAGCCTCGGGCACGTTTGATTTCTTCACTGAAGCCGTCGTTGGCGCCGCCAAATCCTCGCGCACCGATTACACGCCCACCGAAGACGATAACGTCACCGTTCAGGGCGTTTTGAACAATCCGGGCGCGATGGGCTATTTCGGCTATGCCTATTACGAGCAGAACGCCAACCGGCTGACAGCGCTGACGATCAATGGCGTGGCGCCGAGCCCGGAGACTATCGCCGATGGCTCCTACCCGCTCGCGCGGCCTGTGTTCATTTATGTGAGCGCCGAAGCGCTGCGCCGCCCGCAGGTGCAGCGCTTCGTGCAGCACTACATCTCCAACGCACACCAGCTCGCCCCGCAAGTCGGCTACGTGCCGCTGCCGGAAAGCGCTTACGCCACCTTCGCCGAACGCGCGCGCGAACGCGAAACCGGCACCGCCTTCGGCGGGCATCAGGAAGTCGGCACGAACATCGAAGCGGTGATCGCCCGGCCGCTGGTGCACGAGGCGCAATAGATTAGAAGCGGCGCGCGCCATCCCCTGCGCGCGCCGCCTCACGCCGCAAAATCAGAAACTGCCGCGCAGCGTAATCCCCCACGTGCGCGGATCACCGACATAGCCGACAAACAGGCCCGAGCCGCCCGGCGCGGCGGACAGGAACTCGAAATAGTCCTCATCCGTCAGGTTGCGGCCCCAGAGATAGACATCCCAGCCATCGCCAGCGCGAAAGCCGATGCGCCCATTGAGCAGGCTGTAGCCATCGACATCGAGATAGCGCGACGGCGTGGCGCTGGATGAGAAGTCGGTGCGGAAACTTGCATCAAGCGCAACGAAATACGCGCCCTCTCGGCCCAGGAATTGCCCCGGCGTTTGATACTCGCCGCCGAGCGAGCCCGCCCATTCGGAAATGCCGGGCAAACGCTGGCCGGAAATATCGACAACTTGCGGCCCGCCTGTCGCCTCCAGCGGCGGCGGCGCGTCGGTGAAACGTTCATAGCGCCCATCGGTATAGGCAAGCGCGCCATAGAACGAGAAATACTCATTCACGCGCCAAGACGCGTCGAGCTCAACCCCGGTGACGCGCACCTCATCGGCGTTGGCCAGATAGCCGCGCAGAACGCCCACGCTCGCATTCACCACCTGCGCCTGATAATCTTCAATCACCGTTTCAAACGCCGTGAGATTGAGCGTCACGCCTGGAAACGGCTGGGTTTTGATCCCCACCTCGATATGGCGCACCTCTTCGGGCGCCACCGTCGCCGCTGAAAGCGCGGGCTGGCCCGATGAATCATTCGGCAAGCCGCCAAGGTTGAGCCCAACCGATTTGAAGCTTGTCGCGTAGGTGGCGTAGAGATTGTAATTCTCCGCCAATTGATAAGCGATCGTGAGCTGCCCGGAGAGATTGGTGTCATCCACCTGCGCGGCGTAAGATTGCGGCGCAAGGATCGAGCGCTGCAGCGCGAGCAGCGCCGCATCGGTGGTTTGCAGCCCGCCATAGATGGCGCTCTGATAATCCACCTCCTTCTCATCATAATTGAAGCGCAGCCCCGGCAGAAGCCGCAAGCGATCCGTGATGCGCCATTCCAGCTGGCCGAAGATCGCGCCGCTCACATGCTCGGAGGCGATGTCGGAAGTTTGGCCGTAGCCGTCGAGCAAGCCGGGCGTGGCCGCATTCGCGCTCGGCGCCAACAGAAAGCGCGCGGCGGCGGCGCCCTGCTCCTGCAAACCGTCGGAATCGATCGTCTGCCGGAATGCGAACGCGCCGACGACGAAGCCGATATTCGGCGTCAGATCCCCAGCATAACGCAATTCCTGCGTCCATTGCCGCTGTTCGGAAGGATTGGCCGAAACCGTGGTGATAGGTAGGCCAAGGAAATCGCGATCGTTGGAGGGATCCCAATCCCAGAAGCGCCACGCCGTGATCGACGTCAGCGTGCCCGGCCCGACGTCCCAATCCACAGTCAGCGCTGCGCCGCCCACATCTTGGTACGAACGATGCGGGCTATCCACGTCCGTAACGCGGTCAAACGGATTCGAGCTGGGCGGAGTGTAACCAAGATCAGCGGCGATTTGCGCATACTGGCGGTTCGGCGCGCGCTGCGTCGGCGCAACGCCCGCCACCACCTGCGCATAGCCCTCCGGGCGCTGACGCGTGTAGTCGGCGGCGAAAATGACGTTCAGCCCCTCGTGCGGCGCAAACAAAAGCTGCCCGCGGACGCCGATATTGTTGAGGTCGTTGAGGTCGTCTTGCGTGGCGACGTTGTAGAGAAAGCCGTCGCGATTGGTGGCCGAGAAGGAAAGCCGCGCCGCCAGCGTTTCAGTGATCGGCCCGGTGATCGAGCCTTTGAATTGGCTGAAACCATAATCGCCAAGGCTCGCTTCAAACTGCGTGTCTGGCGTGAAGCTTGGCCGGCGTGTCGTCACATTGATCGCGCCCGCCGTTGTGTTCTTCCCATAGAGCGTGCCTTGGGGGCCACGCAGAATTTCGATCTGCTGCACATCGATGAAATCGAGCGTCGCCGCAGCTGGCCGCGCCACGAACACGCCGTCAATGTAGAGCCCAACGCCCGGCTCGATCCCATCATTGGTGAGCCCGAACGGCGCGCCGAGGCCGCGCACGGTGATCGCCGAATTGCGCGGATTGGATGAGTAGAACTGAACCGTGGGCGCCTGCTCTTTGAGCCGGTTCACGTTGAAGGAGCCGCTCTCCTCCAATTGCGCGCCGCTGATCACCGAGATCGGGATCGGCACGTCCTGCACATTCTCCTGCACGCGCCGGGCCGTGACGACGATGGCGTCACTCTCCGCCGCATCGGCAGCGGTCTCGGCGGCGGCCACGCTTGGCCATGCGGCCACGATCGCGAGCAACGCCGCTTGGGCCGCGAGCGCCTGTTTCAACATGGTTCTGATCCCTCCAAAGCAAGGGTTCAGGTGATTAAATTAACTCGATCGGATCAATGTAGTTTACCTAATGTGTGGGTTTACCCGCCTAACGGCGCGCGCGTTTTCAACCGCGTGCGGGTCCGCACGTTCGAACGCCGGCTTTGCACTCCGGGCGCGAAGACGGCTCCTACGACCCTGTACGCTCGCATGACCTATTCAGGGGGATGCGCCGTTAGCCGAGGCCATGCATAATCTGATGGTGTCGCGGATCCTTATCATCGAAGATTTGCCCGACGTGCGGGCATGGCTTTGCCAAGTCGCGCGCATGGCCTGCCCCGCGGCGGAAATTGACGCCGTCGACAGCGTGCGCCAAGCGCGCAACGCGCTTGAATCCGGCGCTTATCGCCTGGCCTTGATTGACCTTGGCCTGCCTGACGGCTCTGGCCTTGACGTAACGCGCGCGATCAAAGCGTCGCAACCAGAAACCATCTGCATCGTGGCGACGATATTGGGTGATGACGCCTCGATCGTTGGCGCGCTTGCCGCTGGCGCGGATGGATATGTGCTGAAGGACCAGCCTGGCGACGTGCTCTCCCGCCAGATCCGCGATACGCTTGATGGGCGTCCGGCGCTCTCGCCCGCGATTGCGCGCCGCCTGATGGAGCACTTCAAGCTGACCGGGCCTGCGGCTGAGGAAACCACACTTACCCCACGCGAGCGTGAAGTGCTTTCTTATATCGGGCGCGGCCTGCGCAATCTCGAAGCAGCAAAAGAGCTCGGCGTGAGTGAGCACACCATCGCCGGCCACATTAAAGCCGTTTATCGCAAGCTCGGCATATCTACCCGCGCCGAGGCGGCATGGCACGCGGCGCGGCTTGGGCTTTAGGCTCGCGCCACGGCGAAAGCAGGAAAGTACGCTTCGATCTCCGTTCCGCGCGCGCGCGCAGCGATTGTGCAAGTTCCGCCAAGATTTGAGGCGCGCTGCTGCATATTGATCAGGCCGCGGCCTGGGCCATCGCTCGAACCAATGCCCACCCCGTCATCGGCGATGCGCAGCCGCAGCGCATCGCCGTCCACACTTATCGTGATCGCCACGTGCTTTGCTTGCGCGTGACGGAGCACGTTGCTGACACCCTCTCGAACCAGCGCGCGCATCGCCAACATTGCCAGCGGCAGCGGCGCACCGGGCGACTGACCTTCCGTTTGCCAAGAAAATTCTAGCCCTTGCGCCTCCAGCCGCTCCACCGTCTCGGCGCGCAGATCGGCGATCACATCTGCGAACTGCTCTTGCTGCCCCGCCGCGTTGCGGATCACGGCGCGGATTTCACCTATCGCATCGCGGATCAGCTCATCTTTGCGCGGATTTTCGCGCACATGCAGCGCGCTGAGCAATTGCGCGCCGATATTATCGTGGATGTCGCGGGCGATGCGGGCGCGTTCAGCCGCCACGCCGCGATCGTATGCCAAGCGGCTGTCGTCAAGATATGCCGCCAGCGCCATCAATTGCGCCACGGTCGCCTCGTCTTCAGGCGAGAAGAGCACGCGGCCGCCATCTCGCTCGCGGAGCGCAAAGCTCGGGATGCCTCTGCCTGCGGGCGTCACCAGCACGCGCCCCTCCTCGGCCACATGCGCCTGCGTCTCCGCCGATTGCTGCTGCGCCAGCTCTAGCGGCGAAAAGAGCGCCGTTAGCAATGCGCGCCATTGCGCCACGCGCTGCTCTGGCTGCGGCTGCAGACTGATATCAATCATCGCGCGCACGAGCGCCGCTTCATCCAGGCGCTTGCGGCGCGTCAGCCGCCCCCAGAGCCAAGCGCGGAGAGGAAGGTAGACAAGCGCCGCAACAAACAAGGCAATGCCAATTGCCGTGCTCGGCTCCCAGGATAAAATCAAAATGAGGGCGGCATCCACCAGCAGCACAGCCGAGGCCGCGCCGGCGCTGAACAGCAGCTGAAACGCCCATCGCCCCAGCCCGAACACGCGATAGCGGAGCAGCCCCACCGCTAGCCCGCCATAAATGATGAGGAAAAACAAAAAAGCGTATTCGGCGGGCATCAGCGCTGGAGCGCCGAACGCCGATGGCGCAGCGACGGTGGCGATAAATCCACCTGCCCCCATCAGCACGCACACGCCCAGCCACATCGCAATCGCCGAGCGCACAGAATCGCCCCGTGCGACGATCACTTGCGCAGCTCCAAGCGCTACAATCAGCGTCATCTCCGCAAGCGTGATGCGGTGCACTTCGATGATAAGACGCTGCGGCTCCGCCATCGCCCAGGCGAGCCAACCGCCAAACACGACGCAGGCCGTCAAAACGATCCAGCGCGCGTGTCTAAGCTTTGTCGGATACCCCGCAAACAGCGCGATCATGATCAAGCCGAACGCACTGGCGGCGCACACGTTGAACATCAACAGCGCCATCATCCAGGGCGCAGCGGCAGGGATGTGCATGCCCGCCGCCGCGAAGCTGAACCCTAGCGTGGCGATCCCACTTAGCGCATAGAGCCGAACCGAAGCATCTCTCGGCTTAAGCACCCAAACCCAACTGGATAACAACGCCGCTACGGCGCCGGTGATCCACGCCGCCCAGAAATGAAGCGCGAGTTCAGGCGGCGATCGCAGCGCCGCCACAGCGACGGCAAGCGCCAGGGCGCCGATCAAGCCAGCAAGCACCACAAGACGCGGCGCCGGCGCGCCTGAACTCAAGCCAATTCCCATAGCCGGACCTAGCCCACCCGCGTGCGCGTTTGCAAATCGCCCTCGGCTGATCTTCTTAGCTTCCGGCGCGCAGCGGCCAGCTAAAGCGCACGGCGAGCCCGCCCATCATGGCCTGCGAAAGCTCAAGCGCGCCGCCGGATGATTCCGCCAGCTCTTTAGCGATGGCCAGCCCAAGCCCCGCGCCGCCCCCTTCATCCAAGCGCGCGCCTCGCCTCAGCGCCTCGCGCCGATCCGCTTCAGGTATGCCAGGGCCGTCGTCTTCGATCAGCAGTTGCGCCCCTTCCGCGCCCATCGCGCCGCTCACGCGCACCTGCCGGCGCGCAAAGCGCATCGAATTGTCCATCACCCCTCCCAGAAGCTCTGAGAGATGTTCAGCGCTCATTGGGATCACGAGGTCTTCGGCGATGTCCGTGCTAAAAACCAATTGCTCGCCGCGCTCGGTGTGCTCCAACACATGGATCAGCTGCTCCACCACGCCGCGCGCCTTAGCCTGGCCCGCCGGCGTCGCGCGGATCACCGACACGCGCACGCGCGCGAGTTCGGCCTCAATGGCGCGCTCTATGGCATCCACCGCGCGATCAAAACCGCCGTCGCCCATGCCGGCGTCGCCTTCTCGCACGCGGCGCAAATGCGCCCGCAACGCCGAAAGCGGCGTTTTGAGGCCATGCGCCAGATCCGCCGCGCGCTGGCGCGCCTGTCGCAGATCGCGTTCACGCGTTTCGGCGAGCGTGTTTATCGCTTCGGTAAGCGGCAGAATCTCTTGTAGGCGCGCATGAGCCAAACGCGCGCTAGGGTCTCGCTGCAGCGCGGCGACATCCGCGCCGATGCGCGAAAGCGGCATGAGCCCCAGGCGCACTTGCAGCCACGCCGCCGCGGAGAGCACGATCCAGAGGAACAGCAAGAAAACCGCCATCTCTTGGCCAAACTCGCTGCGCGCGCTGGCAAGCGGCGCTGTATCCTGCGCAAGTTGAATGATCACTGGCGAACCGCCGCGATCTGGCGTGATGCGCCGCTCCAGCAGCACGACCGTTGGCTCATATGGGCCGCCCGCTTTGCGCATGCGCCACACATCGCCGGTGATCTCCTCCGGCGCGGGCAGATCAGCGTCCCAGAGAGAGCGCGATCGCACGCTTCCGGCCGAATTGGAGACCTGCCAATAAAACCCGCTCGCTGGCGTATGCAGGCGCGGATCGCCGGGTGTGGTGGAAAGCTGCGGCGCGCCGTCAGCGCCCACCACCAAGGCTGCGGCCAGACGCCGGCCATCCCGCTCCAATTCCGATTGCAGCCGCCGCTCAAGGTGGCGCTCAAACACCACCAGCATAAACACCCACGCAACCGCCAAAGCCGCCAGCACCGCCACGGCCGCGCTCGATAAAAGCCGCCAGCGCAAAGAACGCGGCGTCACGTGTCGGTTTCCAGCAAATAGCCGAAGCGCCGCCTTGTTGTGATGATGTCGGGTCCGAACTTGCGGCGCAAACGGGCGACGATCGCTTCGATCGCGTTTGAATCGACAGTGTCGGCGACGCCGTAAAGATGCTCGGCCAATTCAGCAGCGGGGACAGCGCGCCCCGCTTGGTGCGACAGATAATCAAGCAGCCGGAACTCGAGCGGCGAAAGATGCGCAGGCGCACCGTCAACCGTCGCTGTCATGTGCGTGGTGTTGAGGCGCAGCCGCCCTGCGGTGACAATGTCGCTCAGCCGACCGGCGCGGCGGCGCACCAGCGCGCGCACGCGCGCGATCAATTCGCCCATCTGAAAAGGCTTGGCCATATAATCATCGGCGCCCGCTTCGATGCCCTCAACCTTTTCGGTCCAATCCCCACGCGCCGACACGATGATCACAGGAAAAGCACGCCCAGCGGCGCGCCAGCGCCGGAGCACGGAAAGCCCGTCAAGCTGCGGCAGCCCGAGATCCAGCACAGCGGCGTCGTAATCTTCGACGTCACCCTGAAACCAGGCGCTTTCTCCGTTCGCGGAGATATCAACCACAAAGCCCGCCGCCTCCAGGCCGCGCTTCAGGTCAGCCTGGATGTCGGGATCGTCTTCGACCACGAGGCAGCGCATCAATCGTCCTCAATCTCCAGAATGGCGCCGGTGCGCGCATTCAGAGTGATCTCGCGCACCCGCCCGCTCGGCGTGAGCACCTTAATTTCGTACTCCCACCCGTCGTCCTCTCGATCAAGCTCGACTTCGATCACTTCGCCCGGAACCCGGCGCGTGGCGGCCTCGATGACCTGAGCGAGCGGCAGGATATCCCCCCGCCGCACGGCTTCGCGCGCGGCGCGCTGATCATCATCGGCCACAGCGGGGGCCGCCGCCATAAAGCTCAGCACAAGCGCGCCAAACAGCGCGCGCCGCAACGGAAAACGACCCAACATCTCCCCAATATGGCCCAACCCCGCTGACACAAGCCTGACAGGGCCCAGCACCGCGCGCTCGGGGAATGTTGTAATGGGTGGCGGACAGAGAGGGATTCGAACCCTCGATAGGCTTGCACCTATACACGCGTTCCAGGCGTGCGCCTTCAACCACTCGGCCACCTGTCCGGGAGGGCGGGTTATGACCGGGCCGGGGCCGGCTTGCAACGGGGGAAGCGCGCTAATCGCAACCGGGGCCGCGCGCGCCTATATTGGAGCGGAAAGAGGTTTCCATGGCCAAATCCACCACCCTGCCCACCGCCGCTGAGGCCCTCCCCGGCCGCGCTGCGCCGGTTCCTGTGCCCGCCGCTCATTACGTCAATGGCGCGCCGCTCAAGCCCCCCTTCCCGGCGGGGCTTGAGGAGGCGGTGTTCGGCCTTGGCTGCTTTTGGGGGGCGGAGCGGAAGTTCTGGCAAACGCCTGGGGTCTATTCCACCTCCGCGGGCTATGCCGGCGGCGCAACGCCAAACCCGACTTATGAGGAGGTGTGCTCTGGCCGCACCGGGCATACCGAGGTGGTGCGCGTGATCTTCGATCCCGCCAAGGTGAGCTATGAGGCGCTGCTCAAAGTGTTCTTCGAGAACCATGACCCGACCCAAGGCATGCGCCAGGGCGGAGACATAGGTACGCAATATCGCTCGGCCATCTACGCTACGAGCCCCGCGCAGCTTGAAGCGGCGCAAGCGGCGGCCACGGCCTATGGCGAGAAGCTGCGCGCGGCTGGCTATGGGCCGATCACCACAGAAATCCGCGAGACGCCGGAGTTTTTCTACGCCGAGGATTATCACCAGCAATATCTGGCCAAAAATCCGAACGGCTATTGCGGACTTGGCGGCACGGGCGTGAGCTGCCCGATCGGGCTAAGCGCGGTTTAAGCCGCGCCAAGCCGCGCCTCGACGGCGGCGATCAGCGCCTGGAAGCGCGGTTCATCGCGCAGCAGATCCAAATCCGGATCGCTTTTGATGTGCTTGAAAAATTCGTGCGCCTTGGTGCGCTCCAAGCACGGCGTCAGCAGCTCAAGCGCGAGATCGACGTCTTTCAAATCTGCGGCCACTGAACAGGCAAAATTGTAGCGCATCGTCATATTATCTGGATCGATCAGCAGCGCGCGCGCAATCCATTCCTTGGCGCGCTCAGCCTGGCCAAGCGCCGTAAGTGCGCCAACGCCAAAGCCCATCGCTGCGCCATTGCCCTGATCCTGCGCCAGCACGCGCTCGACCCGGACAAGCGATTCCTGCGCGGCGCGACGCGCGCTGGCGAAATCGCCCATGGCGCTATAGCAACTCACCAGCATGCCCGGGCTGGTAAAATCGATCTCGGCCAACACGGTGGCTTTTTCGAAATGGCGCGCCGCCTCCGCGAAGCGGCGCTGGCGCAAATAAATGTGCGCCGCCGCGCGATGCACATCGTAGGCTGCCGGATCAAGCCGAAGCGCCTCAGCGATTTCGCGCGCCGCTTCTTCAATCTGCTCACCATCGAACAGAATGCTGCCTTTCACGGCATGCGCTTCGGCAAGGTTGGGATCGAGCTGCAGCGCACGCTCGGCCGAAGCGGCCCCGCCATCGCCGCCTGCGTCAAAATAATAACGCTGCCGATTTTCCGCGACGGCCAGCAACGCCCAGGCGCGCGCGTAGCTTGGATCGATCTCCGTCGCGCGCCGGCAAAAGCGGGCGATTGCTTCTTCGCGGCGTGAATCGCCGAAGTTTCCGGTGAGATAATATTGCCGCGCCATCAGGTAGAGATTGTACGCTTCCGGATTTTCGGTGCCGCGCGTTTCGATCGCCTTCTTTTCCGCAGGCAGCAGCTTCAGCTTCAGCGCGGCGACAATCGCCTCCGAGATTTCATCCTGCAACGCGAAAATATCGTTGAGATCGCGGTCATATCGCTCGGCCCAGACATGATCATTGGTGGCCGCATCGATCAGCTGCGCGGTGATGCGCACGCGCCCGCCCGCCTTACGCACGCTGCCTTCCAGCACGTGACTGACGCGCAGCTCACGGGCGACGCGCGGCAGATCGATATGCTTGCCTTTGTACATGAAGGCGCTGTTGCGCGAGACGACGGCCAGCGCTGACACCTTGCTCAAATCGGTGATGATGTCTTCGCTGATACCATCAGAGAAATATTCCTGCTGCGGATCATCGCTCATATTGGCGAAGGGCAGCACGCAGATCGATAATTTACGCGGCGCCTCGGCCATGGCTTCGCCCACCTCATCCTTGGCGCGCGCAGCGCGCACGGAAAACGCGTGCACCGGGCGCTCAATATTCTTGACCGTGTGCTCGCCCATATCGTCGAACACGCAGGGCATTTTGCCCTCAACGCTCTCACGCACCATGCGCGACAGCGCGACACCGCCTATCGGCGCCAGCCCCTGCAGGCGCGCGGCGACATTTACGCCCTCGCCATAGATGTCGTCGCTCTCGACGATCACCTCGCCCAGATTGATGCCGATGCGATAGCGGATCGGCTCGCCCTGTCGGGCGGCCGCCTCCGTCGCGGCCTGGATAGCCAGCGCGCAATTGACGGCGGCGATCACGCTGGGAAATTCGACCAGCGCCCCATCGCCCATCAGCTTGAACAGGCGCCCGCCATGCTGGGCCACCTGCGGATCGAAAATCGCGCCGCGATTGGTTTTCAGGCGCTCAAGCGTGCCGGCTTCATCGCCCTCCATGAGCGCGCTGTAGCCGACCACGTCCGCCGAAAGAATCGCTGCGAGTTTGCGCTGCATCAACCCAGCCCGAAGCACCGGGATCAGCGTACCGCCTCGGTCACGCCGCGTCAGCCGCTAATCGCGCCCCGCCGCGCTTTTGCGCTCAGGCCGCCTTCGCTTCGGCCGGGGCAAGCCGGATGAGATAATCGAACGCCGAGAGCGAGGCTTTCGCGCCCTCCCCCATGGCGATGACGATCTGCTTGTAGGGCGTCGTCGTTACATCGCCGGCGGCGAACACGCCGGGGATCGAGGTTTCGCCGCGCTGATTAACCTCGATCTCCCCGCGCGGAGAGAGCGCCAGCGCGCCCTTCAGCCATTCGGTGTTGGGCACGAGGCCAATCTGCACGAACACGCCCTCAAGCGCGATGCGCTGCAGCTGATTGCTAACGCGATCCTTGTAGCTGAGCCCGCTCACCTTCTCGCCATCGCCATGCACCTCGGTGGTCTGTGCCGAGGTGAGCACAGTGACGTTCGCCAGGCTCTTGAGCTTGCGCTGCAGCACCGCATCGGCGCGCAGCTGGCCGTCGAACTCAATCAGCGTCACGTGCGCGACAAGGCCGGCGAGATCGATCGCCGCTTCCACGCCGGAATTGCCGCCGCCGATCACGGCCACGCGCTTGCCTTTGAACAGCGGCCCATCGCAGTGCGGGCAATAGGCCACGCCCTTGTTGCGATACGCATCCTCGCCCGGCACGCCCATCTGCCGCCAGCGCGCGCCAGTGGCCAACACGATCGAGCGCGCAAAGAGCGAGGCGCCGTTTTCCAGCTTCACCTCATGCAGCCCGCCCGGCTCTGACGCCGGATTGAGCGCTGCGGCGCGCTGCAGGTTCATCACGTCAACATCGTAATCCTTCACGTGCTGCTCAAGCGAGGCCGCCAATTGCGGGCCTTCGGTGTGCGGCACGGAGATGAAATTCTCGATGCTCATCGTATCGAGCACTTGGCCGCCGAAGCGCTCCGCGGCCACGCCGGTGCGAATGCCTTTGCGCGCAGCGTAGATCGCTGCCGCGGCGCCGGCTGGACCACCGCCGAGG
>DAORMO010000048.1:0-373 GCA_035440585.1 Terricaulis sp.
CCGCCGCCCGATCGCGCCGGGGGATCAGCAAGACTTGTTCGCTGGGTGATGCTTCCGCTTTGCGGCGCGGGGCTCTACAAAGGCGGCGCGGGACGGAGGAGACACGCCCATGCGCATGGACAACCAACGCCAGTCAGACAATTTCCGCGATCGCGGTTCGGGCCGCGGCGGCGGTGGCGGCGGGGTTGGCGGCGGCGCGCTGTTCGCCATCATCAGCCGGCTTGGCATTCGCGGCGCGCTGCTGGCCGGGCTTGTGTTGCTTGGCGTTTATTTCTTTCTGCCCGGAATGCGCGCCCCTCTGATGGGCATGCTCGGCCTCGGCGGCGGCGAGGTCGAGAGCGCAGGCCAGGTGTGCGATACGCAGCAGGCTGCG
>DAORMO010000048.1:388-11308 GCA_035440585.1 Terricaulis sp.
CTCAAGTATTGGCCTCGACCGAAGATGTGTGGCGCCAGCAATTCGCCCAGGGTCGCCTGCCGAACTATGGCTCAACTCCGGGCGCCTATCGCGATCCTGAGCTGCATGTGTTTTCCGGCGCGGTGACGACAGGCTGCGGCAACGCCGATTCTAATATCGGGCCGTTCTACTGCCCGGCCGACAGCAATCTCTATATCGACCCGAGCTTCTATCAGACGATGGAATCGCGCCTGAACGCGCCGGGCGATTTCGCCCAGGCCTATGTGATCGCGCACGAGGTGGGCCATCACATTCAGAACCTGATCGGCTCGATGCGCCGGCCGATGCCGGGCGAGACCGATAATCAGGTTTCCGTGCGCACTGAGCTTCAAGCCGATTGCTTCGCCGGCGTGTGGGGCCATAGCGCCCGAGCTGATCTGCAAATCAGCGAAGCCGATCTGCGGGAGGCGCTGAACGCCGCGCATGCGATTGGCGATGATACGCTGCAGCGCCAAAGCCAGGGCCATGTGAACCCCAACCAATTCTCGCACGGCTCCAGCGCCCAGCGCATGAAATGGTTCCGCCTCGGCTTTGATTCAGGCGATGCGCGCCAGTGCGATACATTCGCGGTCGCGCGCTACGCTGATCTCTAATTAGAGATTGAGGCTTGGATCAAGATTTCACCTTGCTCCAAGCCTCGTTCAGCGCGCGCGTTTGCTCAGCGAAAGCAACCGTAAGAATGCGCCCTTCCTCGGCTGCGACTACCTGAGCATCGCGCAAAATCTCAAGATAGATGGCAAGCTCTTTGCGCGACAACCCCGGCGTTCCATCGTGCAAAAGCGCCACGTCGCGGGGAAGCCAAGATAAGTCACCTAAGCACTCATCTAGCGCCGCCCAATTGCGTCCGAAATAGTCAGGAAATCTCAGTGTACGGGCAAGCGCCGCGAACAATGCCGCGTCACTTTGGGCGCCGCCCGTAACACGCGCCACAAAAGTGCTCTTGGAAAGTTTGACGTCGGCATTTCGAGGAAAGGGAAAACTTCCCATCCTTAAGGCTTCCAATCAGCTGCTTGTTCGATCAGGAATTGGCGGAAGGCGGCGATGCGTTTTGAGCGCTTCAGGTCGCTCGGATAAATGAAATAGACTTCAAAGCTCGGCCCGATCACGTCGGGCAGCACTTTCACCAGATGCGGGCTTTCGCGCGCCATGTAATCGGGCACGCTGGAGATGCCAAAGCCGCTCTCTACCGCGCGCAGCATGCCGTAGACATTATTGATCTCAAGCAGCGGCGGGCGCGGCTTTGCATCCTCACGGCCGGCGCGCTGGGCCCAGTCGAGTTCACGCATCGGCGTAGGTATGTTGGCCTGGTAGGCGATGATGCGATGATTATCGAGATCATCGACATGTTTGGGCGCGCCATGGCGCTTGATGTAATCGCTTGAAGCATAAAGGCTGACGGTGACATCCAGCAATTTGCGCTGGATAAGGTCGGCGTGCGTGGCCGCCCACAGCCGGATCGCGCACTCCGCTTCAAGCTTAAGCAGATCGTACTCGCGGTCATCGAGCATGATCTGCAGCCGCGTTTCTGGATAAGAATCCGCGAAATGAGAAAGGCGCGGGGCAAGCCAGGTCGAGCCAAACGCCACTGGCGCTGTGACCTTCAAATCCCCGATCACCTTCTCGCGCGCATCTTTGAGCGTGGACTCGGCGATCACCGCGTTGGCGGCCATTTCCCGCGTGAACTCGCGCAGCGCCATGCCGGGGCCCGTCAGCAACAGCCCACGCGCATGCCGTTGGAAAAGCGGGACGCCCATATCGTTCTCAAGCGCGGCGATCTGCCGGCTGACCGAGGATTGGCTCACGCCCAGCTTTTCGGCCGCTGCGGTGAGGCTTCCGGTCTCGGCGGCGAAATGGAACGTCTTGAGCTTGTCCCAATCCATTGAACTCACGGCGCTCTCCCAGGCGCCCAAGCGTGGCGCAATGCAATGCAATATTGCATAGCTCTGCGACGCGGTCGATAGAGAAGGCGGAGGTGGCTGGATGCAGCTTGAGGATATTGGTGCCATCGAATTGCTGCGGCTCGGCGATTCGACCCTGACGATTGGCGGCCTGATCGCGGGCGCCGTGCTGATGACGGGGTTTGCGCTCGCGGCCTATCTGATCGGCTCGGCTCTGCGGCGCCTGCGCCTGCGCACGCGCGAGGGGAGCACGGCGCTTTTCATCGCGGAGAAGGTGCTGGCCTATGGGCTCGTCGTCCTCGGCATTGTCGCGGCGCTGTCGAGCCTTGGGCTTGATCTCTCTTCGGTTGCGGTGTTCGCGGGCGCGCTGGGCGTGGGCCTAGGGCTTGGTCTGCAGGGCATCGTCAAGGAATTCGTGTCCGGGCTCGTGCTCGTATTCGATCGCGCCGTGCAGATGGGCGATTATATCGAGCTTCAAGATGGCACGCGCGGCGTGGTGCAGGAGATCGGCCCGCGCGCCACCCGGGTGCGCAACAACGACAACGTCTACCTGCTCGTGCCCAATTCGCAGCTGATCGAAACCACGATGATCAATTGGACGCGGCGCGGGGAGACGCGGCGCATCCATGTGCCGTTTCATGTCGCGCTCGGGGCTGACAAGGAAAGGGTGCGCGAAGCCGTGATCGAGGCCGCGCGCGAGGTGCCGTTCACGCTGGCCGACACCGAAGAACGGCGCACGCAAGTTTGGCTCGTCGGCTATGGCGAATCCTCGCTCAATTTTGAGCTGATCGTTTGGCCCAAGCTCGACGCCGTTAAACGCCCCAAGGCGATGATCGCCGCTTACACCTGGGCCATCGACGACGCGCTGCGCAAAGCGCGCGTGGAAATCCCGATCCCACAGCGCGACATCCGCGTGCGCGCGATTTTTGGCGAAGAGGGCGACGCCGCGCGCGATACGCTGCGCCTCGAGCGTTCACGCCCATCGTACGAAGCGGCTGCGCACACAACCGTCAACGATGCGGCCGAAGATCTGTTGCGCGCCGATCCGCCCGAAGATGAGCCGGAAAACCCGCCACCGGCGGACGTGGCGCGTTAAGCGGCGGCGCCGGCCTTGGCGCGATCTTGCTCCGCCGCAGCCAGGAAGCGCTCGGCTTCCAGCGCCGCCATGCAGCCAAAGCCCGCAGCTGTGACGGCTTGGCGATAGGTTTCGTCCGCCACATCGCCGGCGGCGAACACGCCGGGTATGTTCGTTTCCGTCGTGCCCGGCTTGACGATAATGTAGCCGCTCTCGCGCATCGCGACTTGGCCCTTGAAGATCTCCGTCGCCGGTTGATGGCCGATGGCGACAAACACCCCATCGGTGCTGCGCTCTTCGCGTTCGCCGGTTTTGACGTTCTTCAGCACCACGCCCGTGACGCCCAGCGGCTCGCCGCCGCCGAGAATGTCGACCAGCTCGCTCTCCCAAACCATCTCGACGCGCGGATTGGCAAAGAGGCGCTCTTGCAGCACTTTCTCCGCACGCAGATGATCGCGGCGATGCACCAGCGTCACCTTGCTGGCGAGGTGCGACAGATACAGCGCTTCCTCCACCGCCGTATTGCCGCCGCCGATGACGACGACCTCTTTGCCGCGATAGAAGAACCCATCGCAGGTCGCGCAGGCCGAAACGCCAAAGCCTTGGAATTTTTGTTCGCCCGGCAGGCCCAGCCATTTGGCTTGCGCGCCGGTGGCGATGACGAGCGCATCCGCCAGATAGACTTGGCCGCTATCGCCGGTGAGCCGGAACGGGCGCTGGCCGAGTTCAGCTTTGACGATCACATCGTGCGCGATCTCGGTCCCGACATGCAGCGCCTGGGCGCGCATCTGCTCCATCAGCCAGGGGCCCTGGATCGTGTCCGCAAAGCCGGGATAGTTTTCAACGTCGGTGGTGATCGTCAGCTGCCCGCCAGGCTGGAGCCCGGCGATCAGCAGCGGTTTCCGCAGCGCCCGCGCGGCGTAAATCGCCGCCGTATACCCCGCCGGCCCCGAGCCGATGATGATAATGGGCGCGTGGCGGGCGGTGTCAGACATAAAAAAAGCCTTCGGCTGAGAATCGGGAAGGCCAATATGGCGATTGCCGCCCAGGATCGTAACCCTGTGATTTGCGCCCGCCGCCGAGGTGGATAAAGTGGCGCCGCCTTTTGGCGGCCCCACACGGGCGGGTAGGTGAGTGCTTGAATAAACGGCTAAAAATCTTGGTGGTCGAGGATGACGCGCTCATCGCCATGGAACTGGGCGAGCGCCTGGACGAGATGGGGTACGCCGTCATCGGCCCGGCGATGACCTTGGCGGCCGCCGAAGCTGCGGCTGCAGCCGATGAGCGCCCGGACGCCGCGCTGCTCGACGCCAATCTCGCCGGGCAATCGAGCGTCAGCGTGGGGGTGGCGCTGGTCGCGCGCGGCGTGCCGGTGGCGTTCTGCACCGGCTATGACGAAATCAAGAACCTGCCAGCTGAATTGCAATCTGCGCCTTTGCTGACCAAGCCGGTGAGCGATGAGCGCCTCACGGCGGCGCTCCGCAACATGCTCGGCTAGGCGGCGGCGCCGGTTTGGCGCAGTTTCTTGGCCACCATAACCCCGAGCTGTTGGGTGACGGTCTGGCGCAATTCGATCTGGTAGTTCGGCAATTGTACGAGCTGCAGCAGCGCGTCGATATGCGCTTGAACCACGTCGGCGCCGAGCTTGCCCGCCACCGCACACCCGTCGACATAATTGTAGAGCGAGCTGGAAGCGGCCTGGATCATCGGCTCGCCCATAGTGACGGCGAAGTTTTTCAGCTCAGCGCAGGCGTCGCGGAGGCTTCCGATCGCGCCGCCGTCATTGACATCAAGCGCGCGGAGCATGGCGGCGATCTGCTCCACCTGTGCGCGGGCCACGCCCTTGTGGCGCTGCAATTCGGGCGCGTCGGCCTGGTTTTTCGTTTCCGCGTCGCGGCGCTTGGGGCCGATATAGTGCTCGTCGTTCCGGCGGCGGCGGCAGGGGCCGAGATAATGCACGCTCTCGATAAAGTCGCGCTTGTGATCGCGCACTTCCTTGGCGCGGCGCGTGAGGATCGAGGTGGAGAAGGGGCGCAGCACAAATTCGTCCACGCCCGCATTGCGCGCTTGGCGCACGGCCTGTTCGGTATTGCGCGTTGTCACCATCACGATCGGGGTGGAGCGCGCCTCATCGCCAGCTTCGCCGCGGCGGATGCGGCGCACGAGATCAAGCCCCTTGCCGCCTTCGATATCCCAATCGGTCACAAGCATATCGGGCTGAGTGCTGGCCAGCATGAGCAGGCAATCTTCGGCGCTCTCGGCGTACTCGAACGATAAATCGCGCACCGCGCGCAGCGTCTCGGCGATGAGGCGGCGTTGGAACTGGCGATCTTCGACCACCATGATCCGCAGCTTTTTCTCGTCTTCGTCTTCGGTGCTCATCGTCGCCCGCCAACCCCAGTCTCATGCTGGTAGCAGGCGCTGCTTGATATTAAGCTAAATCACAGCGTTAACGGCGCGTGAATCGGTTAAGAGCACTTCATGGATCCGCTGTTTCTCGCCGTCTTCGTCACCTTCTTCGTGGCCATCGATCCCATCGCCATGGCGCCGATGTTCACGACCATGACCGCGCGCATGAGCCCGGCGTGGCGGCGCAAAATGGCGCTCAAATCGATTGCCATCGCCACCGGCATCCTCTTGGCGTTCGCCTTTGGCGGGGCTTGGTTGTTGGCGCAAATCCACGTCTCGATCGACGCCTTCCGCATCGCGGGCGGGCTTCTGCTCTTCCTGATCGCGGTGGATATGCTGTTTGAGAAGCGTTCCGAGCGGCGGGACGAGCGGGCCGAGAAGGTGGCGGCCCAGCAGGCTGAGCATCCCGAGCATCAGGACGACATCTCCGTCTTTCCGCTGGCCATTCCGCTGATCGCCGGGCCGGGGGCGATCGCCTCGATCATGCTGTTCTTCGCCGAGCATCCGGGCCTTCCGGAGCGTTCCATGATCCTGCTGGGCGTCGGGGCCAATCTGGCGCTGTGCCTTGCCGCGTTCCTGGCGGCGGGCCCGCTCTCGCGCCTGATGGGGCAGACGGTGGCCTCGATGCTCACCCGCATCTTCGGCATCTTGCTGGCGGCGCTGGCGGCGCAATTTGTGGTCGATGGGGTACGCAACGCGTTTGGCATCGCCGGGTAGGGCAGGTCTGCGCCGGCGGATATTGCCTTATCGCCTGAGCGCTTTATGCCCCTAGGGCATGAGCACTTCATACGACGTCATCATCATCGGTTCCGGCCCTGGCGGCTACGTGACCGCCATCCGCGCCGCCCAGCTTGGCCTCAAGGCCGCGATCGTGGAGCGGGAGCGCTTGGGCGGCATCTGCCTCAATTGGGGCTGCATCCCCACCAAGGCGCTGCTGCGAAGCGCCGAGGTGTATCGCAACGCCCAGCACGCCAAGGATTTCGGGCTCTCGATCGAGGGGCTCAAGTTCGATCCCGAAGCGGTGGTCAAGCGCTCGCGCGGGGTGGCGGGGCGCATGGAAAAGGGCGTCCAATTCCTGATGAAGAAAAACAAGATCGACGTGATCGAGGGCGAAGCCCGCGTCGAGAAAGGCGCGGCCGCGCCCAAAGTGATCGTCAAAGCCAAAGACGGCAAAGAGACAAGCCATCAGGCCAAACACGTCATCCTCGCCACCGGCGCGCGGGCGCGTGAGATTCCGGCGGCGGGCCTCAAAAGCGACGGCAAGCGCATCTGGACCTATCGCGATGCGATGGCCCCGCCGGAATGGCCCGAAAGCCTGCTTGTGTTTGGCTCTGGCGCCATCGGCATCGAGTTCGCCAGCTTCTACGCCGCCTTTGGCGTGAAGGTGACGGTGATCGAATTGCTCGATCGCGTGCTGCCGGTGGAGGATGCGGAAATCTCCGCGTTCGCGAAGAAGCGTTTCGAGAAAGAGGGGCTCATTATCCGCACCTCCACCGAAGCCAAATCGCTGAAGGCGACGGCGAACGGCGTTGAAGCCCTGGTATCCTCTAACGGCAAGGAAGAAACGCTGAAAGCCAGCCACGCCATCGTGGCTGTCGGAATCACCGGCAATATCGAAAATATCGGCCTTGAAGCGCTAGGCGTGAAAACCGAGCGCGGCCACATCGTCACTGACGGGTATGGCAAAACCAATGTGGCTGGCCTCTACGCCATCGGTGATGTCACCGGCGCGCCGTGGCTGGCGCATAAGGCGAGCCACGAGGGCATCATCTGCATCGAAGCCATCGCCGGCAAGAAGCCGCACGCCATGATCAAAGAGCGCATCCCCGGCTGCACCTACGCGCATCCGCAAGTCGCCAGCGTCGGCCTCACCGAAGCGAAAGCGAAGGAAGCGGGCCGCGAAGTGCGCGTGGGCCGCTTTCCGTTCGTCGGCAACGGCAAGGCGATCGCACTGGGCGAGGATCAGGGCATGGTCAAAACCGTGTTCGACGCCAAAACCGGCGAGTTCCTCGGCGCACACATGGTCGGCGCCGAGGTCACGGAGCTGATCCAAGGCTACGTCATCGCCATGAACACCGAGACAACCGAGCAAGAGCTGATGGACACCGTATTCCCGCACCCCACGCTGTCAGAGATGATGCATGAAGCGGTGCTGGATGCGTATGGGCGGGTGCTGCACGTTTGAGCGATGGGTTTCCCCAATCTGAAAGTCCGCCGCTGAACGATTTCCTTGCGGCGCTCAGAATGCGATCTCGCGCACTCAGACATAAGTTCAGAATTGTAGCGTGTGAGCGTGTCATCGAGCTTCATGACAGCGTCGACCGCGAGCGTCTTGAGCTGAGACTTGAGCAAGGGAAACGAAACGGGCTTCGTCTGACGTTTTGGATTTGGGATGATCGGTGGTGCTGGTTTGACGCCCGGCGCGGGTCCAAGACGGGTTGGACCTTTGAGTGGTCCTACGATGGCAGGACTTCGGGTGGGTTAAGCGGCCGCGACTTAATCGACGCCATTGAACGAACACACGCTCTTATTGCCGCAAGCGCAACTTCGGCGGAAATCGCAAATGTCTGGCGCTCCGTGTTGCTTCGTGGGCCGGCTCCCTAAGCCGCCTTCGCCTCAGCAAATCGTTCCGCCGCCATCCTCTGCAGCGCGACATAATCGGTCTTGCCGCTCCCAAGCACCGGGATTTCATCGATCGGCACGATGCGCTTGGGCACGGCGAGTTCGCTTGCGCCGTGCTGTTTGCACCAGGCTTGCAGCTGCTCGGCCGTCGCCTCGGCGTTATCGGTGAAGAGGATAATCCGCTCGCCCTTGCGTGAATCGGGCAGAGCCACCGCCGCGTGCAGATTGTTCGGCCACACATGTGCGGCGTAGCCCTCAACGGCGTTGAGCGACACCATCTCCCCGCCCACTTTGGCGAAGCGCTTCACCCGGCCGAGAATGGTGATGTAGCCTTCGTCATCCACGTCCACCACGTCGCCGGTATCGTGCCAGCCCTGCGGCAACAGATCGATGCCGAACGGCTTGGTCGGATCAAGATAGCCGCGCATCACGTTCGGCCCGCGCACGAACAGCTTCTTGCCGCCCTCAATCCCGGGTACGGCCTCAAGCCGCCATTCAATGCCTTGCAGGAACTTGCCCACCGTGCCGTGCTTGTTGTGGCCGGGCGCATTCACCGCGATCACGGGCGAGGCCTCGGTCGCGCCATAGCCTTCCAGCAGCTCAACATTGAAGCGGCGCTTATAAAGCTCGCGGGTTTCTTCCTTCACCCGCTCGGCCCCGCACACCATGAGCTCGATGCAGGAGAGATCGCCATCCTGGGCGTTGCGCGCATATTGCTGGGCGAAGGTGTCGGTAGCGAAAAACACGTTCGCGCCGGTTTCTTTGATCAGTTTCGGGATTTCCTTCACCTGCAGCGGGGAGGGGAAGAGGAAGGTTTTGTGCCCGGTGAAGATCGGCAGCATCGCCCCGCCTGTCAGCCCGAAGCAATGAAACATCGGCAGCGGCGAAAAGAACGACCAGTTCGGGTCGAACGGCATATGCGCATGCGCCTGTTCGACATTGGCCACGATATTGGCGTGGCTGAGCGCCGCGCCCTTGGGCGTGCCGTAGGAGCCGGAGGTGAAGAGGATAACACCCGTATCATCCGGATCAGCCTTGGCGGCGAAGACGCGCGGGAAGAAGCCTTTGATCAGCGCGATAATCTTATCGCCGAAATCGATGCTCTTTTTGATGTCTTCCAAATAGATCAGCTGCGCGAATTTGCCGAGCTCGGCTTCCAGCGCTTCAAGCTTGGCAAGTTTGATAAACGTCCGGGACGTCAAAATCTTCCGCACGTTCGCTGCTTCACACGCGGCCTTGAGGTTCATCACCCCGGCAGTGAAGTTCAGCAGCGCCGGCGTGCGGCCGATGGCGTGCACCGCAAAGAACGTCACTGTGCAGCCAACGCCGGTGGGCAGCATAATGCCCGCTGTTTCACTCTTGCGGATTTTGGTGTCGAGCTTGCCGCCCAACGCGAACGCGGCGCGGACGATATCGTCATACGAGAGCTCGCGCCGCTCGTGATCCTCGATAATCTTGAACTTGCCGCCTTTGGCGTCCCGCGCGCGAAGCAGCGCTTCAAAAAGGGTGACGCGCGTGCGTGCCATATCGAACGGGCTTTGCGCCATGCGAACCTGCCTCCGGACTGACCCGCCTCGCGTCCCCTGGAGGAAGGACGCGGAGCCCGTGATTATTGTTTCACGGTTGTAACAGAGACTACCCAGCCCCTTCCGGCAGGGCAAGGCCGTGCGCCATTAACCAGGCGCCGGCGCAGGGCTGGAATCCTGAGGCGGGCGTTGCGGCAAGGCGCGGGGAACGTCATGTTCAGCCCATGGCGACGCTGATCGACAATAGAGCCCAAGGCCCCGGGAAGGCTTCGCGCCCCCGGCACCCAGAAAAGCAGGCCCGGCCCGATAGCCCGAGCCCGCGCAAACCTGATTGGATCCGGGTCAAAGCCCCCACCAGCCTTGGCTACCACCAGACCAAGGATCTGGTCCGCGATCTCAAGCTTCACACGGTCTGCGAGGAGGCGAGTTGCCCCAATATCGGTGAGTGCTGGAGCCAGAAGCACGCCACCTTCATGATCCTCGGCGGCATCTGCACGCGCGCCTGCAGCTTCTGCAACGTCGCCACCGGCAAGCCGCTGCCGCTGGATGAGAACGAGCCCGCAAATGTCGCTTACGCCACCGCGCAGATGGGCCTCAAGCACGTCGTCATCACCTCGGTGGATCGGGACGATCTGGAAGACGGCGGCGCCGATCAGTTCGTGAAAACGATCCAGGCCGTGCGCGCGGCCGCGCCCGAAACAACAATCGAGATCCTGACGCCAGACTTTCTGCGCAAGCCAGGCATGGCCGAGCGCGTGATCGACGCGAAAGCCGATGTGTTCAACCACAATCTCGAAACCGTGCCGCGGCTCTATCATTCGATCCGCCCTGGCGCGCGCTACTACCAATCGCTGCGGCTTTTGGATTCGGTGAAGCAACGCGATCCGAGCCAATTCACCAAATCTGGCCTCATGGTCGGCCTCGGCGAAGCCAAGGACGAAGTGTTGCAGGTCATGGACGATCTCCGCGTTGCGGGGGTGGATTTTCTCACCATCGGCCAATATTTGCAGCCCACCAAAAAGCATGCCGCGATTGATCGCTTCTGGACGCCAGAAGAATTCAAGGCGCTGGAAACTATAGCCTACGCCAAGGGCTTTCTCATGGTGTCAGCGAGCCCGCTGACGCGCTCATCGCACCATGCGGGCGAGGATTTCGCCAAGCTGCGCGCCGCGCGCGAACAGGCGATGGCGGCCCGCTAACCATGAGCCGCACGACACTCCAGGCCGAGCGCATTTTGCCTTATGCGCCAGCGGATTTGTGCCGCTTGGTCGGCGATGTGCGCGCCTATCCGGAATTCATTCCCTGGCTGCAGCGCTTGCGCGTCATCCGCGAGGAAAAGCGCGAGGAAGGC
>DAORMO010000048.1:11329-11996 GCA_035440585.1 Terricaulis sp.
GGCTGAAGCGATCGTCGGCTGGAAAGCCATCACCGAGAAATTTTCCACCAATGTCCGCTGCGAGCCGGCGAAAGGGGAGGTGGACGTCGCCCTCGTGAGCGGGCCGTTCCATGCTTTGGAAAACCGCTGGCGCTTTGAGCCGCACGAAGACGGCGCAAAGGTGCGGTTTTGGATTTCCTACCAGTTCAAGAACCCGGTGTTGAACGCCGTGGTCGCCGCCAACAAGGATAAAGTGGCAGGCCGCATCATGGCGGCGTTTGAGCGCGAAGCGCAAAAGCGCCTAGGCCAGAAGGCGCATCACTAGCGCGAGCGCGGCAGCGACGGTTTCGCGCTGCACGGCCTCCCGGCCAATATCGCCGAAACGCTTTTCCTCATGCAGCACCGCGCCGCCCTTGAGCGCCGCTGCGATATGCACGAGGCCCACCGGCTTTTCGGCGCTGCCTCCGCCTGGGCCGGCGATGCCCGTCACCGCCACGCTCAGCTGCGCGCGCGCGTGCGCCAATGCGCCCTCAGCCATCGCGCGCGCGACGGGCTCGGAAACCGCCCCGTGCTGCGCGATGAGCGCGGCAGGCACGCCAAGAAGCTCGCTCTTGGCAGCGTTGGAATAAGTGACAAACCCGCGCTCCAGCACCGCCGAAGCGCCCGGCACGCGCGCGACGATCGACCT
>DAORMO010000048.1:12009-15706 GCA_035440585.1 Terricaulis sp.
CCCGCCGGTACAGCTCTCAGCGGTCGCGAGCATCAGCCCGCGCGCCTCAGCGGCGTCGATCACATCCTTGGCCGATTGTAGCAAAGCAGCGTCGTTCATCGCCCGACGCTAGCGTGCATGCGCGGAAAATGTCCATTCCCAGGACAGAGGCGCGATGGCAAAAGCGCGGTGAGGGAGTTCACATGCAAGCCTTTGCGCGCCACGCCGCCGCGCCGATCTTTGCGCTCGCGCTGTTTTCCAGCGCAGGCCTGATCTTCGTGCTGCAGCCGCTGTTTGGGCGCATGGTGACGCCCTATCTCGGCGGCTCGCCGGCGGTCTGGAACACCGCCATGGTGTTTTTCCAGGCGGCGCTGCTGCTCGGCTATCTTTACGCGCACCTGTTGGCGCGGGTGAAGGATTTGCGCGTGCAAGCGGGGGTGCACGTTGCGGTGTTGGCGCTCGCCTGGCTTGTGCTGCCCATCAGCGTCAGCGCCGCGCTTGGCCCGCCGAACTCCGAGCACCCGGCTTTGTGGCTTTTGGGCGTGCTCACGCTTTCGGTGGGCGCGCCGTTTGCGGCCGCTTCCGCCACCGCGCCGCTGCTGCAAGCCTGGTTCGCCCGCACCGGCCGCGCCGACGCGCACGACCCTTATTATCTTTATGCGGCATCCAATCTCGGCAGTTTCGCCGGGCTTTTGGCCTACCCGATTGTGATTGAGCCGCTGCTGGGCGCCGCCGCGCAGAGCCAGGCCTGGAGCGCGGGCTATCTCGGCGTTGTGATGCTGATCATGCTCGCGGGCGCAGCAGCAATCACCGCAAACGGCGAGGCGCCGGCGCCTGCAAAAGCCGAAACGCCCGCGCCAACATGGCGCCAGCGTTTGTACTGGCTCGCCGCCGCCGCTGTGCCTTCGGCGCTGGTGATCGGCGTCACCCAGCACATCTCCACGGACGTGGCCTCAGCGCCGATGCTGTGGGTGCTGCCGCTTGCGCTCTATCTGCTCACCTTTGTCATCGCGTTCATGAAGGGCGGAGAGAAATTCGCGGGCGCGAGCCTGCTTGTGCATCCGTTCGCGCTCGCCTTCATGGTGATGTCGTATTACGCATCCGGCAGTTGGGTGCTCTCGCTCGGCGGCATTCTCTCAGGCTTTTTCTTCAGCGCGCTGATTTGCCATCACGCCTTGGCGCGCGCGCGCCCAAGCGCGGATCGGCTGACGGAATTTTACCTGTTGGTCTCGCTCGGTGGCGTGCTGGGCGGGGCGTTTGCGGCGCTGGCGGCGCCGCTGATCTTCAACAACATCTACGAATTTCCGTTGGCCCTCGCGGCGGCGTGCCTGTTCCGCCCGCGCGCGCAGAGCGACATGCCGCGTCTCGCCGACGCTGCGCTCGGCGCAACGGCGATGGGCGTCGTCGTGGCGCTGGTGATGCTGCGCCTTAACTTTCTGGAGAGCGCCGTCGTTGCTGGCGCGCTCGGGGCGGCGGCCCTACTGATTGCAGCAGGGTGGGGCGGGCCGGCTGTCTCTGGCCCTTTCCGCTACATCTTCTTCGGCGCGGCGGTGGCGCATGCGGCGCTGGTGATCGCGATTGCGTTCAACACGTCGCTGGTTTTCATCGCCTCCACAGCGGAAACCACAGCGGGTCTCGCCCAGCCCTGGGGCTGGCTGCTCATCGGCAGCAGCTTTTTGGCGCTGCTGTTTTGCGTGCACGCGACAGTGCAACGCCGCCGCGATAGCGGCCGCGTTGGCGACCTAGCGGCGGGCTTTGCCATGCCCAGCCTAGTCTTTCTCATCCTCGCCGCGCTCACGGCGGGCGAGGTGCGCGCCGATCAGCTGATCGTGCCCGCCATCATGTTCTGCGTGCTGGCGATTTTCTTTACCCGCACCTATCCGATCGTCCTGGCCGGCATTGTGCTTGGCGCCTTCGCCATAATCTTCATCGATGATCTGCGCGGCGGGCAGGTGATCACGCAAGAGCGCACCTTCTTCGGCGTGCTGCGCACGCGCGAATACACGCGCCCCGATCCAAACGAGCCGCCGCTGCGCGTTTTGATGCACGGCACCACCATTCACGGCGCGCAATTGGTGGGCGATGATTATTCTCGACTGCCGCTCACCTATTATCACCCGCGCACCGCGCTCGGAGAGGCAATCAGCGCCGGCATCGCCGCGCATGATCAGGTGCGCGTTGCGCTTATTGGGCTTGGTGCGGGCTCAACCGCCTGCCTGACGCGCCCAGAAGATGAGATGGATATTTTCGAGATCGATCCGGCGGTGGTTCGGCTCGCCGTCGATCCAGGCGGAGATTTCACCTATGTGCCGCAATGCCAGCCGAACGCCCGCGTGCTGCTTGGCGACGCCCGCCTGCGCATCGCTGATGAGCCGGACGGGTTTTATGATGTCATTGTAGTTGACGCCTTCTCCTCAGATTCCATTCCAGCGCACTTGCTCACCCGCGAGGCCGTGGCCCTTTACCTGCGCAAAACGACGCCGCGCGGCATCGTGATCCTGCATCTGTCCAACCGGAATTTGGCGCTTGTCTCCGAAGCCGCGCGCGTCGCCGCCGCGCTCAATACGCCATCGCTCTACCGCTTGAGCGATCGGTTCGATGACACGCCTGTGTCCTATTTTGGCGGACTAGGGGCCAGCGCCATGATCTTGGCGCACACGCCTGATGTGCTCACCACCCTTGCTTTGCCCAGCAATGATTGGCGCGTGCTGGCTGCGCCCCCGGGCAGGGCGTGGAGCGATGATTATATCAACGTGCCGCGCGCTTTGTGGGAGAGCATCGCCGATATCGAACGCTGCAGGCTCTATCCCTACCTACGCGAATGTGCGCCAAGCGAAGAAGCGCAAACGCCGGCGCCAAGTCCGGATTAGATCGGCCGCTCGATCGTCGCCGTCGCCTGGGCGGCGAGGCCTTCTTCGCGCCCGGTAAAGCCCATGCGCTCGGTCGTGGTGGCTTTGATGCTGACGCGGTCGAGCGGCAAACCCAGCACTTCGGCCGTGCGCGCGCGCATCGCCTCGCGGTGCGGGCCGATTTTCGGGCGCTCACAGATCAGCGTCACGTCCACATGCACGATCCGCGCGCCGGCCGCCTCGCTCAGCGCGCGCGCATGGCGCAGGAATTTCTCTGAATCCGCGCCCTTCCATTTGGGATCGCTCGGCGGGAAATGCGCGCCGATATCGCCTTGACCGAGCGCACCGAGGATTGCATCCACCAGCGCATGCCAGCCCGCGTCCGCATCCGAATGGCCAACCAAGCCCTTGTTGTGCGCAATGCGCACCCCGCAAAGCGTCACGAAATCGCCTTCGCCGAAGCGATGTGCGTCAAAGCCCGCGCCGACGCATGGCGCGCGCGCACCAACTAGCAGAGCCTCCAGCATCACGAGATCCTCCGGGTAGGTGTATTTCATAAGTCGAGCATCTCCGGCGATCAGGTGCGCCTTCGCGCCATGCGCCATGGCGACGCTGAGATCATCAGTGAAGACAGCGTCCGGCCCGGCCGCTTCATAGGCGGCGCGAATAAGCGCGGTCGGGAACGCCTGTGGGGTCTGCACCCGCATGAGGCCTGCGCGCTCCACATCCTCCTGTGCGCGCCCTTCGGCGTCAGCCCGGCGTAAGGAATCCGCGATAGGCAGGGCCGGGGCCGCCGCCTCGGCGCCGCTCTCAAGCGCGCTGCGCAGCGCCGCGAGGACGCCCGGCGTCAGGCCAGGACGCGCCGCGTC
>DAORMO010000048.1:15771-16185 GCA_035440585.1 Terricaulis sp.
TGCGGCTGGCCCCGCCTGCGATCAGGCGTACCGGGCGCCCGCCGATTGCTGCGCGGCACAAATCCTCGTGCGCTGGATCGATCGCCACGAAAATCTCGTCCACGCCAGCCGCTACGAAAGCATCGATCGACCAAGCGAGCACCGGCTTTCCACCCAACACACTGTATTGTTTTGGCAATTCAGCGCCGGCGCGTTGTCCGCGCCCGGCGGCGACGATGAGGGCCGCGGAGGTCATGCCAGAAAATTTTCACTCCCAACGTGCTGCACCGCAGCACAAAACACTTGGCGCCCGCTTTTTGGGCGCCTTAAGCTCCGACCCAAGAGGTGCGCAAAACCATGCCCTGTGTGGAGCAAACGAGCCTGTCTGTCTTGCACCAAACGCGCAGGCGCGCGTCGTGAAGGGCACAATCGCCC
>DAORMO010000048.1:16205-16558 GCA_035440585.1 Terricaulis sp.
CCGCCATCGCCCGACGCTGAGCGTTGGATGGAGGCGCTGCCAGCGCCGGTCCTCGGCATCGATAGCGGCGAGCGTATTCGCTTCGTCAATGCAGCGGCGGCTGAGCTACTGGCGGGCGTCGGCCGCGGGCTGCTCGGTCGACGCCTGGATGATATTTTCGGCTCGGACGCGCCTTTGGTGGCGCTGGCGCGGCGCGCTTTGAGCGGCGCATCGGGTGTGGTTGAGGCGGATGTGCCGCTTATTGGCCCCGGCTTTGCGCTTGGCCGCGCCACGGTTTCGGCCGGGCCGGTGGGGGATAACGGCTATATCGCGCTGGTGCTCACACGCCCCCCGCGCGCGCGGCCAGGCCCGCC
>DAORMO010000049.1:0-14476 GCA_035440585.1 Terricaulis sp.
GCCTGTTGGCGTTGCGGGCGCGCTTCGCCGCCGCGCTGGGACGGGCCTTGCCATTGGCGATCGCCGCCGCCGCGTTGGCCGCCGCGATCCCCGCCGCGGTCTCCGCGCTCTTGCCGGCCGCGATCTTCACGCTGGGCGAAGGCGGGTTCAGCCGCCAAGGCCGTCACGCTCAAGGCGGCCAACGCCGCGATGAGTGCAGTTTTCATATGTTACGCTCCCAAGTGCGCCCGAAGGCACACCCTCGCAGCTTGGAGCTTGAACGCGCCAAGCTGAACCCAAGCTGAACAGCGCCTGAGCGGATTGTTCAGCGCTTGATCCCATGAAGGAAAACATCAACGCACTGGCCGATGTGGCGCTTCACCTCGTCCTCGGAGGGGGTGGGCCCGCCATCAATGATGGCGCGCATGTGATAGCGGCTGCGCCAAAGCTCGAGCAGCATGTCCGGGTGGCGGGCGCTTTCAGCCGCCGGGCCGCCATGGGCCGCCAGAAAATCGCTGACAAGCCTGCGCACGTCGCCTGCGCCGGCGCTCACGTCGCGGCGCGCGTCCTCGGGAAATTGCATGCCTTCGCTGACCACCAGCCGATAAAACGCCAGCGTTTCCGGCTTCAGCAGGTTGGAAAGGTAGCGCTCGCCAATGGCGCGCAGCCCGTCTTCAAGCTGCAGGTGATCGACGCTTTCGGGCGCCATATCCGCCGTAAAGCGGGCGTGCTGATCGAGCACGAAGGCGTGGAACAGCCCCTCTTTATTGCCAAACTGCTGATAGAGCGTAGCCAGCGAGCCGCCGGCTATGCGCACCACCTCGTTCACGGAAGCTGCGCGATAGCCCCGCCGCAGAAACACCTCCCGCGCCGCCGCAAGAAACGCCTCCCGGCGCGCCTGGCCGCGATCCTGCGGCCGTCCTTCTTTATCGTGTTCCTCGTCGGCCATGTGTGCGCCGGTTCCTCCCAGGGTTGTGGGAACATAAGCCGTCACCGCGCATGCGCCAAGGCGCGTTGGTTAGGCTGCGAGCGCGCGATCGATCGCTTCTAGCACGTCTGGGGAGAGCGGCGCGGATTTGGAGGAGAGGGTTTCCGCAAGGGCGCCATCCTTGCCGATCAGATATTTATGGAAATTCCAGCGTGGCAGGCCGCTCTCGCCCAGTTCGGCGGCGATCCATTGATAAAACGGGTGCCGCCGCCCCGAGGCGGTGATCTCGGCCTTTCCGGCCATCGGGAAGGTCACGTGGAAGTTCGAATCGCAAAATGCGCGGATCTGCTGCTCGTCGCCCGGCTCCTGCGCGCCAAAATCGTTGGACGGCACGCCAATGATCACCAGCCCCTTGCCCGCGCGGGCTTCATACAGCGCCTCAAGATCCCGGTATTGCGGCGTCAGCCCGCAGGCGCTCGCCACATTCACCACCAGCACCACCTTGCCGGCATAGTCGCCAAGGCGGATCTCGCCGGGCTCGTTGAGCTTGGGGAAGCTGAAATCGTGGGCGTTTGTCATGGGGGCGGGATTTAGGCCGGAAGCGCGGCTGCGGCAATCTCAGTGGCGTTCACAGGCGCGCGATGCTAGGAGGCGGCCATGGCGTGGATTGCGCATCATCCCATAGCGGCCTCCCGAATTTGAGGCCCGGCCCGCGTGGAGCAAAGGCTCCGCGGGACCGGGGATCTGCTACACAGCCATTCGATTTACGGAGAGTCTCCCTTGGCCGAAGAGCCCAAAGGCCGCGATTACCGCGCAACCATGTTTCTGCCCGACACGCCATTTCCGATGCGCGCGGGCCTGCCGCAAAAAGAGCCTGAGCGGATCAAGCACTGGGCCGAAATTGGCCTCTACCAGCGCCTGCGCGAAGCGGCGAAGGATCGGCCCAAATACGTGCTGCACGATGGCCCGCCCTACGCCAATGGCGCCATCCATATCGGCCACGCCGAAAACAAGATCCTCAAGGATTTCGTCGTCCGCACCAAGCAGATGGCCGGCTTTGATTGCGATTACGTGCCCGGCTGGGATTGCCACGGCCTGCCGATCGAGTGGAAAGTCGAGGAAGATTTCCGCAAAGCGGGCCGCAAGAAGCAGGACGTGCCGGCGGTGGAATTCCGCAAAGCCTGCCGCGCCTACGCCGACAAATGGATCCCGCTGCAACGCGAGGAATTCATCCGCCTCGGCATCGAAGGCGATTGGGATAAGTACTACACCACGATGAGCTTTGAAGCCGAAGCCGCCATCGCGCGCGAATTCATGCGCGTGGTGCGCACGGGGCTTGTTTATCGCGGCTC
This sequence comes from Terricaulis sp., assembly GCA_035440585.1. GTDB lineage: Bacteria > Pseudomonadota > Alphaproteobacteria > Caulobacterales > Aquidulcibacteraceae > Vitreimonas. The sequence continues at coordinate 2,260 of DAORMO010000049.1, forward strand.
AAAGCCGGTGATGTGGAGCCCGGTGGAGCGCACAAGCCTCGCCGAAGCCGAGGTGGAGTATCAGGAAAAGACGAGCCCGACGATCTGGGTGAAATTCCCGATCCGGGCGGGTGCCGCGAGCGGCGCAGGTCTAGACGCGATAATGGATGCGGAAATTGTGATCTGGACGACGACGCCTTGGACGATACCGGGCAACCGCGCAATCTCATTTAGTCGTTCTATCGAATATGGACTTTACGAAGTTGAGTCGATGGAAGATGGGCTTGCGTTTCTGCCTTGGGCAAAACCCGGGGATAAGCTCGTTCTTGCTTCGAAGTTGGCGCCCGAAGTGTTCGCGGCCGCTAAGATCGCCTCCGCAAAGTTGCTCGCGCGTGTGGACCCGACCGGTTGGGTTTGCGCGCATCCGCTCCGCAGCCAAGGCTATGACTTCGACGTGCCCTTGCTCGATGGCGATCACGTCACCGATGACGCCGGCACGGGCTTTGTCCACACAGCACCCGGCCACGGCGCGGATGACTTTGTGATCTGGACCAAGCATTTCGGCCAGGAGGGCATTCCCTTCACCGTCGACGCTGAAGGCAAGCTCACCAAAGAAGCGCCCGGTTTTGAAGGGCTGGAGATCATCCAGCTCGAAGGCAAAAATCTCGGCAAGGAAGGCCCAGCCAACAAAGCCGTGATCGAAGCTTTGATCGGCGCCGGCGCATTGCTCGCGCGTGGGCAGCTCAAGCACCAATACCCGCACTCATGGCGCAGCAAAGCGCCGCTCATCTTCCGCAACACGCCGCAATGGTTCATCGCGCTCGATAAGCCGTTTCGCGATGGCAAAACGCTGCGCCAAATCGCGCTCTCGGAAATCGAGCGCGTGGATTGGGGCCAGCATCGCTGGGGCGAGCACAAGGACTACAACCGCATCAAGGGCATGATCGAAGATCGCCCCGATTGGCTGGTCTCGCGCCAGCGCGCCTGGGGCGTGCCGCTGGCGATCTTTGTGCGCAAAAGCGATGGCGCGCTGCTGATGGATGATGCGGTGGATGCGCGCATTGTCGAGGCCATGAAGCAAGGCGGCGCCGATGTCTGGTGGGCCACCCCGGCGCAAGAATTCCTTGGCAATGATTACAAGGCCGAGGACTTTGAAAAGGTCGAAGACATCCTCGATGTCTGGTTCGATTCCGGCTCAACGCATGCTTTCGTGCTGGGGGATCGCGATGCGCCCACGCGGCCTTCGTTTAAGAACCCAGAAGGGGTGATTTATCTTGAAGGCTCAGATCAGCATCGCGGCTGGTTTCATTCGTCTTTGCTCGAAAGCTGCGCCACGCGCGGGCGCGCGCCATACGATGCGGTGCTGACGCATGGCTTCGCCATGGACGAGGAGGGCAAGAAGATGTCCAAATCGATCGGCAACGTGGTTGAGCCGCAAAAGATCGCGCAGCAGAACGGCATCGAAATCCTGCGCCTTCTGATCGCCAGCGCCGAGTATGGCGATGATCTGCGCATGGGCAAAACCATCATCGATCAAGCCAGCGAAACCTATCGCAAACTGCGCAACACGCTGCGCTATTTGCTGGGCGCGTTGAATGGCTTTGAAGAAAGCGAGCGGCTTTCATCTTGGACCGTCGGCGCCCTCGCCGGCGAGGCGCCGGCGGTCCAAGAGATTCCGCTCTTGGAACGCTGGCTCTTGCATCGCCTCTACGAGCTCGATGGCGTTGTCCGCCGCGCCTACGAAACCTTCCAATTCCGCGAGGCGGTGTCCGCCATCGTGGAATTCTGCAACGTCGATCTTTCCGCGTTCTACGTCGATGTGCGCAAGGATGCGCTCTATTGCGATGCGCCCGCCAGCATCCGCCGCCGCGCCTGCCGCAGCGCGCTCGATGAAGTGTTCTCACGCCTCACCGCGTGGCTTGCGCCGATCCTGCCGTTCACCGCCGAAGAAACCTGGACGACGCGCTTTCCGAACGAGCCTTCGGTGCACCTGCGCCTCTTCCCCGAAACACCCGCCGCCTGGCGCGATGATTTCGCGGGCGAGGAAATGGCGCGTTTGCGTGAAGCGCGCGCGGTTGTCACCGGCGCGCTCGAAGTCGCGCGGCGTGATAAGCTGATTGGCGCCGCGCTCGAGGCGCGCCCGCTTGTGTTCGTGGCCGATGAAAATCTGCGCGCTTGCCTTGAAGCGAGCGACTTCGCCGAGCTTTGCATCACCAGCGGCATTGTCATCAAAGCTGGCGAGGCCCCCGCCGATGCGTTCCGCCTCAGCGAAACGCCGGGCGTGGCCGTGGTGGTTGAAAAAGCCCCCGGCGTGAAATGCGCGCGCTCCTGGAAATATTTCGATCCCGCCAGCGCCGATCCGCGCTACCCCGACATCACCCCCCGCGACGCCGAAGCGGTCGCGGCCTGGGACAAGGTCCATGGGGGCGCCGCTTGATGCCCGCTGCGGCCCCGTCCATAAGCCCGGCCATGGTGCGCTTTGGCCTTTCCATCTCGGCGGTCGTGTTTGTGCTCGACCAGATCAGCAAATGGCTGGTGCTGGGGGTGCTGAAATTCAGCCCGCCCGGCTGCCTTGAGGCGGGGGTGAATTGCCGCTTCCTGGAAATTTCCCCGATCTTTGACCTGCGCATGGTCTGGAACCGCGGCATCAGCTTTGGCCTGTTCCGCGCCGATAATGATCTGGCGCGCTGGGGCCTGGTGCTTGGCATGCTGGTGATCGCCGGGGTGTTCGCCTCCTGGTTGCGCACGGCGGAGCGGCGGCTGACAGGGGTGGCGCTGGGCCTCGTCGTCGGCGGCGCGCTGGGCAATGTGGTGGATCGGATCATCCACGGCGCCGTGGTCGACTTCCTTGATTTCAGCGGGCTTTATTTCCCGTTCGTGTTCAACGTGGCCGATTCCGCGATCACCGTCGGGGCGGTGCTGCTGGCGGCGGACATGTTGCTTTTCACCGAATCCAAGCCGGGTGAGGGCACGGGCTGGGCCTGGCTCAAATCCCGTTTCGGGCGCGGATCGGGCTCGTGACGCATCTGCCCAAGGGCTGCTTTCGCCTCAGAACAGGCGCACTTGGGCGGCATCCCCATCAAGTGGAGGAGCCGCTTGGCGAGCGGCGCCGGTCTCTTTAAGAACCAAGATCGAAATTTCGAGGAGCGCGTAAATGTCCAAACCGGTTGCGATCATGGCGGTGCTGACCGCCGCCGCACTCGCTAGCGGCTGCTCAACGCTGCAGCGCTCGATGGGCCAAGGCAAAATCGTCCCGGATGAATTCCGCGTGGTGACGAGCGCCCCGCTCACGCTGCCGCCGGAATACAGCCTGCGCCCGCCGCGCCCAGGTGAAGCGCGCCCGCAAGAGCTTGAGCCCAGCGCCGATGCGCGCACCGCGCTGTTTGGCCAAGACACCGGCCAAAACGCCAGCGCCGGCGAGCGCACGTTCGTGGAAAACGCAGGCGCCGGCGCTGTCGATCCGAACACCCGCGAAGTGATCGATTATGAAAGCCAAGGCGTGCTGCATCGCAGCCAGGCGTTTTCAGATCGCGTGAACGAGTTCGGCCGCCCCGGCGTCGATGACGCTGAGCGCCGCGCGGAAGAAGAAGAAGCCATCCGCCGCGCGACCGGCGGCGGCGAAGTCACCATCCGTCGTGGCGGCGGCGTGAAACTGCCGGGGACTTGAGAGCCGGCGTGGGGGGCTTTTTCCAAGCGGGCGCACGCTTCCTGATTGCATGCGCCATCGTGTTTGCGTTTGCGCGCGCCGATGCGCGCGAGCTGCCGCGGCCTGAAAGCTTCACGCTCCGCAACGGGCTTGAGGTTGTCGTCATCACCGATCGCCGCGCGCCTGTCGTCACGCACATGGTCTGGTATCGCGTGGGCGCGGCCGATGAGCCGCGCGGCCAATCGGGCATCGCGCACTTTTTTGAGCACATGATGTTCAAGGGCACGCGCACGATCGCGCCCGGCGAATTTTCCCGCACCGTCGCCCGCAATGGCGGGGACGACAACGCCTTTACCTCCTGGGACTACACCGCCTATTTCGAGCGTATCGCGCGCGATCGCCTCGATCTCGTGATGCGGATGGAAGCCGATCGCATGCGCAATCTGCGCTTTAGCGATGAAACCTTCTATTCCGAACGCGATGTGGTGGCCGAGGAGCGCCGCCAGCGCGTGGATAACAACCCGCAATCGGTGATGGCTGAGCGCATGCGCGCCATGCTGTTTCCGCATCATCCGTACGGCACGCCGATCATCGGCTGGATGCACGAAATCCAAGCCTACGATCGCGCCAGCGCGGAAGAATTCTACCGCACCTGGTATGCGCCCAATAACGCCATCCTCGTCGTCGCCGGCGATATTGATGCAGCCGAGCTGCGCCCGCTGGCGGAGCGTTATTATGGCCGCCTGCGCCCCACGCGCGACCTGCCCTCACGCGATTGGGTGCAAGATCCCGCGCCCGTCGGCCCGATGCGCCTTGTCCATCGGGATGAGAAAGTGCGCCAGCCTTCGCTCGCGCGCTATTATCGCGCCATCTCCTACGCCACCGATGAGGGGCGGGAGGCGCATGCGCTCGATGTCGCTGTCGAAATTCTCGGCGGCTCGCAAACCAGCCGCCTCTATCGCATCCTGGTGGAAGAGCGCGGGCTCGCTGTTGGCGCGGGCGCCAGCGCGCAAACCTCCGGGCGCGGCGGCGGCGTCGTTTCCATCGGCGCCATGCCGGCCGAAGGCGTTTCGCTCGAAACGCTGGAAGCAGCGGTCGATGAGGTGATCGCCGAATATTTGCGCGATGGCCCCACCGAGGAAGAACTGGCGCGCGCCAAATCCTCGCTCTCGGCGGCGGCCATCTATGCGCGCGACAGCCAAAGCAATCTCGCCAACATTTTCGGCTCATCGCTGGCGCAGGGCGAAACCATTGAAGAAGTGGTGCGCTGGCCAGCCGATATTTCCGCTGTCACGCGTGAGGAGGCGCATGAAATGGCGCGCCGCACGCTGGTGATTGAAAGCTCCGTCACCGGCTGGCTGATGGCGCCGGAGGCCGCGCCATGAGGGCGATCCTGTTTGCTCTCGCTGCGCTCGCCGCGCCGATGCTGGCCGCGCCCGCGCTGGCGCAAAGCCCAGCCGCTGCGCGCGCTGAATTTTCCGTGCCGGTGGAGCGCGTGGTCTCGCCCGGCGGCATTGAGGCGTGGCTGGTGTCTGATTCCACCGTGCCGATGATCGTGCTGCGCGCCTATTGGCGCGGCGGTTCGGCCACTGAGGCGGCCGCGCAAACCGGGCTCACGGCGATGACCGTCGACATGCTCACCGAGGGCGCGGGCGAATATGATTCCGGCGCGTTCAAGCGCCGCCTGGAAGCGCTCAATATGTCGCTCGGCTTCTCCGCCGGCGCCGATGGGCTCGGCATGACGCTGACAACGCTCAGTGAAAACCGCGACGCCGCGTTTGAAATGGCGCGCTTGGCGCTGGCCTCGCCGCGTTTTGACGCCGCCCCGCTAGAGCGCATCCGCCGGCAAATGCTGGTCGGCATCCGCCAGCGCGAAACCAACGCCAGCTATCTGGCGTGGCTTGCAGTCGATCAGGCGTTCTATCCTGAGCACCCTTACGCCCGCCGCGTCTCGCGCGAGAGCGCGGAGGGCGTCACCCGCGCCGATCTTGTGGCGCGTGCGCAAACGCTGTTCGCGCGCGATCGCATGCAGATCACCATCGTGGGCGATATCGATGCGGCCACAGCCGCGCGCCTCTTGGATGAAACCTTCGCCAGCGTGCCGGCAACTGGGCCGCTCAGCTTGCCGGCGGAGGCTGGCCTCGCCGCCGCGCCGCCGCTGATCGTGCGGGATTTGCCGCAGCCGCAAAGCCTCATCCTGTTCATGGGGCCCGGCATCCAGGATGAAGATCCCGATTGGATTCCGCTGGCTGTCGCCAATTACATTTTGGGCGGCGGCGGCTTTTCCTCGCGCCTCATGGCCGAGGTGCGCGAAAAGCGCGGCCTGGTTTACGGCATCGGCACAAGCCCTCAGGTGCGTGAGCATGTCGCCATGATGCGCGGCTCAGCGCAGACGGCGAACGCCAATGTTGGCCAGGCGATCGAGGTGATCCGCGAGGAGATGGCGCGCCTGGTGCGCGATGGCGCCACCGAGGAGGAGGTGCGTGACGCGATCACCTATCTCACTGGCTCGTTCCCGCTCGATCTCGATTCCAACGTGAAGATGGCCAATGTGGTGCACGCCTACCAAACCGGCGGGCGCGATATCGGCTATATCAATCAGCGCAACGCGCTGATCGCCGCCGTCACCCGTGATGATGTGAACCGCGTCATCCGCCGCCTGTTCGCGCCGGAGAATTACACCTTCGTCGTGGTGGGCCGCCCCGAGGGCCTGGACGCGCCAAGCCCGGACGCTACGGAATAGTGACGTACACCACTGTATGGTGCTAAACCGCGCGTGAGGAACGCGCGATGACAGATCACATGGAAACTTTTCGCAGCGAAACGCGGGCGTGGCTTGAGGCCAATTGCCCCGAAACGATGCGCACCCCGCTCAGCGGCGAAGAAGATTACGTTTGGGGCGGCAAGACTTTTAAGTTCAAGCACCCCGATCAGAAGCTCTGGCTCGATCGCATGGCGGAGAAGGGCTGGACAGCCCCGATGTGGCCCAAAGCCTATGGCGGGGGCGGGCTCTCCAACGCGGAAAACGCGGTGCTGGCGCAGGAAATGAAGCGCATCAATGCGCGCCCGCCGCTGTTCAGCTTCGGCCTCTGGATGCTTGGCCCCGTCCTGCTTGAGTACGCCAGCGAAGAGCAGAAGCTCGAGCATCTGCCCAAAATCGTGCGCGGGGAAATCCGCTGGTGCCAAGGCTATTCAGAGCCGGGCGCGGGCAGCGATCTCGCCGGGCTCATGACCAAGTGCGAGGATAAGGGCGATCATTGGCTGATCAACGGCCAAAAGATTTGGACCTCCTACGCCAATGAAGCCGATTGGTGCTTCTGCCTTGTCCGCACTGATACAAGCGTGAAGCACGAAGGCATCTCCTTCGTGCTCATCGATATGCAAACCCCCGGCGTTGAAACGCGGCCGATCAAATTGATCTCCGGCTCATCGCCCTTCTGCGAAACTTTTTTCACCGATGTGAAAATCCCGAAGGACGCCATGGTCGGCCGCCTCAATGGCGGCTGGGAAATCGCCAAGCGCCTCTTGCAATATGAGCGCACCAACATTTCCGGCTTCGGCTCCGGCGCCAAGCGCGATGTGGTGGACATCGCCAAAGCCAATGTCGGCCTCGAAAACGGCGTGCTCGCCGATGGCGATCTCCGCGCCCGCATCGCCGCCCATAAAATGACAGAGCGCGCTTACGCGCTTTCGGTGGCGCGCGCGCAGGAGGACGCCAAAGCCGGGCAGAATGTCAGCCACATGGCCTCGATGTTCAAAGTCGCCGGCGCGACGCTCAACATCGATCGCTGCGAGCTGATGCTGGAAGCCGCAGGTTCGCGCGCTTTTGGCTGGAGCGGCGAGGGCTTTAGCGCTGAAGAGCTCGGCGTCACGCGCGGCTGGCTGCGCTCGAAAGGCAATTCCATCGAAGGCGGCACGACAGAGGTGAACCTCAATGTCGTCGCCAAGCGCATCTTGGGTTTGAGGGATACGCAATGACGTTCACGCTCAATGAGGAGCAGCAGCTCCTGAAAGACGCAGCCCGCGCCTTCTGCAGCGAGCAGGCGCCTGTCTCTCGCTTGCGCAAGCAGCGCGACGCCAAGCAAAACGGCCGCGATCCCGCATTGTGGGCTGAGATGGCCGCGATGGGCTGGGCCGGCGTGATTGTGCCGGAAGAGTTCGGCGGCGCGGGGCTCGGTTATGTGGGCCTTGGCGTTGTGCTGGAAGAAACCGGGCGCACGCTTGTGGCTTCGCCGCTGCACTCCACGGCGCTGATCGGCGCCAGCGCGCTGCTGCTCGCCGGCACAGAGGCGCAAAAAGCCGAATGGCTGCCGAAGATCGCGGCGGGCGAGGTGATCGTGGCGCTCGCGGTGGATGAAGCACCGCATCACGCGCCAGGCAAAAGCACGCTGAGCGTTGCGGGCGATAAGATCACCGGCGCGAAAACCTATGTGGCTGACGGCCACATCGCAGATATCTTCATCGTCGCCAGCGCGGACGCGCTGTATCTGGTGAAGGCCGATGCGGCCGGCGTCAGCCGCCGCGAACTCATCACCGTCGATAGCCGCGGCGCGGCGGATGTGCGTTTTGACGGCGCAGTCGCGGAAAAAATGAACGGCGGCGCTGATGTCATCGACGCCATCCTCGATCGCGCCCGCATCGGCCTCGCCGCCGAAATGCTCGGCCAAGCCAGCGCCGCGTTTGAGATTACCGGCGAGTATCTCAAAACCCGCAAGCAATTTGGCCAAGTGATTGGCGGTTTTCAGGCGTTGCAGCACCGCGCGGCCAAGCTCTTCACCGATCTTGAACTCACGCGCTCTTGCGTGATCGCCGCGCTCGATGCGCTGGATCGCAACGCGCCCGGTATCGCCGAATACGCCAGCCTCGCCAAAGCCCGCGCCGCCGATACGCTCCACCTCGCCGCCAGCGAAATGGTGCAAATGCACGGCGGCATCGGCATGACCGATGAGCATGATGCGGGCTTGTATCTCAAGCGCGCGCGCGTCGCCGAAGCCCTCTATGGCGGCGCGAGCTTCCACCGGGATCGGTACGCGAAGTTGCTGGGGTTTTAGAACTTGGTTGCCCGCCCACGCCTCGAACGTGGATTTCCGGAACCAAACTCCGGCGTCCTACCAATGAGGCGAGCAGGCAATAGGGCGGCGCCGGCGGCTCACGCTTCCCGGACGCAGCCCCGGCGCAAGCCGGGGTGCGATCCGGGATCCAGAGCGACAAGCGAAAGCGCTTTGTCACTACTGGATCCCCGCTCTCGGCCCCGCTTGCGCGGGGCTCTCGGCGGGGAAGCGTAGATCACCCCTTCACGCACACCACTTGCCGCAGCGTGTGCACCACATCCACCAGGTCCGCTTGCGCGGCCATGACGGCGTCGATGTCCTTGTAGGCCATCGGCGTTTCATCGATCACGCCTGCGTCCTTGCGGCACTCAACGCCTTCGGTCGCCTTCTTGTGGTCGGCGAGGGTGAAGCGCTGCTTGGCGGCGGTGCGGCTCATCGCGCGGCCGGCGCCGTGGCTGCAGGTGCAGAACGAATCCGGGTTGCCTTTCCCGCACACGATGAACGATTTCGCGCCCATCGAGCCGGGGATGATCCCAAGTTCGCCTTGCCCTGCGCGCACCGCCCCTTTGCGGGTGATCCACACGTCAGCGCCAAAGTGCTGCTCACGCGCCACGTAATTGTGGTGGCAGTTCACGGCTTCTTTCTCGAGCTTGAACTTGGTGAGGTTGTCACGCAGCGCACGCAATGTGCGCTCCATCATCACTTCACGGTTCGCGCGCGCATAGTCCTGCGCCCAGCTCACGGCTTCCATGTAGTCCGCAAACAGCGGCTCATCTTCCATGAAGAAGGCGAGGTCGCGGTCGGGCACATGATAGCCCAGCTCACGGCGCAAAAGTTCTTCGCGCGCGCGCTCGATAAAGTATTGCCCGATCCGGTTGCCCGAACCGCGCGAGCCTGAGTGCAGCATCACCCACACGCGATTCTCTTCATCAAGGCACACCTCGATAAAGTGGTTTCCGCCGCCCAAAGTCGCCAATTGCGCGGTTTGCGCTTTCGCCGAAGCCTTCGGGTGCTTGTCGATGATCGCCTCGTAGCGCTCCTGCAGGCCGCTATTGCGGTACGCAGTTTCGACAGACGAGGGCGTATCGCGGTGATTGCCGCCAGGTCCGTTGCCGTGCGGCACGTTGCGCTCGATCGCGCCGCGGATGCGCGCCAGCGAATCCGGCAGATCGTTCGCCGTGAGCGATGTACGCACCGCCATCATGCCGCAGCCAATATCCACCCCGACAGCCGCCGGAATGATCGCGCCCTTGGTGGGGATCACAGACCCCACAGTGGCGCCGATGCCGTAATGCACGTCAGGCATCACGGCGATGTGGCTATGGATGAACGGCAATGACGCCACGTTGCGCAATTGATTTTGCGCTTCGTGCTCCACCGGCACGCCCTGCGTCCACGCCTTAATCGGCGCGATGCTTCCTTCAATTTCTTCATATCCGGCCATGACCGGCGCTCCTTAGTGAGTAGGGAGTAGCGAATAGCGAATAGAGTAAAGCGCGCGGCCCTACTCGCTATTCGCTATTTCGCTATTCGCTTTAAGCAGCCCGGAGCGGATACGAAAAACCCCTCCGAGGCCGCGCCTTGGAGGGGTTTTTAGAAGCTCAACGCCTATGAACGTCAGCCGCCGAAACCACTCCGCGCAAGGCAATCCTCCTGCTCGCCGCGATAAGCGACGAACTTTGGTTGCCGGGTGATGAGGTTCAGCTTGTTCACGACACGTCTCCGAATGGGCCGCGCATGTAACACAGCCGATTCTGCTTGGCGAGCAAAAAAGCGCGCTATTGCACGGTTTTTAGATCGGCCCATCAGGAAAGCGCGCGGCGAGCCCTTGCTCCACCAGCGCTTCCCACGCCGCCAGCGCCGTATCAGCGTAGCGAAACAGCGTCAGATCCGCCGCATCAATCACGCCGGCTTTCACCATCGCATCGAGATTCAAAATCGAGCGCCAATAGCCTTCGTCGAACAGCACAATCGGCAGCGCCGCCACCTTGCGCGTTTGGCGCAGCGTAAGCAGCTCAAACAATTCATCCAGCGTGCCAAAGCCGCCGGGAAAAACCACAAGCCCTTTGGCGCGCATCGCCAGATGCATTTTGCGCATGGCGAAATAGTGGAAGTTGAACGTAAGCGATGGCGTTGTGTAGGCGTTCGGCTCCTGCTCATGCGGCAGCGTGATGTTAAAGCCGATCGCCGGCGCGCCCACATCCATCGCGCCGCGGCACGCGGCTTCCATCGCGCCAGGCCCACCGCCTGTGGCGATGACGTTGAAGCGTTCTTCGCCATCTTCGCACAGCGCCCCGCCGCGCTCGGAAGCGATGCGGCCAAATTCGCGCGCCTGTGCATACCAATGCGCTTGTGCGGGCGGGCCGTTCTCACGCGTGCGCGCGGAACCGAACACCACGATGGTGGAGGCGATGCGCTGTGCGCGCAGTATTTCCTCGGCCTTCTGGTATTCCAGCATAAACCGCACACCGCGCGTGGAATCGCCCAGGAGGTAATCCTGATCGAGCGCGGCGAGTTTGAAGGAGGGGCTTTTCATCTGCTCGGCATTGGCCGGCAGGGGAGGCGTGTCTTGCGTCATGCTGCTATGCTCGCCATTTGAAGCGCGAATCGCAATGCCTATCCGCCGTCTCCCTCCCGAAGCTGTGAACCGCATCGCCGCAGGCGAGGTGATCGAGCGCCCCGCCGCCGCCGTGAAGGAGCTGGTGGAGAACGCGCTCGATGCGGGCGCGAAACGCATCCATGTGCGGATTGAGCGCGGCGGGCTTGGGCTGATCTCAATCGAAGATGATGGCGGCGGCATCCCGCGCGATGAATTGCCGCTCGCAGTTGAGCGGCACGCCACATCAAAGCTCGCGGCAGGCGCCAGCGGCGATGTCGATTTGCTCAACATCCACACCATGGGTTTTCGCGGCGAAGCGCTGCCAAGCATTGGCGCGGTGGCGCGGCTGTCGATCACCTCCAAAGCGCGCGGCGTGGCCGACGCGTGGATGATCGAGGTGGAGGGCGGAGCGCTGCAGCCGCCCAAGCCCGCGCCATGGGCCGCGCTCTCTGAAAGCGGCGCGCGCGTTGAGGTGCGCGATCTTTTCTTCGCCACGCCCGCGCGGCTCAAATTCATGAAGAGCGAACGCGCGGAGATGATGGCCGTCTCCGAGGTGATCAAGCGCCTCGCCATGGCGCGGCCCGATGTGGCGTTCGTGCTCGAGCATGACGGCCGCGTCTCGCTGCGTCTCGCCGCTGAAGCTGATCCGGAAAACGAAGGCCGCCGCGCGCGGCTCGCCGCCATTCTCGGCGCGGAGTTTGCGCCCAATTGTATCGCGCTCGATCAAACCCGCACGGACGTGCGCCTCTCCGGCTTTGCGGGCCTGCCCACCTTCAGCCGCGGCACGCGCGAGCATCAGCATTTGTTCGTCAATGGCCGCCCGGTGAAAGATAAGCTGATCGTCGGCGCGGTGCGTGCGGCATATCAGGATTTGCTGGCGCGCGATCGGCATCCCGTCGCTGCGCTCTTTCTCGATCTGCCGCCTTCGGATGTGGACGTGAA
>DAORMO010000049.1:14486-14790 GCA_035440585.1 Terricaulis sp.
CCGCCAAAACCGAGGTGCGCTTTCGCGACGCCTCTTTGGTGCGCGGGCTGATCGTTGGCGCGCTGTCGCACGCGCTCGCCGGCGCGGGCCATCGCGCCTCCACCACCACGGCGCAAAGCGCGCTCGGCGCCGTGCGCGCCTATGAAGCGCCGCAGCCTTTCCTGCGCCCCGCGCTGCAAGCCTGGGGCGCGGCGGAAGAGCGCTTGGCCCCCGGCGATTTTCAGATGCCCAGCGCGCGGGTTGAATCCTCCCCCGTTTACGGGGGAGGTGCTGAGCGTAGCGAAGCGGAGGGGGGCGTCGGCTT
>DAORMO010000049.1:14993-16517 GCA_035440585.1 Terricaulis sp.
GCGGCGTGCGCCGGCAAGCGCTGCTGATCCCCGAGGTGGTCGAGCTTGATCCCAGCGAAGCCGAAGCGCTGCTCGCGCGCGCGGAGGAGCTCGCGGATTTAGGCTTGGTGATCGAGCCCTTCGGCGGCGCGGCCATCCTCGTGCGCGAAACGCCAGCTTTGCTGGGCCATATTGATGCGGCCGGCATGCTCAAGGATCTTGCCGATGATGTTGCTGAACTGGGCGAGGCGCACGCGCTGAAAGAGCGCTTGGAGGAGGTGTGCTCCTCCATGGCCTGCCGCGGCTCGGTGCGCGCGGGCCGCCGGCTCACCGCCGATGAAATGAACGCGCTGCTCCGCCAAATGGAAGCCACGCCCTTCTCCGGCCAATGCAACCACGGCCGGCCGACTTATGTGGAGCTGAAACTGGCGGATATCGAGAAGCTGTTTGGCAGAAGGTGACGCCAGCGCTCGTCCTCCCCTGCGAGGGGGAGGTGGATCGCGGCGCAAGCCGCGAGACGGAGGGGTGGGCGCCAATGCTTGCAAGCTCCAGCGCCGCCCCCTCAGTCAGCTTCGCTGACAGCTCCCCCTATCGGGGGAGCACGCAGCTCCGCTCACCAACTCCCCGTGTTCTGCATTGACGCCCACGGCTCCTGCTTCTCCAGCGCCGGCCCTTCTTGCAAGAGCTCAATCGAAATCCCATCCGGTGAGCGGATGAACGCCATATTGCCGTCGCGCGGCGGGCGGTTGATCACAACGCCCGCGTCCATCAGCTTCTGGCAAGTCGCGTAAATGTCATCGACGCGATAGGCGAGGTGGCCGAAATTGCGGCCCCCGGCATATTCATGCTCGTCCCAATTGTACGTCAGCTCCACCAGCGGCGCCTGCGTCTCGCGCGCGGCCTCCAAATCCTTCGGCGCGGCCAGGAAAACCAGCGTGAAGCGCCCCGCCGCATTCTCCATCCGCCGCACCTCAACCAAGCCCAGCTTGCTGACGAAGAAATCCAGCGCCGCGTCCAAATCGCCGACCCGGATCATCGAATGAAGATAGCGCATTTTTAGCTCCAAGCTCTCGCAGCGCTTGCCCCCGGCGGCGGCGCGCGTCAAATGGGTTTGAGGGCTTGATATGGGGGTTTCGCCAAGATGAGAAAAGTCGCTTTCGCCGCATTGGCGGCCATTGTGTTCGCCGTTGCGATGGCGCCGCCCGCGCAGGCCGTCGCCCTGTATTGGACCTTCCGGGGTGTCGCCAGCGTGGACGATTGCCTCTCGCGCGCCAGTTACGCCGCCGGCGTCTATGGCGCGAGCAATATCGAGCGCGGCTCAAACCATGTACAGGGCGCGCTTGAGCCGGACATGTTCCTCACCTTCTTCTGCTTGCCCAGCGCCGAGGGCGCGACCGGCCTGCTGGTCGTCGCCGCCGATGATTCCGTGTCCGACGACGATGTGATCAGCGTCCGCAGCGAGCTTTGGTCGATCTTCACGAGCAGCTAGAGCATCATCCGAAGAAGTGGATGCCGGTTCTTCGATAAGATGATGCTTCATCAAAA
>DAORMO010000050.1:0-1810 GCA_035440585.1 Terricaulis sp.
AACGGGGTTTTGGCGGCGAAATGCTCAGAGAGGTGGATCGGATTGCGATCGCCGCTGATCTCGGCAAAGCCCACAACGTCAGCGGCGCTGACATGCTTTGTATAGCTCTCGCGCATGCCGAGTGAGACGTCTTCGAAATAGAGGGTTTGGGTTTCGGGGAGAGTCATTTGGGGATTGGGGGCTCGGGATTGGGGATTAGGGCGAAGACGTTCCCAACCCCTAATCCCCAATCCCTCATCCCTCAACTGCGCCGCGCCTTGAAAAACGCGCGCAGCATCTCCGCGCTTTCATCAGACCTGAGGCCGGCGCTGACGCTAGGGCGCCAGTGGCAGGTGGGTTGCTCGAAATAGCGCGGGCCGTGGGCGATGGCGCCGCCTTTGGCGTCTGGTGCGGCGTAGACCACGCGGGCGATGCGGGCGGCGCTGATCGCACCCGCGCACATGGCGCAGGGCTCAAGCGTAACGTAGAGCGTGAGGCCGGGTTTGAGCCGATAATTGCCCAGCGCTTCAGCGGCGCGGCGGATGGCGATGATCTCGGCGTGGGCGGTGGGATCATTCAATGCGATGGGCGCATTCGCGCCCTCGGCGATCACCGCGCCGGCCTCATCAACGATCAGCGCGCCAATCGGGGCCTCGCCCGCCTCAGCCGCCCGCGCCGCCAGCGCCAGCGCATGGCCCATGAAAGCGTCGTCGCTCATGGCGGATCGAGCAGATCGGAGACGACCTCGCCCATGGCGAGGGTTTCAAACTCGAGGATCGCAGCGCGATAGGCGCGGCGGGCTTCATCGTCGGAATGGCGCATGCGGCTTTCCATGGCTTTCTCCCAGGCCGCCTTATCAGGCCATTGGGCGTAGGCGATATAGATTCCCTCCTCGGCCTTATGCAGGCGCGAGCCCAGGCCGCCAAATTCGCGGGAAATGGCTGCTGTGCCGGCGGCCCAGGCGGCCTCGAATTGCGCAGCGAGCCCTGGTATGACGCGCCAGCGATAGATTACGGCGAACATGAACGCACCTCCTCCCCCACCATCTAGCGACGGCGAGCGCGTGGCCAAGGTTTTGGCCCGCGCGGGCGTGTGTTCCCGGCGCGATGCGGAGCGGCTGATCGCCGAGGGGCGCGTGGCGGTGAATGGCGTCGTGCTTGAGACGCCCGGCGTGAAGGTGACGGACGCCGATAAGATCAGCGTCGATGGCCGCCCCATTCGGGCGGCGGAGCCGGCGCGGATGTGGCGCTATCACAAGCCGGCGGGGCTGGTGACCACGCACCGCGATCCGGCGGGGCGGCCCACCGTGTTTGAGCATCTGCCGCCGGGGCTGCCACGGGTGATTTCCGTCGGCCGGCTGGATTTGAACTCCGAGGGGCTGTTGCTGCTCACCAATGATGGGGAGATCGCGCGGCGCTTGGAGCTGCCGGCCAATGGCTGGGTGCGCCAATATCGCGCGCGCGCGTTCGGGCGCATTACGCAAGCTGAACTCGATGGGCTGCGCGACGGCATCGAGGTTGAGGGCGTGCGCTATGGCGCGATCGAGGCCGAGCTTGAGCGCGGGCAAGGCGCCAATGCGTGGATCCATGTGTCGCTGACGGAAGGCAAGAACCGCGAGGTGCGGCGCGTGCTGGAAGCGTTGGGGCTGAAGGTGAACCGGCTGATCCGCGTGCGCTACGGGCCGTTTGAGCTTGGCACGCTGGACCCTGGCGAGGCGGAAGAAATCCCGCGCCGGTTTTTGAAGGATGCGCTGGGCTAGCGCGGTTTTTTTGCTCCCCCGTCTACGGGGGAGCTGTCAGCGAAGCTGACTGAGGGGGCGGCGCGGTTGTTG
>DAORMO010000050.1:1823-3120 GCA_035440585.1 Terricaulis sp.
CCTCCGTCACGCGGCTTCGCCGCGCGCCACCTCCCCCTCACGGGGGAGGACGAATCTACGGCGCTAGGTTTTGCGCGCCCGCCCAGATCATGCTGGCGCCGGCGAAGACGATGCACGCAAGCGCGAGCCAGGTGAGCCAGCGATGGCGCGCAACAGCGCGCGCGATCGTGGGCGCGGCGATGGCGGTGAGCAGCGTGGAAATTACCAGCGCAAAGCCGAGGATGAAGGCGCTATGGCGCGCGACAGCGGCGGTGGCGATCGCGCCTTCGAGCGAAATATCGGCCAGCGCCACGGCGATCAGCGCCAGCGCAAAGCCTTGCTGCGCCTCACGCACGCGATAGGCGATGCGCGGCGCCCGCAGCCGCCAGGCGGCGATAAGCGCAAGCGCGCCGCCGATCAGCAGCGCGCCGGGCAGAGCGAGCGCGGAGATGGCCAGCGCGCCAAGCGCGATGCGCAAGACGAGCGCCAGCACCAGGCCCCAAAACAACGCGGCGCGGCGGCGGCGCTCATCCGCCTGCCCCGAAATAGCCAGGCCCACGGCCAGCGCGTTATCGGCGCTGAGCACAAGGTCGATCAGGAGCACCTGAAAAAAAGCGGTGAGATCGAGGGCGATGGTTTCCACGCCAACGTTTCTCCTGATAGGCCCTTCCCCGGTCAAGGAGCGGGCGATGCGGATTGTCGGTGGCGAGCATAAAGGCCGCGCGATTGCGGCGCCGCCAGGGCGCGACACGCGCCCCACGGGCGATCGCGCGCGCGAGGCGGTGTTTAACATCCTGGCGCACGCGGAATGGTCCCCCGGAATTGAAGGCCGGCGGGTGCTGGATTTGTTTGCGGGCTCGGGCGCTTTGGGGCTGGAGGCGATGTCGCGCGGGGCGGCGTTTGCGCTGTTTGTCGAAACCGACGCGGGCGCGCGCGGGACCATCCGCGATAATATCGAGGCGCTGGGCTTATTCGGCGCCACGCGTATCCATCGCCGTGACGCGACGGATTTGGGGCTTAAGCCTGCGGGCCTGGGCGAGCCGTTTGATCTGGTGTTTCTTGATCCGCCTTACGCCAAGGGCCTCGGCACGCGCGCGCTGGCGCGGCTGAAAGGCGGCGGCTGGATCGAAACGGGCGCGCTTGTCGTGTTTGAGTGCGGCGTGGATGAAGCGCTGGAAACGCCAGGGTTTGAGGCGCTGGATGCGCGCGACTATGGCGCGGCGAAGGTGATGTTTTTACGGGCGGGGTGAGGCGCTGCTCTCGTGCTCCCCCGCTAGGGGGAGCTGGCAGCGCGCCAGCGCTGACTGAGGGGGCCGCG
>DAORMO010000050.1:3142-4508 GCA_035440585.1 Terricaulis sp.
ACGCGGCTCCGCCGCGCGCCACCTCCCCCTAGCGGGGGAGGACGCAGTGTAAAAGGTGCGCTAGAATTCGTGCATGCCCAATCCGCTCGCCCGCGCGATGCGACGCCGCATGACAGATGCGGAGATGCGACTTTGGCTATATCTGCGGCCGATGCGCTATCAGGGCCTTGCCTTTCGCCGACAATCTCCGTTGGGCCGCTACATCATCGATTTTGAATGTCGTCGAGCGAAATTGTGCGTGGAAGCCGATGGCGGCCAGCACGGCATGACTGACAATCTCGCCTATGACGCTGAACGCACACGATGGCTTGAAAGTCAGGGCTATCGCGTATTGCGCTACACGAACGCCGATGTGCTGCGCGCGACCGGCGAGGTCGTTGATGAAATCATTCGCATCGCCAAACAGCGCGCGGCGGAATTGCGCGAAGTCTGACCGCCGCGTCCTCCCCCGCCAGGGGGAGGTGGCGCGCGGCGGAAGCCGCGTGACGGAGGGGTGGGCGCAGCAATCGGCAGATGGCGGCGCCGCCCCCTCAGTCAGCTTCACTGACAGCTCCCCCTAGCGGGGGAGCACGAGACGGTGGCTAATCCGTCGAAAGCTTCATCAGCACCAAGCCCGCAACGATCAGCACAGCGGCGGCGATGCGGGTGAGGCTGGCGGCCTCGCCGAGCACGAGCACGCCGACAGCGAAGGCGCCGACGGCGCCGATGCCGGTCCAAACCGGATAGGCGATCGAGAGCGGCAAGGTTTTCATGGAAAGCGCGAGCAGCGCGAAGCTGGCGATCATGGCGGCGAGCGTGATGAGCGATGGCCCAAGCCGGGTGAAGCCTTCCGATTGCTTCATCGAAAACGCCCACACGATTTCGAGCAGGCCGGCGAACGCCAAATACATCCAGGGCATAAACGGCCCTCCTTGAAGGGCCGGGCCGTCCCGGACTTAATCACCGCACCATGCGGCCGAGGGCGTGGCCTCGCTTGGCTTAAATGGGGCGCAAAACGCCCGTTTCAATCACCAGCGCTTACTCGCTTGGCGTCACCGTGCGCTGTTGCATCTCGACATTGCGCATGCGGCGCTGGGGCGCGGCGCTATCTTCGCGCAATTGCGGCGCAAGCTCCACGCGCGGGTTCAGCCGCGTGCTGGTTTCGCGCTGGCAGCGATCAAGCAATTCCTGATCGGGCGCGGCGACGTTATGCGCTTCCTGCGCTTGGCGCAGCCGCTCGCACGCTTCGCGCGTGCGGCCGCTGCGATCGAGCGCGATGACGAGTTGCTGCGCATCGGCCTGCAATTCGGCGCCGGCGGCGGCGGTGGAACGCTGACGCGCGGTTTGCTCACGCAGGCGATAGGCTTCGGCGTAGCGGGCGCTGGCT
>DAORMO010000050.1:4539-16514 GCA_035440585.1 Terricaulis sp.
ACCACGGGCGCGCGCACTTCGGGGGCCGCAAGCTCAGGCAGCGCTTCTTGCAGGCGCTGCTCGGCCGCCTCTGTATCGCCCGCGCCTTGGGCCTGCACCGCTTCGGAGACAAGCGCCGCGCCGCGCGCTTCGCCGCCGCGATCAGTGCGCGCATAAGAGCGCGAGAGCATGCGCCAAACCGCCGGATCGTTGGTGGCGACATTGGCCGCCACCTCAAGCGCGCGCTGGCCGAGCGGGCTATCATTGGCTTCGCCGACCGAGCCGCAAAGCAGATAAATCTGATCGCGCAGCGGATCGTCCGGATTGCTTTGCGCATAAGTCCAGAGCGTTTCCATCGCCGCGTCGCGGGTTTGCGGCTGGCTCATCTGCGCAGTGGCCAGGCGCACCTCGGCGCTGGGATGCTGCGACAGCGCGGCGAACGCGGTGCGATAGGTTTCGCTGGCGTCCGTCTGGAACGAGGCGAGCGAGGCTTCCACTGGCGCGCCATCGCTGGTGGCGCCGCGCATCTCCGGCCCTTCGGCAACCATGGGCGCAGAGGCGCTATCGGTGCTGGAGACTTCCCCCAACGCGCCGGCCTCGAGGATTTGCGCGAGCTGGATCGCCTGCTCGGGCGTGAGCTGGCCTTCGGCCAAAAGCCGCATCAATTCGGCGCGCAGATCGGCCTGCGTGACTTCAGTTTTCGGCGGATCAAACAGATAGCGCCCGCCGGCGGCGATGCCGATCACCAGCGCGATCACCGTGAGCACCGAAACCAAACGCACGCGCGCCATCAGCTTGCGCCGCTTGCGCGCGATCTCGGCGGAATTGACATCGCGCCCCTCGATCTTGGCTTTCAGCGCCTCTTCGAGGATTTGCATTTGCGGCGCGTTGGTTCCGCCGTTCCACTTGGTGAAATCTTCGGCCTGGAACGCGCCGAAGCCGAGCGGCAGCTGCACGTTATCGAGCAGCACCGGCACAAGCCGGCCCTGATCGCGGGCGCGACCCGCCTCATCGCGCACGAAGGTGGAATTGGTGGAGCTTTGCGTCCAAACGACGATCACCGCCTTGGCGTTTTTCAGCTCACGCTCGATCACGGCGGTATAATCCTGGCCCGAGGCGAGCGAGCGATCCCACCACACCTTGAAGCCGCGCTGCTGCAGCGCATCGGCGAGCGGGCGAACGCGGCCGCGATCCTCGCTGGCGTAGGAGATGAAAACGTCAGCCATGGCGTTGCCTACCCTCGCGCGTTCTCGCGCCGTCCCTCACTCTTCATAAGAGGGTTAACAGGCGGCGGGAAGATGGCGCGGGGCGATTGTTTTGGGGAGAGCGGCGCGGGACGCGGAAATTATTGCGTAGATTCAAGCGGCGGCAGGCAGGCGAAGGCGGTTTCACCATCGAGGCGGCGCAAAGTGGCGATCGCAGCCTCATCTGGAACCGGGCCAACCCAGCGCACCGAGAGCCGCACCTTCACGCCCGGCCGCGCCACCAGATCGGCGTGCGATGGCGGCGTGAGCCGATAGGCCTGCGTGGCGCGCAAAGAGGCTTCGCCAAAGCCGCGCGCCTCCGGCCATTCACTGCTCACCGCGCAATCGAGCCCGCGATCCTCACGCGGATCGCAGCACAACACCGCGATGCCGGAGACATTCTCACGCAGCGCGCGCGGCGGATAATTGGAGATGTAATCGGCTTGGCTGGGCTGTGCGGCGAATTCCGGCACAAACACCATCGGCGCGCCGCCCTGCTGGGCGAAAGCTGCGCCGGCGATGCACGCAGCGGCGAGGATGAGGGCGGTGAGGCGTTTCATCGCAAAATCTTTTGCATCGAAGCGCACGCAAATCCAGCCTATAGCACCGCTATGCCCGCCACCGCCGCTTCCACCATTTTCGTCGATGCTGACGCCTGCCCGGTGAAGGAGGAGGTTTACAAGGTGGCGCGGCGCTGCGGGTGCGCGGTGATTGTGGTGGCGAATGCGTACATGCGCACCCCGCCTGATGTGCAATTTACGCTGGTGGATGCGGGCGCGGATGTAGCCGATGATTGGATCGCCGAACGCGCGCAACGCGGCGATATCGTCATCACCAATGACATTCCGCTGGCGGACCGCGCGCTGAAAGCCGGCGCGCTGGCGCTGGGGGCGACGGGGAAAGAATTTACCCCCGCCTCGATCGGCGCGGCGTTGGCGCAGCGCGAGCTGATGGAGCATTTGCGCTCCTTCGGCGAAGGCGGCGGCGGGCCGAAGCCGTTTTCCGCGGCCGATCGCTCGCGCTTCTTATCGGCGCTGGACGCGGCCGTGCATAAGGCGAAGAAGCTGCGCTGATTATTCAGCGGCGACGCGGGCGCGGAGTTCATCATCCGCAATCGCGTTGACGGCGACTGAGCCCATAACGCTGCGCACGCCGGGGCGGCCGTTGCGCACGAACACCACGAATTCTTCGCCCACTGCGCCCAGCACGGCATCGCCGCCGCCGACAGGCGCGCAGCTGGTGAATTCGATGTAGCGCACATGGAACGGCCGCGCGGGGCCTGAGCCCTTGAGCCAACGCACCGGGCGCAGCGTGGGGCGCGGGGATTCGCCGTGATCGCCGACAGCCACAACCGCGCCCGTGCGCTCAACGCGGGCGATCAGCACTGATTGGGAATTTTCCCACGCTTCCCGCTGCATACGGGCGCGGAAGGCGGAATCTTCGGCGGCTTGCACGGCGCGCACCTCCTCCAGGCGCTGCTGATAGGCCTCATCAGTTTCGCCTTCCATTTGCGGCGGCGGCGGCATGGGCATGCACGCGCGCGCCGCGCCCGGCGCGATCAGCGCCAGCGCGAGAACCAAAGCTGCAAGCCAGCGCAAACGCATCGCCATCCCCTCACCGCAAGGCGTCACTAGACGCGCGACGGCCAAGGCCGTCAATAAGATCGGAGACAAAGCCGCGCCGGCGCCGCAAACTGGACAAAAGGAGCAGTGCGATGGCTTTGGGCGCGCCGGTGGCGTTTGTTTATGTGACCGATCGGGCGCGGGCGCTCGGCTTTTACGAAGGCGTGCTGGGGCTCAAGCTTTCGCGCGCCGATGCGTTTGGCGATTATCTTGAATGGGAAGGCGCGCTGCTGCGCATGACGGTGATGGCCGATCATAAGCCTTCGCCGCATCCGGTGCTGGGCTGGAATGTGGCGGATATCACAGCCTTCGCCGCGCTACTGCACAAGCACGGCCTTGCCTTCACCCGCTATGACGGCATGGGCCAGGATGATCTGGGGATTTGGACCGCGCCCGATGGCGCGAGCAAGGTGGCGTTTTTTAGTGATCCCGATGGGAACGTGCTGAGCGTTTCGCAGGGGTGAGACAGATGCCGATTTGCGCCCAACTCCGAGCAGCAGTGCTTTGTGGCTCACTCACGCTCAGCGCCTGCGGCGGCGCGCCAGTGATCATTGATGACGCCAATGAGATCGCGGCGCACCGATTGGAGAGGCCGATTATTCGTGGCGCAGAGCTTTGCATCGAGGCGTTCCATCGGCACACCGAATATGGCTATGAAGCGCGCGTTAATCTCTCCATGCGCGTCGATAGAGATGGGCGCGCGAGGTTTTTGGACACCCAAGCGCCGAGCGATCGACATACGTCGCTCATTTTCACCGGCTCCGAAGACTGCAAGGATCAAATCGCCGCCGCTATTTCGGATTGGCGCTATCGCCCGTTTGAACGCAACGGGCGGACTGTTCGCGCCGAAATAACGGAACAAGCCATCGTGCTGCCTGCGGAACGGTGGCGAACGCCGGCGCGGCCGTTTCCTGAGATCTCAACGCTCGATTCAGTTGTGATTACTTTGGAGCGCGTGCCTGCGCTCGTGATTTGCGAGGGCGATCGCTCCTCATCTTATGTGCTGCAAATTCGCGGCAGCGGCGACGTTATAATAACAGAGCGCATTTACGGAAGCGAACAAGGCGGACCGCTGCTCGTGGATGGCGCGACGCGCCATTTTTCAATTGATCAGCGCGTTGTCGAGGGCTTGGTTGAGCAATTTCGCGCCGCGCATTTTTTCTCTCTCAACGATCAATATTATTCCGGCGTCACGGATCAATCCGTGCAAATCCTGACTTTCGTATCCGGCGCCAATCGCGCGAGCGTTGAAGAATCTCTTGGAGAGATCGCAGGCATGCCGCTGATCGTCCGCGAGCTTCAGACCGCTGTTGACGCGGCAGCGGGACTAGAGCCGCTGATATGCGGCCCAGGCGGCATCTGGCTGAATTAGCAGCCCCTCACCGCTCGATGAACAAGCTCGCCGGGTGCTCCAGCATGCCTTTGACGCGCTGGATGAAGGCGGCGGCGTCATAGCCATCGACCACGCGGTGATCGAAGGAGGAGCTCAAATTCATCATCTTGCGCACGACGATGGCGCCGTTTTTCACCACCGGGCGTTCGACCAGCTTGTTCACGCCGATGATCGCCACCTCGGGGTGATTGATCACCGGGGTTGTGACGATGCCGCCCAGCGCGCCGAGCGAGGTGATGGTGATGGTGGAGCCTGAGAGCTCCTCTTTCGTGGCGGTGTTGGCGCGCACGGCGGCGGCGAGGCGCGAGACTTCCGCCGCGCTATCCCACACATCGCGCGCTTCGACATGGCGCACGACAGGCACGATGAGGCCGTTATCGGTTTGCGTGGCGATGCCGATATCGACGTTGTCGTGGCGATAGACGACGCCCTGATCGTCATCAAAGCGCGCATTGATCTGCGGGAAATCCGGCAATGCCAGCACAAGCGCGCGCATGAGGAAGGGCAGCAACGTGAGCTTGGGCTGATCGTTGCGCTTGGTGGCGTTGAGATGCGCGCGGAGCTCTTCAAGCTCGGTGAGATCGGCTTCTTCGACATAGGCAAAGTGCGGGATGCGGCGCTTGGCGTCCTGCATCTTTTCCGCGATCTTGCGGCGCAGGCCGATGATCTTCACCGGCTCAACGCCATTCTTCTGCGCAAGCGCATTGCTTGGGCGCGCGCCAACGGCGGGCACGAGCACGGCGTCGAGATCCTCATGCGTGACGCGGCCATCAGGGCCTGTGCCGCGAATTTGGCTAAGCTCGACCCCCAGCTTTTGCGCGCGCGCACGCACGGCGGGCGAAGCAAGGCCGGACCATTCGCGCACCGCCGGATCGGACGCCGCGGGCTTGGCCACCGCTTGCGATGGCGGGGGCTTGGGCGGCGAAGACGCGCCCTTGGGCATGGCGGCGCTGGGCACGGAAACGGCCTTGGGCGCGGCGCTTTGCATCGCGGCCTGCACGGTTTCTTCGGACCAGACAGCGCCCGATTGCGCTTTGAGGCGCGGCTTTTCGGCTTTCGGCGGCGGCGCTTCTTGGACCGCCGGCGTCTCGCCGGCTGGCGCTTGAACGGGTTCAACCGGCTTTGCCGGCGGGGACGCCGGCGGTCCAAGGTCGGCTTCCGCTTCAGTCTCAAACACCACGATGGGTGAACCGACGGCGGCCATATCGCCGGCTTCGCCGTTGATCTCAACGACCTTGCCGGCGACGGGGGATGTCATTTCCACCGTGGCTTTATCGGTCATCACATCGACGAGCGGCGCATCTTCGGCCACGACATCGCCAACGCGCACATGCCAGGCGACGATTTCAGCTTCAGCGGTGCCCTCGCCCACGTCGGGCAATTTGAAAACGAACTTGCCCATAAGCGTCAGCCCTCCATCGCGCGGCGCATGGCTTTGATCAGGCGCGGCGGGGTTGGGAAATACTCCCATTCGAGCGCGTGCGGATAGGGCGTGTCATAGCCTGTCACACGCTCGATGGGCGCTTCGAGGTGATAGAAGCAATGCTCCTGCACAAGCGCGGCGAGCTCAGCGCCATAGCCGGAGGTGCGGGTTGCTTCATGCACGATCACGCAGCGCCCGGTTTTGCTGACCGATTGCACGATGGCTTCGATATCGACAGGCACCAGCGTTCTGAGATCAATCACCTCCGCGTCGATGCCGCTATCTTCGGCGGCGGCGAGCGCGACATGCACCATCGTGCCGTAAGCCAGAATGGTGAGATCCGCGCCCTCGCGCACCACGTTCGCTTTGCCGAGCGGGATTTTATAATAGCCCTCCGGCACCTCGGAGGCCGGGTGCTTGGACCAGGGGCTGACGGGGCGATCGCGGCGGCCATCGAACGGGCCGTTATAAACCCGCTTGGGCTCGAGGAAGATGGTGGGATCATCATCTTCGATGCAGGCGATGAGCAGGCCCTTGGCGTCATACGGCGTAGACGGAATCACAGTTTTGAGGCCGGCCACATGCGTGAACAGCGCCTCGGGGCTTTGGCTATGCGTTTGCCCGCCATAGATGCCGCCGCCATAAGGCATGCGCACTGTCATCGGCACAGTGTAATCGGCGGCGGAGCGATAGCGGATGCGCGCCGCTTCCGAGACGAGTTGATCATAAGCGGGGTACACATAATCCGCGAACTGGATTTCAATCACGGGGCGCAGGCCATAGACGGCCATGCCGATCGCGGCGGCGGCGATGCCGCATTCGTTGATCGGCGCATCAAAGCAGCGGCGCGGGCCGTACTTTTCTTGCAAATGCTCGGTGACTTTGAACACGCCGCCGAAATAGCCCGCATCTTCGCCAAAGGTGAGCACTTTGGGATCGCGATCGAGCATGGTGTCGAGCGCGGAATTGAGGGCTTGGATCATGGTCATTGAGGCCATGGCTTAACCCTCCACATCTTTGTTTTGCGCGGTAAGGCGCCAATCCATGTCTTTGTAGACATCCTGGAACATCGACTCGCGGCTGTGTGCGCCTTCAACGCCGAGCACGCCCACCTTCTCCGCCTCGCGGCCAACGGCGCGGACATGCTCAACACATTCCTCCTGGAGCTTCTGATGCTCCGCCTCGCTCCATTCGCCGATGGCGATGAGGTGATCCTTGAGCCGCGCGAGGGGATCGCCCAGCGGCCAGGCCTTGGCCTCATCGGCGGGGCGATAGCGGGAGGGATCGTCTGAGGTCGAGTGCGGGCCGCCGCGATAGGTGAAGTGCTCGATCAAGGTGGGGCCAAGATTGGAGCGCGCGCGCTCGGCCGCCCATTGGGTGGCGGCGTAGACGGCGAGGAAATCGTTCCCGTCCACGCGCAGCGAGGCGATGCCATAGCCGACGCCGCGCGCCGCGAAGGTGGTGTTCTCCCCGCCGGCGATGCCTTGGAACGATGAGATGGCGTATTGGTTGTTGACCACATTGATGATCACCGGCGCGCGATAGACTGAAGCGAACGTCATCGCCGCGTGGAAATCGCCTTCCGCGGTTGAGCCTTCGCCCAGCCAAGTGGCGGCGATGCGCGTATCGCCGGAATAGGCCGAGGCCATGGCCCAGCCCACCGCTTGCGGCACTTGCGTGGCGAGATTGCCGGAGACGGTGAAGAACCCATCCTTCTTGGACGAATACATGATCGGCAGCTGCCGGCCCTTCATCGGATCTTCGGCGTTGGAATAGATCTGGTGCATCATATCCACGAGCGGATATTCCCGCGCGATCAGGATGCCCTGCTGGCGATAGGAGGGGAAACACATGTCGCCGCGATCCAGCGCCATGGTTTGCGCCACCGCGACCGCCTCTTCGCCGAAGCTTTGCATGTAGAAGCTGGTTTTGCCCTGGCGCTGGGCGCGATGCATCCGATCATCGAACGCGCGCGTGAGCGCCATGTATTTCAGGCCGCGCCGCAGCGTTTCCGCATCGAGCCGCGGATGCCAGGGGCCAAGCGCTGCGCCTTGCAGATCAAGCACGCGGATGAGGCCATAGGCGAACTCGCGCATCTCCACCGCGCTTGCGTCGACGTCAGGACGCGGGGTGTCGCCCGGCTCTGGGAAGCTCCAGCCGCTGAAATCGGGCTTGTCCCCCGGGCGCGTGCGCGGGGCCGGGATGTGCAATTCCAGCGCATTGGATTTACGGCTGCTCATGCGCGCTCCTTGGCGTGATGGGCGATTTTTTGGCGAACGATGGCGTCTGCAGCGATATGGGGCGAAACGCCCTTGGCCTTGGCTTGTTCAATCACGGCGACAACGCGCGGGGCGATGGCTTCCACGCGCGCACGCACGGCCGCTTCGCTTTCGCCGAGATATTCAGCGGAAACGCTGATGATGCCGCCGGCATTGACGACGTAATCGGGGCCATAGGTGACGCCGCGCGCAACGAGGGCCGCGCCATCCTCTTCGGTTTCGAGCTGATTGTTGGCCGCGCCGCAAATGATAGACGCGCCAAGCTCGGGGATGGTGCGGGCGTTGAGGCCCGCGCCGAGCGCGCATGGGGCGAAGAGATCAGCTTCGATGGCGTGGATGCGCTCAACCGGGGCGGTTTGCGCGCCAATGGCTTCCGCGCGCGCGAGGTTTTGCGCGTTCACATCCGCGACAATCAGCTTCGCGCCCTCTTCCACCAGCAATTTGCAAAGCCCAAAGCCGACAGCACCCACGCCCTGCACCGTGACGGTGCGGCCCGCCACAGCGCCGCCAAGCAACGCCTTGGCCGAAAGGAAAACCCCGAGCGAGGTCCACGGCGAAGGATCGCCGCCCGCCTGGCCGCCCTCTTTGGGGATGCCGGCCACATAGGAGGTGCGGGTTTTGATGGCGCGCATATCGGCCACCGTGGCGCCGACATCCTCGGCCGCGATATAGCGACCGCCAAGCGCCTCCACCTGCTCGCCAAATTTCTCAAAGCAGGCTTGGCGATCAGGGCCCATTTTAAAGAGCACGGTTTTGCCGCCGCCGAGCGGCAGATCGGCCATGGCGTTTTTGTAGGTCATCCCGCGCGAAAGGCGCAGCGCATCAGTGAGCGCATCGGCCTCGCCGTTCGGATAGGTCCAGATGCGGCAGCCGCCCGCGCCGGGGCCAAGCACGGTGGAATGAATGGCGACAAAGCCGGCAAAGCCGAGCGCTTCATCGCCAACCGCGACCACATCTTCGTGGCCGTCAAAAGAAGGATGGGTTTTCCAGTTCAAGTTCACGGGATCGCCTCGTTGAAATAGAGCGCGCGCGCATAGCGCATCGGCGGGGAGCCGAACGACAGCAGCCGATCATGGTAGCTTTTGAGATTGAAATCGGCGCGCGCCTTGGCGGCGGCGCGGGTTTCAATATGCTCCTGATAGCCGACGAAATAGGTGGAGAGCTGGGTGAAGGAAAGCTGCGCGCGGCGCCATTTGCCGGCGGCTTCGCGTTCTTCCTGGAAGGCGGTGTGCACCAAAAGATGCATCATCTCTTCTTCCTGCATGCCGTCCACATGGATGGCCTGGTCGATGATGGAATTGGTGATGGTGCGCAAAAGCACTTTGAGCTGGGAGAGATGATAAAGATGATCGCCGGCGCGGAAGCCCTCTTCGATCATCACCTGCTCAGCATAAACCGCCCAGCCTTCGACGAACGAGCCTGAGCTCAGCACCGCGCGCAGCGTGGAGGGATACGAGTTCGCGTGCCACAGCTGCACGTAATGGCCGGGCGAGCTTTCATGCACGGCGATGTCGAGGATGCCGCGATTGTTATATTCGCGCAGGAAGCTGGTGGTTTGCGCTTCGCTCCAGCCATCGGGGATGGGCGAGACCGCGTAAAAGCTGCCAAGATCACGCTCAAGCGGGCCCGGCGCATCGAGATACGCCACAGCAAAGCCGCGCTGGAACTCCGGCATCAAGATCACGCGCACCGGCTCGGGCGGCATGGAGATGATTTCGCGCGCATGCAGGAAAGCATCGGCCTCGGCCACGCCCGCGGTGGCGACAGCGACGAGCTGATCGGGCGCGGGCCGATCATCGGCGGCGAGATCAAGCGCGGCGCGGATGGCGGCTTGCTGCTGCGCTTCGGTGGGGGCATCCGGCGTTTCGGGCGCACCTGCGTGGCCGGCGAGCGCGAGCTTGGAGATGCGATACATCTCTTGGCGCACCGCAATCACCGCCGCATCGGCGCGCTGGCGAATATCGGCGCGGGTGAGATCGCTTTGCAGCGTGAACGCGAGTTGCGTATCGAACACCTCGGCGCCGACGCGGAACTCGCCTTGCGCTTGCGGCACAAGCGTGGAGTCGATCCAGGCTTGATGCTCATCCACGGCGGCGTTGAAGGCTTCCGCCGCGCGCTCAAGCCGGCGGCGCTTGGAGGCGGAAAGCTCACCCGCATGCGGCAGGATCATGCCGGAGACAATGCTTTTGAGCCCGCGATTTTGCGCCGCATAGGTTTCAGCGTGCGTGAGCGGCACGCGGCCGGGCTGCAATTGCGCGCGCGCTTGGGCGAAGATCGCCGGAATGCGCTCCATCCGCGCGGTGGCGCTTTCGAGGCGCTGCGGCAGCGGCGCAAACTCGCGCGCCATCAGGCTGTAAAGCGCCCCGCCCGCGATGCTTTGATAGGAGAGCGGGTTCCACGCCCAGCTTTGCAGCGCTTCGCTGCGCCACACATCGCCGCGCAGATTGTTGGCCAGCAGCGCGTAATCGACCTGATTGGCGCGCGAGAGCTGGTTGCGATCGATGCCCTCAAGCGCGGCAAGAGTTTCGCGTGTAAAGCGCAAGCTGGCGGCGCGGCCAGCGGGGCTGACATCATCAACACGATCATCGAAGCGGTGATCGCCGATGCCAGTGGCGCTGACGGGCGAGAAGCGCATCGAGCGATCCAGCCAGCGCGCGGCCAGCGCTTCAAACGCCCGGTCGGCGCGGGTGCTCTCTTGAGCAAAGGCCGGGGCGAACGGCGCGAGCGCGGAGGCTCCAAAAGCAGCGATCACCCAGCGGCGGTTGGCTTTCATGGAAGGCTCCCAGAGCGCCGCCAGAGGGCCCTCACCCTGCGTTCGGCGCGCGCACCATAGCCAAGGGCGCAGTTTCCGCAATATGGGGCTCAAGCGTGGAATTGTTGACCGAAGTTGTCCGCAATGAAAGGTAAAACAATCCACCCATGGAGGAATGAAGGCAGGATATTGCCGCACGCGGCGTGTAGCCGCGCAAACGGCGCTTATCACAAGTAACAGCTCGCCTCAGCGCCGCATCGCACACATGTTGGCTGTGCGATGCTGAAGATCGACTCTTATCTCGGCTGGAAGGTCGATTTCGCGCACCCGGCCGGCGCTGAGGCCTATTGCGCGCCCGATTCCGTGTCGTGGCGGGTGTTTAAAAACCCCATCGCGCTGGGCGTGGGCGGGGGGGCGGCGGTGCTGCTGGAGTTCGCCGATCCGCGCATCCGCTCAGGCGTGTGGGACCACTCAACCTATAAGCAGGATCCGATTGGCCGCTCTCAGCGCACGGCGATGGCGGCGATGGTGGGCGTCTATGGGCCCAAGCGCGCGGCGCAGCGTGTGATCGCCGGCGTCACCAACATGCATGCGCGCGTGGCGGGGCAAACGCCCGCGGGCGAAAGCTATCGCGCGCTCGATGGCCCACTGCTCGATTGGGTGAGCGCGACGGCCACTTACGGCTTTCTCACGGCGTATGATCGCTTCGTCGCGCCGCTGAGCGAAGCGGAAAAAGCGCGCTTTTACGCCGAAGGCGAGCCTGTGGCGCGGCTTTACGGCGTCGAACACCCCATCCGCTCAGATGCAGATTTCGCGGCGATGACGGAGGCTTTGCTGCCGCGCTTTGAAGCGCACCCGATCATTTCGGAATTTCTTGGCATCGTGCAGTCAGGCCCCGGCGCGCTTGGCTTGCCGAAAAGCCTGCGCCGGCTGATGGCGCGCGGATCAGCGGCGATTTGCCCGCTTCGGTGCGTGAAATTCTAAAGCTTGATGCAAGCTACGATCTTTCGCCGATGGATGGCCGGCTGCTGCGCGGGCTCGGCGCCGTGGCCGAGCGCGTGCCGGTGCTGAACGCGCCGCCCGCGCAAGCCTGCCTCCGCATGGGCCTGCCGGCGGATTTTCTCTACAGAAGCGCCCCCGCCCAAACACGCGCCCTCACCCGCATGCAAAGCTCAAGCGAGCGCAGCCTTTAGCGGCGCAGCGCCGATCAGTTCGCAATGTAAGTAAGATGGCGCGCCCGAAGAGATTCGAACTCCTGACCCCCAGATTCGTAGTCTGGTGCT
>DAORMO010000051.1:0-4243 GCA_035440585.1 Terricaulis sp.
TCAGGGAAATGCGCAAGCCTTACAGGCACTGCGTCCCGCGAGAGCGGGTTAGTGCACTGCCCCGACTCGGCCGTTCACTTCTTCAAGCGAACGCCTGCGCCACCGTCCTTGACGGACTTCGCTTCAAGGAAAATCACGCCGGCAGTTTCCAACGCACGACGCACAGCCTCGACATTGGCTTCTGTGCTTCGCTCAGGCCCAAGTGCGCCCTCCATGCGCTTTATCGTAGGCACTGAGAGCTTGGCCTTTTCGGCAAGCTGACGCTGACTCCAGTCCAAGAGCGCGCGCGCCGCTCGAATTTGCGCAGCTGTCAGCATTTTATTCCTTCGGGATTATTTGATCCCTTTGGGTTGACGTCCTATGCACCCGTGATACCATCGGGATCATTATAGACCGAAAGGGTTAGCAATGTCCCGACGCCCCCCACCGGCGGCGAACGCGAGTGCACGCCACAACCGACCCGCCGCCTGGTGCTTGGCGCCGCCGGCCTTCCTTTGGTCCCCGACGCACAGGCGGCCATCGTCGACCCGGCTGTTGAAGCCTGTGAGACCTTCCTGGCCCGCCGGGCCGAGCACGAGCGGCTTGGACGTCGCTGGCAGGCGATCGAGACCCGGCTGTTTGAAGAGCACAATTGGCCGCGTCTTACCCGCACCCAGCGCAAGCGCTTCCCCGAGAAGCACGAGATGGACGACCTTTACGACCGGATGGACGTGCTGCACGCCCAGAACCAAGCCCTGCTCGCCACGCTGCCTGCTGTCGTCGCCACCACGCATTTGGGCATTTGCGGCAAGCTCGCGGTCGCCGCGCTCGAGGTCTGCCCGGAGGATCATCCCGAGGCGCATCAGCTGCTCGCCTCGATCCTGCGCGATTATCGCGCCCTGCATGGCGGTTGAGCCATGGATTGGGGTTCGGTTCTCGCCGCAGCGCTTTTGATCAGCTTGGCGATCCTGGTGCTGCGCGCGCTCTGGTGCTGGCTCATCGTGCTGATCGGCTATGGCCCGCCCGCTCTGATTGGCCTTTGGATCGGGCATGGAACGGGCGCTGCGCTCGACAGCTTTAGCGCTGGCCTCTTCGCGGCAGTGCTGGTGTCGGGCTATCTCACCGAATGCCTGCACTCCGCTTTGCGGAGGCTGCACTGATGGGCCGGCTCTCCCGTCGCAAGGTGGTCGCGGGGCTGGGCGCCACGCCCTTGGTCGCCAGCGGCAAAGCCAGAATGGCCGCTGAGGCTGATCCGGTGCTCGTGCTCTGCGCGCGCTATGGCGAGCTGGAGCGCCGCCAGGAACAGCTGATGCGGCAATGGGGCGATTACGAAGCTTGGCTCGGCGCGCATTGCAATTGGTACAAGCTCAGCCGCAGCGAACAGCGCGCGTTGCCAGAGGCGAGGAAGCTCTACGCGATTGACGACGCGATCGAGCGCTGCATCAAGGAAAGTGCTCAGCTGTTGCGACGTCTGCGATCGGTGCCGGCCCTGACGCCAGCGGGCGTGGCCGCAAAGCTCAGCGTGATCGCCATCGCAATCGACCCGCCAGATTATCCAAGCGCTTATCGCCTGCTCTTGAGCACCATCGCAGACCTCAACGTGCTCAGCAGAAAGCCGCGCTGACATGACCGAGTGGCGCGCCAGCGGAATCATTCTCGCCAAGCGGCGAGACAGAGGCGCGCTGCGGCTGGCGATCAAAACCAGCGATCTGCACTTCATGGGGCTGCACGCCGTGGGGCCAAGGCTGATCCCCTGCGTTTGCAGAGACCGCGCCCTGGTGATCTGCTTAGCGCGCATGGTTCAGAGGCGTGACCTCATCCGCGTGAGCGGAACCATCGAGCATTGCGCGCGCCCGAACAATCCGATCATCAAGCACGACCTCGAACTTCGCGTGCGGGCCGCATCGGCGCCAAGAAGGCTGAACCGCCTGCGCCAGCTTCTGCGACTGGATATCTAACGCCGCTCGCGCCGGCGCGCACCAGGTTCAGCCTCGCTGTCGTCAATCAAGCCCAAACGATCGTTGGCCGCTCTTGGCGGGATTTCTTTGTCCATCGGCAAAAGCGGCTCGCTGGACGATTGGCGCGGCGCATGCGTCTGGGCGCGGAAATAGCTGATGAGGTTGCTCTCCCAATATTTGGCGCGCGAGCCCACCGTGCTGCAAAGCGGGCCGCGTCCTTCGCTGAACAGACGCGCCAGCGTTTGTGCAGACATCGTGAGGCCGAGATTGGTGAGATAGATCGCCGCTTCCTTTCTGGACAGCAGACGATCGCGGTCATCGCGAGGCTCCGTCATCGAAAACTCCCTCTGAGTTATCCACAAGCAGGTCTGAGACTCAGCGCACCAGCGTTGCCGTCAATGGGGCCAACGAGCCCTATTGACGAGCATTTGAAATTATGAAGCAGGCAGCAGAAACAGCGAGAACAAATGCCGCCGAATTGGCGAGCGGGGGTTTCGCAGCAGCGTTACGTCGAGCAGCTTGTTGGAAAGCGCACGGCGGGGCTCGCCGCAGCGGAACCCCCAAAGGCGCCCAACTGTTATCCACAGCTTTGTGGCGACCCAAAATTTGGTAGCAAATTGGTAGCAGCCTGTGGACAACCCCACTTAGGGAGGCTCTGCCACCAACCCGAGGCCCCTCAAGTGGCTGATTTTATGGAGAAAACTGGAGCGGGCGATGAGATTCGAACTCACGACCCCAACCTTGGCAACGAGCCAGGGTTAGCTTGCCCTTTATTTTCGGGCATTTCCTTTCGCTTCCTTGCGTTGATGGGGCCGTTGAATGCGCCCCATGACGGCGAGCTGCGCATCTGGGACACCCATGTTCGCGGCTTCATGCTGCGCATCGCCTCAAGCGGTCGCGGCTAGATTCGTCATCGCACCGGCGTCGGACCATCACGCAACCGATGTTGGCGGTAACGGGCCCGCAGCATCTGAGCAGGCATCGACGCTAGCGCCTGCCGCCCCCGCCTTACGATTGCCGAGGCAACCCGTGAACCTCAAAGAGCTTCTCAAGGCAGCGGCGCCGGACCCGGCCGGCCGGCGGCTAATGCTCCGGTCAACGCCTCGCACAAGAAACACCCGACGCCCCTGAGGCCTCGGTTAGTTCGCCGCACCCCCGACCTTGGCTCCGTAGACACAAAGTCCTTCCCTGCGAGCCCCCTCTTCCTTGACGAGCCGATCACAACGCTTTTGGAGGGCTGCCCGTAGATTAGAGGCTGCTCACCTCCCTTTGCGATGCCTGAGGGGCATCGTAGCGCCAGATTTACGATCTTTGATTACTTGCGCCCCAGCACTAAGCCTCGCCTTGGAGGATGCCCTCATGAGCTACTCGAAGGCGACCGATATAGCGTATGTGCGCTTCAGCGCGCCCGACCTCGGCGTAATGGAAGCATTTCTTTTGGACTTCGGCATGGCCCGCGCGGCGCGCCAAGACAACGCACTCTATATGAAGGGCATTGACGGCGCCCCGTTTGCACACGCGACGGAACGAGGCGACCCCGGCTTTGCCGGCTTGGCATTCGAACTCGAAAACAACGCCGCTTTGGATTCTCTCGCGGCCGCAACAGCCAAGCCTGTTGAAGACATCAGCGAGCCGGGCGGCGGACGAATGGTACGCCTCACCGATCCAGACGGCTTTCGCGTCGATGCCGTGGTGCGCCCTCATACGACGCCGGCCAAGCCTAGGTCGCGCGCCGCCCTCAATGATGGCCGCTCGCAGCCGCGCCTGAATGCTGTGAGCCGCGTGCCCGGCGGCCCAGCGCAAGTCGTGCGACTCGGCCACGCGGTGCTCATGGTAAAAGATTATCGCGCAAGCCAGCAATGGTACGCTCAGCATTTCGGCCTACTGATTTCCGACGAGGTCGAGCCCGAACCTGGCGTCGCACTCGCCGCCTTCCTGCGCTGTGATCGCGGCGATATCCCAGTCGATCACCACACGCTCTCGCTCGCCGGCGTGGGCGCCTCCAAGTACAATCACGCGGCCTTCGAGGTTGTTGACTTCGATTCCCTGATGGCTGGCCACTCGCACCTCAAAAGCAAATCCTATCGCGCCGAATGGGGCGTTGGGCGTCACATTTTGGGCAGCCAGATTTTTGATTATTGGCAAGACCCTTGGGGCCACACCGTCGAGCATTGGACCGACGGCGATCTGATGAACGCCGCCTACGGATCGCGCAAAGCGCCGCTCTCGGACTTGCTTGCCGTGCAATGGGGGCCGAACGCGCCGCCTTCGATGTCGGACGACAAGAGCCGCAGTTCCACCTGGGT
>DAORMO010000051.1:4253-6983 GCA_035440585.1 Terricaulis sp.
CGCACGCGGCCTATGCAGGCTTACTCGGCCGCCTGCTCGGCAGCGATTAGCCGCGCCAACGTGCGCCGCGCATGCACAGGCGCCGCGTCTCCCGCCAGCATCACAGGCTTCAACGAGAACAGATCGGTCGTTCC
This sequence comes from Terricaulis sp., assembly GCA_035440585.1. Classification (GTDB taxonomy): domain Bacteria; phylum Pseudomonadota; class Alphaproteobacteria; order Caulobacterales; family Aquidulcibacteraceae; genus Vitreimonas. The sequence continues at coordinate 4,388 of DAORMO010000051.1, forward strand.
CATCATTTCCTGCTGCGCTTCGATCATTGGCTTGTCCTCCAATGTGAAGGCGGCCGTGCCGCCCTCGAGCATCTGGGCGCTGAGCTCGGCGTCTTCCGTTCGAAATGAGCGTGTGCCCGCCCAGAAATAGTGCGTGGTGGTGTCCGTCTCGGGCGTCATGAAATGCACGTTGCGCGTCTCCAAGCCCTCCGCGCGTTCACCGCCCACATCGGTCATGCCGAATATGAGCGTCATCAGCGCTGGCGCATCCCATTGCACGTCCAGCCAAGCGTCCACCCGCTGGCCCACCCTTTCAAACAGCCAGCTCGTCAGCGGCCCTTGAAAGTCGTTCGCCATCCAGCGGTCGCAGCGCACACTGTTTCCCTCCACCGCCACCGTCGTTTTCGCGCGCGCTGTGGCTTCGCACCCCAGCGAGGTTTCATGCAGGAAGTCCACGTGGCCAAGATCGAGAATATTGTCGGTCATCAGCTCATAATTGGCTTTTGAGTAGATATAGCCCTCAATACGCGCGAGCCGCGCATCTTCGAGAAATGGATATTCCGGAAGGAGATTGGGATCCGCGCGCTCGGCCTCGCCCATCCAAATCCAAAGCGCGCCAAACTTCTCGATCAGCGGGTAGCGTTTTAGGTGGAGCGCCTTCGGCGGCTGGCTCGTGGGCGCTTGTGGATTAAACGAGCACGCACCTTCCGCGTTAAAGCGCAGTCCATGATACGGACATTGAATGTCGCCATCCACAATCTTGCCCATATGCAGCGGCGCGAACCGATGCGGGCATCGCCCCTGCAGCGCCACCGCTTCGCCAGACGCCAGACGGCGCAACACGACGGGCTCGTTCAGGATCCGCCGGCCGAGCAGATTTTCCTCGACCACCTCATTGGACCAAGCCGCCACATACCAGCAGTTCAAAAGAAACGACATCGTCCTCTCCGCAATCAGCTACAGCCGCCTGACGGCCTCCCCTAGGCATCGACCGAAGCCGCCGCACGCACACGGCCCTTAAGCCCGAGCAACGCGCGCGCTTCGTCTGGCGTCGCCGGCTCCTTGCCCAGCTCACGTACGATCCGCACCGCTTTCGCCACCTGCTCGGCGTTCGACTTGGCAAGCTGCCCGCGGCCGATCAGAAGGCTATCCTCCAGCCCCACACGTACGTGCCCGCCCATCAAAACAGATTGGGTGATGAACGGCATCTGAAACTTGCCGGCCGCAAGCACAGACCATTGAAAATTCTCCGGACCAAATAAGCGATCCGCGGTGCGCTTCATAAAAACAAGATTGTCGAGGTCCGTGCCGATCCCACCGAGGATGCCGAACACCATCTGGATGAAAAACGGCGGCTTCACCAACTTGCGATCAATGAAATAAGCCAGGTTGTAGAGATGGCCGACATCGTAGCATTCGTGCTCGAACTTCGCGCCGTCCGCGGTCAGCGTCTCCAGGATGAAGCGGATGTCGCGAAAGGAGTTGCGAAAAATACCGTCTTCCGACCCCTCAAGCGCCGGTTTCTCCCATGCATGCTTCCATGAAGTGTAACGGGAGGCGACGTGGTGCAGCGCAAAATTGATGGTGCCCATGTTCAGCGAACACACCTCCGGCTTAAACCTCTGCGCCGCCGAGATGCGCTGCTGCAAGCTCATAACCGGCGAACCGCCGGTCGTGATGTTGATCACGGCGTCCGTGTTCCGTTCAATGACGGGAACGAATTGCGCATAGATATCCGGGTCTGGAGACGGCGCCCCGTCGGCGTTGCGGGCGTGCAAGTGAATGATCGCAGCGCCCGCGCCCGCCGCATCAATGGATTGCGCTGCAATCTGCTCCGGTGAAATAGGCAAGGCGTCCGACATGGTGGGCGTATGAACCGACCCCGTCACGGCGCATGAAATAATTACCTTGTCCCGCATTTGCGACCACCTGACCGACCATTTCGTCAATCTGAGCTAAAGCTGGCGCCCTGCGCCAAACAGAGTGCAAATTCCGCGAACCGACACCCATTCCGCATCACCTCGCACCGATGCGTTTTAAGCAGCCTTCATCCGGCGCGCAGTTCGAGCAGACGTTCCGACATTTGCGCGCCATTCGCGATCAAATCCGCCACCCGCTTTGGCGCGACATCGTCTATGATGGCCTTACGAAAGCTCGGTCTCGCGCTGATGCGTTCGAACCAAGCAAGCAGATTGGGCCGATCCGCCCAAAACGGCGCCAAGCCAAGAAAGTTAAAACGCGCGATGTAGGGAGCCAACGCGATGTCCGCGATAGAGTACGCGTCACCCGCCAACCACCCAGTATGCGCAAGCGCCTCATCCATCTTGCCCAGGAATTTATCGACGTCGATCACGGCTTCCGCGAAGAACGGCGCCTCTACCCCGAGCTCGATAAGCGCCCGCTTGAACCTGCGCTTATTCACGTCCGGAGATTGGTCTACAGCCTTTGCGACGCCGTCGGGTCCCTGCGCTAGATATTCGTGACGCGTCGAGATGGCCATCGTGAGGATGCCGACCCAACCATGCACCTTGGCGTCCAATTGTTGAAACCAAAGCCGCATCATCGCCAACGCCGCCGGATCCTTCGGGCGCAATGAGGGTTCGGGAAACGCGTCCTC
>DAORMO010000051.1:6993-16482 GCA_035440585.1 Terricaulis sp.
GATGTATTCGAGGATGATGTTTGACTCGATCACCGCCACGCCGTCATGCACCAACGTAGGCACAACGCCATTCGCGTTGAGCTTAAGGTAAGCGGGATCAAACTGATCACCCGTGCGAAGGTTCAAATGGCAGCTAGTCCATGGGATCTGCTTTTCATAAAGCGCGATGCGCACCTTCTGCGCGCAGCTTGAAAGGTCGTTGTGATAGAGTTCGATCATGCGTCGGCGCCATGAAGCTGAGTTCGGAACTTGTCGCGGTTGCTGCGCTGCGCCCGCCTTGCGCCTCCCCGCGCCGCTGCCCGCGTCGGCAGGCCGCGAGCCTCCACCCGAAGCATTGCAGCAGCCCGCTTGGCCTATAAGATGCAATCGAGTTCGCGGTGATACCCGCGCGATATAGAGCAGAGGGCCGCCGCTAGTTCTCTTGCTGGAGCCGATGGAGGCGATGGCCCGCGACCCTTGCGACAAGATCGTTCCAATGCTCCGCAGCCGGCGTCAGCGGCATGTTGCCCCGCCGCACGGCGCAAATCGGCGCCGCGTTCGGCAACCCACGGATCGGAAAAGCCTCGAGGATGTGATCCTCGTCGATCAATTCCAGCAACAAGGCCGACATCGGCGCCAATAAATCCGTGGACTTGATGATCGTGGTAAAGCCCAGGCTTGAGCCGGACTCCATCAGGATTTTTGGCGGCGGCAAACCGGCCGCCTCAAATACGGACACCACTTCTGTCTCGATATCCATCGTCATGTGCGCGGCGACCCAGCCTGCGTCCGCCAGCTGCTCTAGCGACGTCGCGCCGCGCAAAGGGTGTCCGCGCCGTCCGACAATGATCCGAGGATTGTCCAGCAAGCGTTCAATGATGAGCGCAGGATCAGAATAATCTTCCGGCACTGGCCCATAGAATACATCGACCACGCCGTCGCGCAGATCTGGCTCGATGATCGGCAGCGCGCTCTCAAGCACCTTTACGCGCACATTAGGAAATCGTTGCCGGAAAGGCGCAATCACTTTTGGGAGCATCGTGCCCAGGCCCGCCGCGGAGAACGCCACAGTGATCTTGCCGAAATCCTTGCCTTTGAATTGCTCGATCTCATCTAAGGCGCGCTGCAAATCGGCCTGCATGCCTTTAGCGCGGCGCAAAAAAATCTCGCCCACCGGCGTCAGCGTCATACCGAACTTGTTGCGTTCAAACAAAATGACGCCCAGTTCGTCCTCAAGTTCGCGAATGCTGCGTGACATCGCCGGCTGCGCCAGGCCCAGATGCTTCGCCGCCGCCCGCAGACTGCCGCGCTCGACGACAGCAACGACATTTCGAATGTGGTGCAGCTTCATCGCGCACGCTCCCTATGCACTCAGGTTACGCCGCTGATGCCTAACAGACAACACGTGATGCCAACGAGGTGACACCGGGTCGGGCATTCCCGATTTAGGTTGCCCTCTCAATCAATGCGCAGCGGCAACTTGGTGAAGCCATACAGCCCGGCGTTGACGCCGACGTTGGGTTCGCCAACATCGAGTTCTGCATGCGCTTCTATCAAAGCTTCCAACAGCACTTCCATTTCCATCCGCGCCAAGTGCATGCCGGCGCACATGTGCGGGCCGGTTCCCCACGATAATTGATCCCTGGCGTCACGCGTCACGAGAAAACGATCCGGCTCAGTATAGCGTCGCTCATCTCTATTGGCGCAGCCATAGAGCAGCATCACTCTCGCCCCGGCAGGCAGCACCGTACCGTTGATTTCATAATCCGCTTTTGCGACGCGCGAGAACCAGCGGATGACGGAGTGAAGCCGCACGCTTTCAATCACCGCGGCCTTCGCCAAGTTCGGCTGAGATTTTACCGCATCCCACTGCTCAGGATTGGCGGCCAAGTTTCGCAGCAAATGCCCCTTCGCCAGGATGGTGGTGTCGAGACTGGGTATGAGGTAGGCGCTGATCGCCGCCCGCGCCTCTACTTCGCTCAACTTGCCTGCGCGCGCCGCGGCAAAAAGCTCTCCCGCCCACGAGCCGCTGCGCACCGCGTCCTCGCTGAGTCCCGCAATGAACTCGCGCACTTCCATCGCTGTCGCGATATCCGCCTGCGCCTGATTGGGCCCAATCAAATTAAACGCAGCCGCCGCCCACGCCAGCATGCGCTCGCGCCCCACTTCGGGCAGCCCCACGAGATGCGAAATCGCCTGAAGCGGCAAAAACGGAGCAAGCTCTCGCATCGCATCGAACCATCCGGCGCCCTTCAGCGCGTTGACGCGCGCCGACACCATGGCCTTCAGATCGTCCCGTGCTTTGGAGATTGTCGCTGGCGACAGCGGCTTCATCACTGTGAGCCGCAATCTGGTATGCAGCTCGCCGTCCGATTGAATGACGTTCATGCCTTTCGGCGCGTTGAACACATCGCTGAACCCTACGCCCTCGCCGCTTACAAGCATGTCCGGCGCACGCAACGCGGCCTGCACATCCGCAAAACGTCCAACCGCGTACACCGCTGGGCGAGACAACATCACCAAGGCGCCCGCGTCGCGCAGCGCGCGGTAGTGCGCAAACGGATTGGCGAGGCTCGCTTCATCGAACAAGTCGAATTCAAGCAACGGCGCTGCAGCGCTCATGTTCGCTCCGTTCAGCCCAACGCCGATTTGAAATCATCAAGCATGGTAAGGGCGGCGTTGCGCCCGCAGGCGCCGTGAACGCCGCCGCCTGGATACATTCCTGGTCCGCCCAGATAGAGACCCCGAACACTCGTCCGGTACTGATCCGGCCCGATCCGCACCAGCATACGCCGCTCGAACGCCGACGAGGCGCTGCAGCGCGCTGCAAGCACCCCCAAACTCCCTTCATCACAATGTTCGCGCCAAACTTCGACTAAAGCGTCCGCGAAGCTCGCTTCCACCAGCCGCCATGTCTCAGCGTCCAGCGCGCCGGTCGCAGGAAACGCGCTGTCAACGCCAGCGACATGACACCCCTGCGGCGCCAATTGCGCATCCCACAGGCTGTGCACCCGTGCAACGCCCGCCGGCTTCGGTAAAAGGCCGGCACGGATATCGGCCGCTTGTGTGATTGCGTCCGATGGCGTGGCGTGGCCGATAACGGTCTTGAGGCACGCATTGATTTCAGCATCATGACGCGCTGATTTGTAATTCGGGGCACGGTCGAGGCAGAAGGCCGTTCCCGCAATCGACCCCGGCTGCTGCTTGCGAAACGCATCCAATTCCGCGAGTTCGCCCTCTGCCATCAAATCCGCGTCGAGCATTGCTTCGATGTCGAGAATCGGCGCCGCGCCTAGCACCGCTTTTGATGCGGCGATCGTCTCTCCCGCCGAGGTCCGAACGCCGATGACGCGCCCATCCTTGGCGAGGATACGTGCTGCGCGCCTTCCGCAAAATAGCTTCGCCCCTGCGGCGGTCGCCGCTGCCTCAAGCGCGCCCGTATAAGCGGACATCCCGCCTTGCACCGTTCGCCATCGCCCCGCGATCCACAACGAGTATCCAAGAAAAGCGATGGCGCCGCCCTCGTCCTCCAGGGCGAGGCCCGTCTCCGTTGCAAGGTGATAAAGCAGCAACCGCACCTCAGCCGCCTCAAACAGCGCGTCGATCAACCCCCGCGCACTTTGTCGTCCCAGCATGCGCGCGTCGCATCGCGTACCGAACGCTTGGCGCACCGCCTCCGCTTGTTTCGCGAACCAATCCAGATTCGGAGGCGCGTACAATCCATCGCGGATGAGCGGCGCGAACGCCTCCGAGCGACGCTTAAGCTCCTCATAGGTTGCGGCGTCGGTGCGCGAATACGCAGCCAAGCTCGCCGCTGTTCGAGCCAGCAAGTCGGGGCGATGCAGAATCACTGGCGGTCGGCCGTCCGCGAACGCCACGCCGAGCTGCGCATCCGGCTGATGTAGGCTCACGCCCAGGGTGACCGGAGCGATCGGTTGGGGCATTATGTCAGCAAACATCAGAGCATTTGCATGAGGGTTGTGCCGAAACCCCGGGCGCATTGGCTCGGTGGTTACCGCGTAACCGCCGACCCGCGCTCCAGCCTCGAGCACCAGGACCGACCAGCCTGCTGACGCGATCTCGAGCGCGGCCGTCAGGCCGTTGTGACCGGCGCCAATGATGACGACATCGCAGGCTTCACCATCCTGTATCAGGTGCGCGGCCCGATATAATTCCTAATCAGCTGATGTATCTCGGGCCGCGCTTTCGCCGCGTAGGCGGTCGGCTTTTGCGTCATCGGATTGCGCGCGTAGATACCGGCATGGGGCTGCTGAGGCCCCTCGATGTAGGTGACATCCACGCCCGCCTCCTTGGCGCGCGCCGCGTATGCGCGCGATTCCTCACGCAGCACTTCCCATTCCCCGGCCCAGATAATGGCGGGCGACATCCCTTCAAACGTTTCGGCCAGAATAGGCGAAGCGCGCCAATCAAAAGTGTCTTCTTTCGAGCGCAGATACAGCCTAGTGACCGCCTCCGCTTGTGCTTGGGTCAAGCTGTAGTTCGCGAACTCCTCGTATGTTTGGGTGTTGTTTCGCGTGTCGAACACGGGCGTCCAAAGCCATTGCACGGCCGGCTTTTGGATGCCCGCATCGCGCGCCATCAACGCCACGACCGTGGCCAGATTCGCGCCGGTGCAGCCCCCGCCGATGCCAATCCGCGTGCGATCAACGCCAAGTTCATCCGCGTTCTCGACGACCCACTTGTAGGCGGCGAAGCAATCTTCCACCGCGGCTGGAAATTTCGCCTTCCAGGAAACGCGGAAATCGACCTGCGCCACGGCGCAACCGAAATCCTTCGCATACATGCTGTTCTCGGTGTCGCAATTTTCGAGGCCGTCGAAGAGACACCAGCCCCCGCCGTGCGTATGAAAGTAAAGCCCCACCGGTTCCTTGCGCTGCTTGGGCATATAGAGGCGCATCTGCAGCGGGCCCGCGGGCCCGGGCACCTCGACATTGCGCGCTTCCAGATCCGGCGCCAGTTCGTGCATCGGCGGCGGCGGCGCGCCCTGGGGCTGCTGCGGAAATGGAAGATTGATTAGGCGCGTCTCTTCATCGACCTCCGCCATCCGCTTTTGGCGCAACGCCTCGTAGTCCACCTTGTTCTCAAGCGGCGGCAGCGCTCCAGGCAAGGGGAGCTTCCAAGGCCCCAATTGCGCGGCCGGCAAAGTGTCAAGGTTTCCGTCCCAAACGCCTGCACCATCGGCTTTGTCCGCCATCCGCTTGCTCCGATTCTCAAGTTAAACCGCCATGCGCTCCGCGCGCGCGAATTGCTCCATCGCCTCGGCCATGCACTCCTCATCCGGACGCAAAGGCCCCTGCAAGCGATCGCGCACAGCCGCAACGTCAAGGCTCGGCAAGACCTGGGGAAACATCAACCCAGACAGCTCGTCACCTCGATTTAGTCCCGTCTTACGCGGCAACGGCATCATGCCGTGCACACGATCGTAGCGCACATCATCGCCGCACCACCGCGTCGAGATTGCCCGCCGCATCTTGGTTGCGGAATTGTTGCCCCGCGCGCCGTGCACCGTCAGCGCATGGAATAGCAAAACATCCCCGGGCTCCAAATCCCAGCTCAAGATGTCATATTTGCCGCGATCCGCCTCGATATCTGGCAAGGCCTCCAGCTGAGCCTCTTCCGACACGACCGTGCCGCCGATCGCCACCGGCTTCCAACGCTTGTTCCACTTATGCGAGCCCGCGATGAACTCGAGCGCCGACGTCTCCGCGGACACGGCGTCAACTGACGCCCAAAGCGTGCATATCTGATTGCCGACGAGAGGCCAAAAGGTCATGTCGTGATGCCAAGGCGTCGGGTCAGCGGTCTTCGCACCTTTGATAAAGATCTGATCATAGAAGAAATTGACCTTGGCCGAACGCATCGCTTGCTGAGCCACGCGCGCGCTCGGCCCGTAGAGAACGAAATCGCGCACGACGTCATTCTCAAGCCAGTACCAATGCGCCTCTTTGAACGTGGCGCTGACGCCGGGCATTTGCGGCGTTTCGGACGCGTAGAACCCATCCAGTACTTCAGTCAGCGTGGAGATCCATTCAGGCGAGTAGAGGCCGCGAAGGCAAGCCACCCCATCGCGCTCGTAAGCCGTAATTTCCTCTTCCGTTAGGTCGCGCGCAGGCGTTCCTTGCATCGAACGCTCTCCCTTGAGTTATTTTTGGCAAGCCTAGCACGTCCGCACACATCGACCGGATGTGAAAAATCACGAACCGATGCGCAAATCGCATCACATTGCCACGCTGGGCGATGCCTAATGATCATCAAACTCTTGGCGTTGCCATCTTGGGCGCCCGCCGTCAGCCCCTAGGATCACCGTCTAGCGTACAATATAGCCAGGAGACACGCCTTGAAACTTGCAATGTTCGACGATGGCGCTGGCCCTCAATCTGGCGTCGTGATCGGCGATGAGATCGCGCCCACCGGCGTCGCCGGGACAATGCTTGACATCATTGCGCAATGGGCCAGCACCGAAAGCCGCGTCAAGCACGCGGCCGAAACCGCTGCACGCGCGCCGCTTTCCAAGGTGAAGCTCTTGGCGCCGGTGGCGCGCCCCGGAAAAATCTTCGCCATCGGCCTCAACTACGCCGACCATATCGCTGAAAGCAAAATGGAAAAGCCGCAAACCCAAGTGTGGTTCACCAAGGCGGCCACGTCCATCAACGGCCCGTTTGATCCGATCCAGATCGCCACAGACAGCGCGCATGTCGATTACGAGGTGGAGCTCGTCGCCATTATTGGCAAGCGCGGGCGCTACATCACTAAAGCGCAAGCGCCATCGTACGTCTTTGGCTATTGCGTGGGCAACGACGTCACAGAGCGCATGTGGCAACATCGCACCCAGCAATGGAGCCTCGGCAAATCATTCGATACCCATGCCCCGATCGGTCCTTGGATCACCACTGCTGACGAAGTGGGTGATCCGCATGCGCTTGGCCTGCGTTGCTTTGTCAACGGCGAGAAGCGCCAGGATTCTAACACCAAGCACCTCGTGTTCGATATCTGGGATCAGATCGAGCACCTTTCCTACGCCATGACGCTTGAGCCCGGCGATCTCATCTTCACGGGCACGCCTGGAGGGGTTGGCGCGGCCATGGATCCGCGCCAATTCCTAAGCGAAGGCGACGTCGTTCGTTGTGAGGTCGACGGCCTCGGCGCGATTGAAGCGACGCTGGCGTCCGCCTAACACGCAGTGTTAGGCGGTGGCGCTTAAGTTTGACGCCGCGGACTCAGCCTCCCCGCGCCCCGCCGCACGCAGCAGGATGCTGAGGCCGGGCCATTCATCGCCGCGCCAAGCCACGTGCTGATCCGGACGGATCAAGACGAGCGTGCACGCGTACAACGCGGCGACGCTCTCATCCGCGATGGGTACGATTTCAAGCGGCGTTCCAGCCTGGTGGGCGTCGGCCTTCGCGCTCTGCGCGTGCGCGGCCGCACCGGTCCCAAAGGCCAATAGCGTGAAGCCAGCGCCGAACGTGTCATAGAGTGATCGCCCATCCGCCAGCCAAGCGTGCGGTGCGCGCGCGCCTGGCCTGGCGCTCGGTTGATAGGATCGCATGGCCGGATCGCGTTGCGGCGCATCGCCTTCTTCAGCGGTGATCGGGGAATGGTCGTAGCTTGAGCCAAGCATCACGCCAAGGCTACGAAACTCCTGCGCTCGTCCTTTCGCCAGCATTGCGCCCACGCGCTCGCGCAGCGCCGCGCCCTCGGCCGTATCGGCCTCCAAACTCGGCGACATGGATTCGTGCAGGGCTAACGTCGCGTGGTTTGAAAGCGCCGCGTCAATGACATAGCGGTGCACCGGGCGCCGCTCTTGTTCGTATGCATCGAGCAGCCCCGCGCCACCCCACCCCTGCAAGACGCCAGCCAGCTTCCAACCAAGATCTACGGCGTCGCCGATACCCATATTCATGCCGTAACCGCCGACCGGCGGATGCAAATGGCATGCATCCCCGACAAGGAAAATGCGGCCCTGCCGGTACTTATCGGCGATGAACTCGCTCGCGGCCCATTCATCGACGCTCAGCACTTCGCAAGCCAGATCGAGTCCAGTCGATCGACGGATAAGATCTGCTGCGCCAGCCTTGTCGAGGTCTTTTACACCCTCGATTTTCCCAGGCATGAAATACCAAAGATCGTCGCGATCCATCGGGCCGATCACGCTCGGCAATTCCGCGTTGATCTGCCAATACATGATCCCAGGCCCATGCCTGTGCAAACGCGACAGCCCCGGCGCTCGGAACACGATGTTGTATGCGTGCGCGAGACCGTAACGTCCCTCCATTTGCGCGCCGATCAGCTCGCGAATTGACGAGCGCGCGCCATCCGCGCCGACAAGGTAATCGCACCGCACCAGCATTTGCGCGCCCTCGCACCCGATACGGCACGTGACCCCGTCGCCATCCTGCTCCGCGTGCAAGTATTCATGCCCAAACATCACCTGCACGTTCGGCAAGGATTCCGCGCGTCGGCGCAGCACCTCTTCCACCCGATATTGCGGCACCCATTGCGCATGCTCTGCATAAAGCTGGCTGCGTTTTGGCGCGCAATTGAAGGCGTCTTCGATCAAAGCCAGCGGAAAGCCGCCAAGTCGCGTCACGAAATGGATATCGGAGGGGTAATCGACTCCGAATGGGGCCTGCGCGGCGAGGTCTTCAGCTATACCCCACCGCCGGAAATGCTCACGCGTGCGCGTGTGGGTTGTTTTTGCGCGCGGCGCGTACCCTGTGCGATCATTGCGCTCAATGACGATGCAGGCAATCCCGCGCAGCCCCAGCTCTACCGCGGTGGCCAAGCCCGCGGGTCCCGCGCCGCAGATCAGAACTTGAGTGTGCATCAACGCCATACTTCCCGCCCGCTGTCGGCGCGACTTGATCGGCCGCACGAAACTGTAGGCGTCCTGCGCGGCGCGCGCTGGATGGCAAAAATCAAACAGCGATGCCGACCTAATATAGCCCTGATGCGCGGTCCGGTTGGGCGCCGCAGCGCGCCATAGCTTCTCTTGCGGCTTGAAACGCGCCTCCGCAGCACACCAACGAGAATAGGCCGCGCCCTCGTCGATATCGCTCGGGTATCACCGTGCTCTCAATGCCATCTTCCGAGCGCGGGCGGTGACTGCGATTCAAGGCGGGCATTCGTACAGCCGCCCGCAAGGCGCTGTCAGCGCGCCGATCCACTCAGTCCCGAAGGGCTGATGCACGGCTGTCGCGGGCAGATAACAATGGCGAATGTTTTTAGGGGAGGAATGCATGTCAGCTCGCATAGGCCTCGGTGCGTCCGCGTTGGTTCTCGCTGCGCTTTCCGCCATGCCTGTCGCATCCGCACAGGACGTTGCGGATTCCGACGAGATCCTCGTTACGGCGCGGCTGCGCTCTGAAACGCTGCAAGACACGCCCATGTCGGTGAGTGTTGCGACGGCCGAGGCGCTTGAGGAAGCTGGCGTCACCAGCGCACTGGATCTCCCGCGCGTTGCCCCCGGCTTGATCATTGAGCGGGCGCCCG
>DAORMO010000052.1:0-347 GCA_035440585.1 Terricaulis sp.
GCGTGAGCATCAGCCCGGCGTAGAGCACGCCAACATAGGGTGTGCCTTCGGCAGCCATCCCTGCCAGCACCGGCTGGATCGTCGTGCGTTCGATCTCCGCCAGTAGTTCGGGCGTGACAAGCGCCGAGGGCGAGAACGCCCGCGATAAGGATGGCGCGGATCATGGAAAAGCTCCTGCTTCGATGAGGCCGATGTAAAAACGGATCGTGCGCTCAAAATTGGTGATTGAAAGGCGTTCGTTGAGGCCGTGAATGCCCTCAAGATCGGCCGTGGTGAACAGCATCGGCTGAAAGCGATACACGTTCTCTGCGGCGGGCTGGTAATGGCGCGCATCCGCGCCCGCCAAC
>DAORMO010000052.1:526-15407 GCA_035440585.1 Terricaulis sp.
CGGGCGAGGATTTCGGCGGAGGTATCGCGCGGATGCAGGCGGAAATTGATCATCGCCTCGACCTCGGCCGGCAGCACGTTGGGGCGCACCCCGCCATTGATCATGGTGGGCGCAACGGAGGTGCCCATCAGCGCGCGGGAGAGAGGATCGCCCTCCATGCGGCCCCGCAGCAGCGGGCTAAACAGCCATTCATTCGCCACCGCCATGCGTGTGGTGAAGGAAATTTCCGGCGCCAGCGCGCGCATCATATCGATCGCGGGCCCGCCTTCGAGGCTGCGCGCAATCGGCATGGCGTGGATGCGATCCACTGCTTCGGCCGCGAGCGAGACAGCGGTTTCGTGCGGCGGCGTGGACGAATGCCCCGGCTGGCCGACAGCGCGCACGCGCAGCGTGGCAAAGCCCCGCTCAGCCACCGCGATGATCGCAGCGGGCGCGCCGGTGAGCGGATGCGGATCGATGGCGGCCGAGCCTTCATCGAGCACGAACCAAGCGCGCTGGCCGCGCTCGACCAAAGCTTGCGACATCAAAGCCGCGCCCTGATCGCCGCCGATTTCTTCGTCATGGCCGAACGCGAGGATGATGGTGCGCGCCGGCTGCCGCCCCTGTGCGGCGAGAAACTCCACCGCCTCCATCAGCGCAACCAGCGAGCCTTTATCATCAATGGCGCCGCGGCCTTGGATATAGCCATCGCGGATCACAGCCTCGAACGGCGATGTGGTCCAGTTTTCCAGCGTGTCTTCCGGCGCCGGCACCACGTCCATATGCGCGGTGAGCACGATCGGCGGCTGCGCCGGATCGGCGCCGGCCCAGGTGTAGAGCAGCGAAAATTCGCCAAACACCTCGCGCTTGGCCACCGCGTGGAACGCCGGATAGGTTTGCTGCAGCCACGCATGCAGCGCCGCGAACGGGGCGCGATCATCGCTCTCAGAAACCAGCGACACGGTGGGAAAGCCGATGGCTTGCGCCAGGCGAGTGGCGGCGGCGTCCGTATCGATGGCGTAGGCCGCGAGATCCGGCACGGCCGTTTCCGCCGGCGGAGGCAACGCCGTGAAGCTCAGCGTGCGATAGCCGACAAAACCGACAAGCGCGACGAGCACCAGCGCCAGCCCAGCCAGGATTAAACGGATCATATGCTTCCCTGCCCCCAAATATTTGGCGGGATTAGGGAACGGCGGGGCGCGAAGGTCAATCGCTTGCGCTTGCGGGCGGGGACGCATCGCTTGTGAGCAGGCGCGGCCCATGGCATTGTTTTGAGAGATTGGAGCCGCCCATGGGCAAAATCGAACGCGCGATCAAAGCGCTCGAGGCGCTGCCGCCCGAGCGGCAAGATGAGATCGCCGATATGATTATGGAGCTGACGGAAGCGCTGCAGGACGGGCCCGGCACCTCAGCGCTGACCGACGAGCAGCTTGAGGAAGTGCAACGCCGCCGCGCCACCGGCTTTCAACCCGGCGATCCGACTCGAATCGATAAATTGATTGCTCGGCTGAAGTGAAGACGCTCGCATGGGACGACCGTGCGCTCGACGACCTGGACGCCATTGGCGATTACATTGCCGCGAATAATCCAGCCGCCGCCGTTCGCGTCATCGAATATGTGCGTCGCGCCGCACGCTCGCTCGAAACCTCGCCAAGTCTTGGCAAGGCCACATCGAAAACCGGCGTGCGAGAATTCGTTCTGACGCGCTATCCGTACCTGCTGGTTTATGAGCTCGCCGGCGACGAAGTTCGCATCCTCGCCGTTTTTCACCACCGCCAGCGACGCCCCTAAGCCCCACCCTCCAGCACATCTTCAAACGTGCGCAGGCCGCTCCGTTGCGAGGTCACCAGCACGGCCATGTTGCCCGGGGTGTGTTTGTTATCGAGCATCTTCTCGTGCGCGTCGGGGATTTTATCCCAGGGGAAGACCTCCCCGAGCGCCGGATCGATGCGCCGGTCAATCACAAGCTGGTTGGCTTGGCTGGCGTGGTAAAGGTGCGCGAAGTGCGAGCCCTGCACGCGCTTTTGGTGCATCCACAAATAGCGCGCGTCCATGGTGAGGTTATAGCCGGTGGTGCCGGCGCAGATCACCACCATGCCGCCGCGCTTGACCACGCGCACCGAGACCGGGAAGGTGGCTTCGCCCGGATGCTCGAACACGATGTCGGGATCTTTGCCGCCGGTGATGGCGCGCACGGCTTTGCCGAACTTGCCGACTTCCTTCATGTACTCAGCGAAGCCTTCGCCATTCACCTTCGGCAGTTGGCCCCAACAATCGAAATCCTTTCGATTGAGCACGGCTTTCGCGCCCATCGAGAGCACGTAATCTTTCTTGCTGTCATCGGAGACAACCCCGATCGCGTGCGCGCCGCTGACGGCGCAAAGCTGGGTGGCGAACACGCCAAGCCCGCCAGAAGCGCCCCACACCAGCACGTTTTGCCCCGGGCGCAGCACGTTCGGGCGCCAGCCAAACAGCATGCGATACGCGGTCGCCAGCGTCAGCGTGTAGCACGCGGCCTCTTCCCAGGTGAGATGCTTGGGGCGCGGCATCATCTGGCGCGCCTGCACCTTGCAGAATTGGGCGAACGAGCCGTCGGTGGTTTCATAGCCCCAAATGCGCTGGCTGGGCGAGAACATCGGATCGCCGCCATTGCACTCTTCATCATCGCCATCATCCTGATTGCAATGGATGACGACCTCATCGCCCGGCTTCCAGCGCTTCACCTTCGAGCCCACGGCCCACACGATGCCCGAAGCGTCCGAGCCGGCGACGTGATAGGGCTGCTTGTGCACGTCGAGCACGCTCATCGGCTCACCGAGGGCCGCCCAAACGCCGTTATAATTCACGCCCGCCGCCATCACGAGCACGAGGGCTTCATCCTCGCCGACCTCGGGCACGGGCACTTCTTCGAGCTGCATCGCCGTCGCTGGGCGGCCGTGCCGCTCCTTGCGGATGGCCCAGGCCCACATCTTTTTCGGCACATGGAACAGCGGCGGCACTTCGCCGACAGCGTAAATATCTTTGACAGCCTGCAGGTTCGGCTTGGCCATGGGGCCTCTCCCTTATTTTTGCTGCAGCGCACAATGGCGCCTTTCGAGAACACGTCAATGGCGAGAAAAGCGGCTTCCGCAACGTCGCGGGCGGCTCATGTCTCAGCTTCCGCCCAACGCGCGAAAAATATCGCGCTTGTGCGCGCTCACACGCCCTTTGAGGCGATGATCAACCATCGCAACGCGCCCAGCATGCGGCGCGCGCGCAACACCGCCCGCGCGCGACACAAGAAGAAGCCGGGAAAGCCGCGCGCGCCGTGCTAGAGTGTGAGTCCGCGCCGGAGGCGGGGCGGCGCGTCATAAGGAGGAAACGCAATGGATCTCCAGACGCTTTTGATTTGGCTGATCGTTGGCGGTGTGGCGGGCTTTTTGGCCGGCCTTATCGTTAAAGGCTACGGGCTTGGGCTTGTCGGCAACATCGTCGTCGGCATCGTTGGCGCGGTGTTGGCGGGATGGCTCTTGCCGACGCTTGGCCTTGGCTTCTCTTTGGGCAACCCCATCATCACCGCGATTGTGTACGCAACGATCGGGGCGGTGATCCTGCTCGTGTTGCTCGGCCTTGTCAGGCGGGCGCGATAACGCTCAACGCCGCGCCGTCTTGCTGGCGGCGCGGCGGCAGCGGCGACACCGGTTAACCTGCGCCCTTCTCCTTAGGTGAGGCGCGCGCAAAAATCTCCCGCACGGCGGCGCACACTAGCCGCGACCGTGTTTGCAGTGCAGCATGGCGAGCATGACACCGCCCTTTCAGCACGCCCCCGACGCGCCCTGGATTTTCCGCACCTATGCGGGGCACTCCACGCCCGCAGAGAGCAACAAGCTCTACCGCGCCAATCTGGCGAAGGGGCAAACTGGGCTTTCTGTCGCTTTCGATCTGCCGACGCAGACGGGCTATGACAGCGACCATATCCTGGCGCGCGGCGAGGTTGGCAAAGTCGGCGTGCCCATCGGGCATCTGGGCGACATGCGTGCGCTGTTCGATTCCATACCGCTCGAAAAAATGAACACGTCGATGACGATCAACGCGCCGGCGGCGTGGCTGATCGCGCTTTACGTGACGCTGGCTGAGGAGCAAGGCGCCGATCTCAAGAAGCTCACCGGCACGACGCAGAATGACATCCTAAAAGAATATCTCTCGCGCGGCACCTACATCTTCCCGCCCGCGCCGAGCCTCAAGCTCACCGCCGACACCATCGCCTGGAGCCTTGATGCGATCCCGAAGTGGAACGCGATGAATGTGTGCTCCTACCATTTGCAGGAAGCGGGCGCGACGCCGGAGCAAGAGCTGGCGTTTGCGCTGGCGGCGGCGATTGCGGTGCTGGATGAGGTCAAAGCGCGCGGGGAAATCGCGGAGGATCGCTTCGCGGCGGTATTCTCACGCATTTCGTTCTTTGTGAATGCGGGGATGCGGTTCGTCACTGAGCTTTGCAAGATGCGCGCGTTCACCGCGCTGTGGGATGAGATCGGGCGCGAGCGCTATGGCGTGGACGATGAAAAGGCGCGCCGCTTCCGCTATGGCGTGCAAGTCAATTCGCTGGGGCTGACAGAGCAGCAGGCGGAAAACAACGTCTACCGGATCTTGCTGGAAACGCTGGCGGTGACGCTTTCCAAAAGCGCGCGCGCGCGTGCGGTGCAGCTGCCGGCGTGGAACGAGGCGCTCGGCCTGCCGCGGCCGTGGGATCAGCAATGGTCGCTGCGCATGCAGCAGGTGCTGGCCTATGAAACCGACCTGCTCGAGTTCGAGGATATTTTCGACGGCTCGCACGTGATCGAAGCCAAGGTGCGCGAACTGATCGAAGGCGCGCGGGCGGAGCTGAAAAAGATCGAAGCCACGGGCGGCGCCGCACCGAACATCGAAACCATGAAGGCCGCCTTGGTGGATTCCAACCGCCGCCGCGTCGAATCGATCGAAGCTGGCGGCATGAAGGTGATTGGCGTGAACGCCTACACCGAGGGCGAGGCCTCCCCGCTGGAGGCGGGCGAGAAGAATATCCAAACCGTGGATCTCGCCGCCGAGGCTGAGCAGATCGCGCGCCTCAAAGCCTGGCGCAACGCCCGCGACGCAGGCGCGGCGGAGGCGGCGCTGGCGCAGCTCGAAGCCGATGCGCGCGCCGATAAGAATATCATGCCAGCCTCCCTCGCGGCGGCGAAAGCCGGCGTCACCACCGGCGAATGGGCCGGGACGCTGCGCAAGGTCTATGGCGAATATCGCGGGCCGACAGGCGTGGCGCTGGTGATTGAAACCGGCGGCGAAGATGCGGAAGCCGTGAAGGCCGATGTGGAAGCGCTTTCAGAAAAGCTTGGCCGGCAACTGACCTTCCTGGTCGGCAAACCAGGGCTTGATGGGCATTCAAATGGCGCCGAGCAAATCGCCGCGCGCGCGCGCGCTGTGGGCATGGACGCGATCTATGAAGGCATCCGCTCCACCCCCGCCGAGATCGTGGCGGCGGCGAAAGAGAAGAAAGCGCACGCTGTGGGGCTTTCGATCCTTTCGGGCAGCCATCTTGATCTCGTGCAGGAAGTGGTGCGCCTGATGCGCGCCGAGGGCCTGGAACACGTGCCGCTGATCGTGGGCGGGATTATTCCGCAGGGCGATGCGCTGGCGCTGCGCCAAATGGGCGTGGCCGCTGTTTACACGCCCAAGGATTTCAAGATAACCGGCATCATGGGCGAAGTCGTGAAGCTGGTGGCTGCAAGAGCGCGTGCGTAGCATTAAGGCGCTGGCGCCGGCGCGGATCAAATGGGCGATCGAGCTTTTGGAGCTCGAAACCAAGCACAACGTGTTTGAGATCGGCTACGGCAGCGGCGTGGCCGCGCAGCATATCTGCGCCAAGCTGGGGCGCGGAACCTACCAAGGTGTCGATCAATCGGCGGCGGCGGCGCAAGCGGCGCTGGCGCGCAACAGCGCCTACGCGCGCGGCGGGCGGGCGATCTTTGAACACGGCGCGTTTCACGCAGAGGCGCATGAGCCGGCGCTGTTTGACCGCGTGCTGGCGGTGAACGTGAACGCGTTCTGGACCGATGGCGGGCAAGCGGCGCGCGATGTGCGCCGGCTGATGCACAATAAGAGCCGCTGCGTGCTGGTGTTTCAGCCGCCAGAGAAAGCCGATCGCGCCAAGATTGCGCGCGCGGTGAAAAAGCGGCTCGCGCCGTATTTCGGCGAGGTGCGCTCGCAGATGCGCACGATCGGCGGCGCAAGCTTGGTGGCGATCACCGCCAGCGTGGCCGCCCCGCGCGCCACGCAGCTCAAACGCAAAGCCGCATGAATGCGCGCGCGATCGATCTGGCCACCGTGCGCACTTGGCCGGCGGCGGAAACCGAGGATCGCGACGGCTGGCTGCATCTGGCCTCAGGCGGGGTGACGGGGCGCGTCAACGCGGTGTGGCCGATTGATTGGCGCGGGGCAGATGTTGAGGCAGCGATTGATGCGGCGGAAGCTTGGCTTGCCGCGCGCGCCCTGCCCGCGCGCTTTAAGCTGACGGATGGCGCCTATGCGCCGCTCGACCTCGCTGAGCGCTTGGCGCGGCGCGGCTATGAAGCAGTGACGCCGACCTTGATCATGACAGCGCCGATCCGCGCGCGCGCTGCGCCGGATGATGTCGCGCTAAGCGACGCGATGCCGGCGGCGTTTGACGCTATGCTGCGCGCGGTGTCAGCCGATGTGGCGGAGTATGAAGAGCGGCGCGGCATCGCTTTGCGCGCGCCGCAGCCTGCGGCCTTCGCCACGATGGCGCGCGAAGGCCAAACGCTGGCGATCGGCATGAGCGCGGCTTGCGGCGATCTCGCTGGGCTTTATCTCATGCGCACGGCGCCTGAGGCGCGCCGGCAAGGGCTGGCGCGCAAAGTGTTCGGCGCGCTGATGGCGCGGGCGCACCAATGGGGCGCGCGCACGGCTTTCCTGCAAGTGGAGGCCGATAACGCCCCCGCCATCGCGCTTTACGAAAGCGAAGGCTTCACCGCGCTGAGCACCTATCGCTTCTGGCGCAAGCCCTGAACCAAGCGCGTCATGGCGCTGGCGCCGACGAGCGGAGCGAAAAACGGGATCACGCTGCAGGCGATGCCCACCGCGAAAACCGCGCCAGCATTGCGTTTGCGCAAGGCCACGGCCTCGGCATAGCTCATATGGCGGGCGGCGATGATGGTGGAATATTCGCGGCCCATCAGGAAGCCGTTGAGCGTGTAGAACGTCAGCGCGTTCACCACAGGGATGAAATAAAGCGGGATCGCCAGCAGATTGAGCCCCAGCGCCGGCAGCGCGATGCGCGCGGCGTTGGCGAGCCCCTCACGAAGCGGCACGGCCCGCGCTTGCGGCGCGCCGATAGTTTTTTCCACGCGCTCCGCCGCGACATCGAACAAAAACCCGCCAACGACGATCGACACCGCCGGCGAAATCGCAATGGCGACGATGATCGCAGCGATCGAGGCGGCAAACTCCCCAGCAGTGGAAACATAAGAGAGCCAGCCCGCGCCGTCGGGGATAAGCGGCACGGCGAAACGAATGATCGCTGTGGCGGCGCTGCCGGTGATAGCGACGGCAATCACAAGATTGCAGATGGCGAACAGCGTCAGCCGGCCAAAGATCACGTCTTTGAGCCCGCCCAGAATCGCCGCGAACGCGCTGGTCATCACATCAACTCCGCGCCCGCTGCACCACGAATACGCCAGCCAGGATGAGGCCCGCGCCAAACAACGCAAGCGGGCCGAGCGCTTCGCCGAACAAGATCCAAGAGAGCACCGCAGCGGCCAGCGGCTGCATCCAGAGCAGGATGGTGGCGACCACGATCGGCAAACGGCCCACGCCATAAGCGATCAGCCCCTGCCCGCCGAGCTGCGTCACCAGCCCCAGCGCCAGCAGCACGCCCCAGCCCGCCAGCGTTTGCGGCAGCAGCGCCTCGCCAAGCGCGAGGCTGAGGCAGAGCGCATAAATGGCCGCCGCAAGGCTCGCCCAAAACATCACCGCCCAAACGCTGACCCCGGTTCCGAGCGAGCGCACGATCAAAAGATAGCCCGCATAGCCGAGCGCCGAGATGAGCCCGAGCCCATCGCCGAGCCAGCCATCCTCGGGCGTTGAAGGCCCCACGCCCATCTGCGCGCGCCCAAGCGCCAGCGCGACAACGCCGCAAAGCGCGATCAAGCCGCCAAGAATGGTCTGCTGCGCCAAGCGCTCACGGAAGAGCACCCAGCCAAACAGCGCCGCCGCCACCGGCGTCATGTTGGACATCAACGTGGCGTTGGTGACGGTGGTGAGGAACAGCGCCGCCGCCCAGAGGCTCAGCTCAAAGCCAAAAAGCAGCCCCGCCAGGCCGAGCCAGCCGATCTGCGCCCGACTCGCTTGCGGCGCGCGGGCGGCCATGATTCCCAGAATCGGCAGCGCGAAGAGGAATCGCCAGAGATTCGAGGCCTGCGGACCCAGCTCCGAGTACCGTATAAGGATGGGCGCGAGCCCGATCAGGGCCGCCCCCATCATGACGGCCATCGCCGCTTTCGTCCGCCCTGCAGAGTCGCCCATTTGCCTGAAAAACGCCGGATTTCAGCGGCGCGCAAGGGTGTTGTGGTGGCATCATAATGCCGCTCTTTTCTTGATTATGGTTAATGGATATTCACCGCCCACGGGCCAATCTTCACAGATTCGACACCCAATTTTTTGCTTGCGCCCGCCTTCGCCATTGACCGGCAATTAACCGATGGCATCACTATATGTAGCGGTGAAACACCGGCCGCGACCACAAGGTTATGTGGTTTGGCCGAGAACCGAGTCGCGTTAACACAGAGCTAAATTCGGGGGCACGAAATGCAGGCACGAGCGGAAAAAGCGGGGGTTCACCGCATGGGCCAAGTCCATCGCGGCAAACCTAAGCCTCTGCGTCCGCTGAAGGTGGTCGATAAAGTTGTTACGGATCCGAGCCGCGATGCGCTGCTCACTGAATTCGGCAAGACCACCCTCAACGATCGCTACCTGCTGCAGGGCGAAACCTATCAGGACATGTTCGCGCGCGTGGCCACGGCCTTCGCTGACGACATCGGCCATGCGCAACGCATCTATGATTATATGTCCAAGCTCTGGTTCATGCCGGCGACGCCTGTGCTGTCGAACGGCGGGGCCGAGCGCGGCTTGCCGATCTCCTGCTTTCTCAATGCGGTGGGCGACAGCCTCGACGGCATTATGGATACGTGGAACGAAAACGTGTGGCTCGCCTCCAATGGCGGCGGCATCGGCACCTATTGGGGCGGCGTTCGTTCTATCGGCGAAAAGGTCGGCCAGAACGGGCAAACCAGCGGCATCATCCCCTTCATCCGCGTGATGGATTCGCTGACGCTGGCGATTTCCCAAGGTTCGCTGCGGCGCGGCTCGGCGGCGGTGTATCTCGACATCCATCACCCGGAGATCGAGGAATTCCTCGAAATCCGCAAAGCGGCCGGCGATTTCAATCGCAAGAGCCTCAATCTGCACCACGGCCTCAACATCACCGACGAATTCATGATCGCGGTGCGGGATGATCTGCCGTTTGCGCTGCGCAGCCCCAAGAACGGCGAGCCGCTCAAGCACGTGAACGCGCGCAAGATCTGGCAGAAGATTCTGGAAATGCGCCTGCAGACGGGCGAGCCCTACATCATCTTCTCCGACACTGTGAACAAGCAGATGCCGGCCCACCAGAAGAAGCTGGGGCTCAAGGTTCGCCAATCGAATCTCTGCTCGGAAATCATGCTGCACACCGGCATGGATCATAATGGGCGCGAGCGGACGGCCGTGTGCTGCCTCTCCTCGCTCAACGCCGAAACCTTTATGGAATGGGAAAAGGAAGAAGGCTTCCTCGATGACGTGTTCCGTTTCCTCGACAACGTGCTGCAAGATTTCATCGAGCGCGCGCCGCCGGAAATGGATCGCGCGATCTATGCCGCCATGCGCGAGCGCAGCGTGGGCCTTGGCTTGATGGGCTTTCACTCCTTCCTGCAAAAGCAGGGCGTCTCCATGGAATCGGCCATGGCGAAGGTTTGGAACAACCGCCTGTTCCGCCATATCCGTCGCGGCTCGGACGCAGCGTCCGTGAAGCTGGCGCAAGAGCGCGGCGCCTGCCCCGATGCGGCCGAGAACGGCGTGATGGCGCGCTTTTCGCACAAGCTGGCGATCGCGCCGACGGCTTCGATCTCGATCATTTGCGGCGGCACCAGCGCCGGCATCGAGCCGATCCCGGCCAATATCTACACGCACAAAACGCTTTCGGGCTCCTTCGCGGTGAAGAACCCCTATCTCGAAGAACTGCTCGAATCGAAGGGCAAGAACACCGAGACGGTCTGGTCTTCGATCCTGAAGAACGAAGGCAGCGTGCAGCATCTCGATTTCCTGAGTGAAGACGAGAAGGGCATTTTCAAAACCGCGTTTGAAATCGATCAGCGCTGGATCGTTGAACTCGCCGCCGATCGCACGCCGCTGATCTGCCAGAGCCAATCGCTCAACATCTTCCTGCCGGGCGATGTCGATAAGTGGGATCTGCACATGCTGCACTGGATGGCGTGGGAGCGCGGCGTGAAGTCGCTCTACTATTGCCGCTCCAAGAGCGTGCAGCGCGCGGGCTTCGCCGGCGACGAAGGCAAGGCCGAAGATACCGAGACCTTGGTGATGACCGAAAAGACCGATTACGAGGAATGCCTCGCGTGCCAATAGCGCGCTGAGCGGTAATGGGTTGGAATTTCTGAAGCGCGGAGGGAAACCTCCGCGCTTTTTCTTGGGCGGCGCCCTGCCCTTACGGCGCTTCAAGCCTTCGTGATCGGCCCTGGTGCGGCCAGGCGGCCGGTTCCCGGCATCCCTAAATACGCAGCGACGGGAAACTGAGCCCCCGTCACCGCGTTACGAGGGACATGAGCAAGCTATCCGCCCCCGCTTTGGCCACAGGCATCGCCCTGGCGCTGGCGCTTGGCGTGAGCATGGGCAAGCCCGCGCACACGCCGACATTCGCGCCGCCGCAGGCGATCGAAGCCGCCGCGATCCCGGATGGCCGCTGCCAAATCCAATATGACTCCCTGCCCGCCGCGCATCAGCCCGTGCACATGGAATGTGAGCACGCCGATTGGCTGGCCAAACGCTGGGGCGGGCGCGTGATGGCGATGCAGGCCGGCGCGATCAGCGAAGCGGCCTTTTACGAAGGCCCCAACGATTTCACCGGCGTGCCCGCCGAAGCGCTACC
Organism: Terricaulis sp.; assembly: GCA_035440585.1. Taxonomy (GTDB): domain Bacteria; phylum Pseudomonadota; class Alphaproteobacteria; order Caulobacterales; family Aquidulcibacteraceae; genus Vitreimonas. The sequence goes on from DAORMO010000052.1 coordinate 11,736, forward strand.
GCGCGCCGGCTATTGCCGCGCTTGGCTTGAAGGCGCCGCGATCAAGGATCAGCCCGCGCAAAGCGATTGCCGCACCGCGCGCCGCCTCGCGCGCGAACAGGGCGGGCGGGTGTTGTTTATGCCGCTTTAGGCGTCAGCTCATCGCGCCGAAAATGCTTTGATGGCCGGCGATGATTTCGGCGATGTCGGCGGGATCAGGCTCTAAAGACCATTCCCCACGCTCAAACGTGCCGCCGAGCACGATTCCGTCACGCCGGCCGAACATATAACCCTCGCGCGCGATGGTGTTGTAGGCGATCTCTGGCTGCGGCAGCAGGATCGCAAGTTGGCCGCGCGCCGGCATGATCTCGTTATCGCCAAACAACGCGCCGGCGCCGAGGCCGGTGCAATTGAAGATCACGCGCTCAGGCAGTGCTTGGATTTCAGCAGCGCTCGCAAACTCACGCACCACGATCTCGGCGCCGGCAAGGCGCACGTCCGCTTCCATGCGACGCAGATAGAGCGGGGTTTCGATCATCATGGTTTCAAACTCGCGCACGAACGGGCGCGGGAAATTATGCTCATGCGGGAGAAGATCGCGCTGGTTGATCACGAACTGGCGCATCGGATCATCTTCGCGCGCGGGATAGGATGTGATCGGCCGGGCCGAGAGATTGTAGTTTTTCTCCCAACTCACGCCGTACGCATCACCCACGAAACTCTGAAAGCGGCGGAACGCAAAGCGCGAGGCTTCCACATGCTGGGCGCGATATTCGGGCGTTGTGGCGCGATAATCATAGACTGACGCCGGCCACCATTGCGCGCCGGCGACGTTGGAGGTGGTGTTCGGCGGCAAGGCGCGCGCATAGAGGCGCACTTTGGCGCCGCGCTCCTGCAACAGCCGCGCGGTGGCGAGGCCCACCGCACCGCAGCCGAGCACGGCGTATTCGGCGACGCTTGAGTCATAGCCAAGATCGAGCGCGAGCTTGGCTGTGCCCCAAGACAGCGTGATGCCGCCCCCGCCATGGCCGTAATTGTGGATCAGCGCTTTATCGCCGAAGGCTTCGCGCGCCACACGAAAGCCCGAAGGGCGAAACGGGCGCAAGCCCACATCGATGCGGATGATGCGCGCTTCCTCCACGCGCACAGGCGGCAAGCGATTGCGCGGATCGGGCGTACGCAAGCTGGCGCAGGCTGAAGCAAGCCCCGCGCCCGAAAGCGCCATCATCGTCCGGCGTGTGTGCATCATCTTCCCCTCAGCGTGCCTTGCAGCGCGCGCGATTCTGCCCCACATGAACCGAATGCACGGGCATCATGGGCATGCGCACCACGGCCACTCACACGGCCACGATCACGCCCACCCCGCTCCCTCCTGGCGCGATAAACGTTATACAATCGCTATCGTGCTGAATCTCGGCTTTGTTGTGGTTGAGGCCGGAGCTGGCGTTTGGGCCAATTCCACCGCGCTTTTATCCGATGCCGCACACAATCTTTCCGACGTTTTAGGCCTTGCCCTCGCCGGCGGCGCAGCGTGGCTGGCCAAGCGCAGCGGCGGGAGCCAACGCACCTATGGCTTCTCTAAAGCCACCGTGCTGGCGGCGCTGGCGAACGCGCTGGTCCTGTTGGTGGCGTGCGGGGGCATCCTTTGGGAAGCGACGGCGCGGTTTTTCCGCCCGGCGGAAACAGAGGCGCTGTTTGTGATCGTTGTGGCGACGATTGGCGTCATCATCAATGGCGGCACGGCGCTGCTTTTCCTGGCGGGGCGCAAGCAAGATGTGAACGTGCGCGGCGCGTACATGCACATGGTGGCCGATGCCGGCGTTTCGGCGGCGGTAATCGCGGCGGGCGCGGCGATCTATTTCACCGGCGCGCAATGGATCGATCCGGCGATCTCCATCGCGGTCGTGCTGCTGATCCTGTGGGGCACGTGGGGGCTTTTGACGGAATCGCTCGATTTGGCGCTCGACGCCGCGCCGCGCGGCATTGATGTGGGCGCGGTGCGCGCGTTCCTTGGCGACCTGCCAGGCGTTGAGGCCGTGCACGATCTCCACATCTGGGCCATGGGCGCGACGGAGCCGGCGCTCACCGCGCATCTGGTGCGCCCCGAAGGCGGCAATGACGCCTTCCTCGCGGCGCTGACGCAGGAGATTGCGCAGCGCTTCAACATCAAGCACGTGACGGTGCAGATCGAGCGCACGGCGCGCGATGATTGCGGGCATGGGTGAAATCGGGGGGGCGGGATTCGGGACTCGGTTTTCGGGCAACCCTTATCCCGCATCCCGATCCCCGAACCCCTCCCCTTCAGCCCACGCTTTGATCAATTGATGCGCGATGGCGAAAGGCGGCGGGCAGAAGCACTCGGGGTGCTTGCCGGCGATGAGCGCGCGCGCTTCCTCGCGCGTGAACCAGCGGCCGCTTTCAAGCTCACCGGTATCGATCTTCTCTTGATCGCTTTCAACCTCGCAGATCACGCCGATCATCAGTGAATACGGAAACGGCCAGGGCTGGTTGGAATGCAGCCGCACGCTTTTGACCTTAAGCCCCGCCTCTTCCAGCGTTTCGCGCGCGGCGCCTTCCTCGAAAGTTTCGCCCGGCTCGATATAGCCGGCGAGCGCTGAGTGCATGCCGCGCGGCCACGCCTTTTGCCGGCCGAGCAGGATCTTATCGCCATAAGCCGGAACCATGATGGCGACGGGATCGACGCGCGGATAATGCTCAAGCTTGCAGCTAGGGCAATCGCGCCGCCAGCCGGCCTCGCTGATTACACTTTGCGCACCGCAATTGGCGCAGAAGCTATTGCGCGCATGCCATTCAAAGATGGATTTGGCGCAGCCAAGGATGGCGAGATCATCCCATGATGCGTGCGCCGCAAGCGGGCGTAATTCTTCAAAGCGGCCGAGGGCTTCAAGCGGCGCAGGATCAGGCAGGTTCACCGCGAAATACGGCGCGCCCTTTGCGTCCTCCCCCAGAAACAGCGTGAGCGCATCGGCGGGCGCGATGGAGGCGCCCGCATGCCCGCCGAGCCAGCCAAGCGCGGGCGCGCCGCCCTCTTCGATCACGAAAACCTGCCCAGCGTGAAACGCCAGTAGCTGCGCCGCATCTGACGCAAGCGCATCTTTGAGCCAGGCCGCATCGCCGCGCCGATGGCCGGCGCGATCCAGCGGGGAATTGGCGAAGGCGTTGTTCGGCGCAAGCGGCGTCAAAGCACGCCTCCACAGGCCAGAGCCCCGGTGATGGCGCCAGGCACGCCCGTCAGCAAAAGCCGCATCCAGCGCTCTCCCCTTCTCTGAAAGGCTGATGTATCGGCCTTGGCCGCGCATGTCTCGCTTTTCACCGGCTTATGAACGATTGGAAAGCGAATGGCCGTAAGGTGAGCCCATGATTCCGGTGACTGAGCACCTGGCGCTTGACGAGCGCGACCTTGAGGAACGCTTCATCCGCGCGGCCGGGCCGGGCGGGCAGAACGTCAATAAGGTGTCCACCGCGGTGGAACTGCGCTTTCGGCTGGGCGGCTTTACCGCGCTGCCCGATGACGTGCGCGCGCGGCTGGAGAAGCTGGCGGGGCGCAGGCTGACGCTGGACGGCGAGATCGTGCTGCGGGCCGAGAGCTTCCGCACGCAAGAGCGCAACCGCGCCGATGCGCTTGAGCGGCTGGTGGCGCTGGTGGAGCAAGCCACTCATGCGCCCAAGCCG
>DAORMO010000052.1:15429-16478 GCA_035440585.1 Terricaulis sp.
AACCAAAGTGCCGCGCGGCGTGAAGATGAAGCGCCTCGAAAACAAAGCGCGCCGCAGCGATGTGAAATCGCGGCGGGGGAAAGTGGATTTTCGGGATTAGGGATTAGGGATTAGGGGATAGGGGATAGGGATTAGGGTTGGATTGTTGATCTCCCCAATCCCTAATCCCGAATCCCTAATCCCTACGCCGGCTTTCTGAACCGCATCACGAACTGATCGGTGTGGCCGCGAATGGACGGATCGAACACGTTGACCGTGCGCGTATCCTCAGCGTTGCGCAAAAAGTCCGCTTCGCCATCAAACACAAAGCCCGCCGCTTCGATTTCGCGGCGCACGGTGGCCTGATCGATCCGGTGGATCGTGGTTTGCGCGTTGGTTTCAACCGGTGAGCCATCCACCGCCGCGTGATCGATGACGACGTAATAGCCGCCGGGCCTGAGCGCGGCGAACGCAGCGCGGTTCATCGCGGCGCGATCTCCCAGCGCGTACTCCGTCAGCGCCATGTCGTGATAATTTTGCGCTGTGAAAATCACATCGACCGGTTCGGGAAACGCCAGCGCATCGTAGGGCACGCGCGCCATGGTCGCGTTCGGGTATTGCGCGGCGACGGCGATCACCGGGGTTTCATATTGGCCAGCCACGCCATCGGGGCGGATGGTGGGATAGACGCGCCCCTCCTCACCGACCGCCACAGCGAACAGCCGCGTCCAATACCCGCCGCCTGGGAAAATATCGGCCCCGCGCATGCCGCGCGTGATGTACGCGAAGGCGAGCGTTTCGGCGGCGTGGCGATCTGCATCGCGCGCGGCATCCTCAGCCGGGCGGCGGCTATCGGCGAGCGCTGCAGTGATGTGCGGCGCGTCGGCGCTGATTTCGAGCGCGGCGGGCGCAGGCGGCTCGTCTTGGGCCGGTTGCTGGCCGCAGGCGGCGAGTGCAAGGGCGGCGATGCTGGCGAATAGGATGCTTCTCATGGCGTTTCCTCCAACGCTGGTTTAGCGCGACGGCGCGGGCGCGTCAGCAGCGGCGCGACAAGCGCCCGCCTTGCTTGG
>DAORMO010000053.1:0-2621 GCA_035440585.1 Terricaulis sp.
GCCGACCGCTTGGTTTCGGGCGCTGCGCCAGCCGCAAAGGCTGGGCCGCTTGACCTTTGCTATTACGAAAGCAAACGCGCAGTTCCGTTGGAGGGCGCGCCGGCTGCTTGCGTGATCAATCCGGCGCTTGCGCATCTGGCGCCAAAAGCCGGGGCGCTGATTTTCTCTGATAAGCCGCGCGCCGCGTTTGCACGGCTCGCGCCGGCGCTGTTTCGCCCGCGCGGGTTTAATCCAGGCGCGGCGATCGATCCCAGCGCTGAAATTGAAGAGGGCGCGCGCATTGGCCAGGGCGCGGTGATCGGCGCGGGCGCTCAGATCGGCGCGGGCGCCGTAATCGGGCCGAATGCCGTCATCGGGCCTGGGGTCGCGATCGGGCGGCGCACGCAGATCGGCGCGCGGGTTTCGATCGCGTTTGCGCTGCTGGGTGACGACGTCACGATTCTTGCGGGCGCTGTGATCGGTGAGGCCGGCTTTGGCGTCGCCGGCGGCGCGGCCGATCCGGTGGACGTCCCACACCTGGGGCGCGTCATTATCCAGGATCGGGTGACGATCGGCGCTAATTCGACGATCGATCGCGGCGTGTTTGACGACACGCTGATCGGGGAAGGGGCGAAGATCGATAATCTCTGCCATGTCGCGCACAATTGCAGCATTGGCAGGGGCGTGATGATCGCCGCTTTTGGTGGCATTTCAGGCTCGTGCGAAATCGCAGACGGCGTCACCATGGGCGGGCGCGTCGGCACGGCCGATCATATCGTCGTCGGCCAGGGGGCGACGCTTGCGGGCGGGGCTGGGGTGTTCCAAGACGTGCCCGCGGGTGAGGTTTGGAGCGGCTATCCGGCCAAGCCGCTCCGTAAATGGCTGCGCGAGCAAGCCTGGTTGAGCCGTAAGGCAGGGGCGCGCAATGAAGGCAAATGATTTGACCGAGACGCAAAACACCAGCGCGGATGCGATCGAGATTGGCGAGATCCTGCAGCGGCTGCCGCATCGCTATCCGTTTCTCTTGATTGATCGCGCCGTGGATTACGTCGCCAACAAGTCCATCCGCGGCATCAAGAATGTGACGGTGAACGAGCCGTTTTTCCCTGGGCACTTTCCAGGCGCGCCGGTGATGCCGGGCGTATTGCAGATTGAAGCGCTGGCCCAAACGGGCGCGCTGCTGATGTCAAAAACGCTGGAAGCCGATATCAGCAAGCACCTCATCCTGTTCATGTCGGTAGAAAACGCGCGCTTTAAAAAGCCGGTGATGCCGGGCGATGTGATGGAGATGCCGGTGGAGGTGCTCTTCCAACGGCGCAACATCTTCAAGTTCCGCGGGCGCGTCGAGGTGCGTGGTGAGCTCGTGACCGATTGCGAATTCGCTGCGATGAAGGCCGATCGCCCATGAGCGCAAAAATCCACCCCACCGCCGTGATTGATCCCAGCGCGGAGTTCGCCGCGGATGTGGAGATTGGCCCTGGCTGCGTGATCGGTCCGAACGTCAAGCTTGGCGCGCGCAGCCGGCTGATCGCGCATGTCTTCATCGAGAGCCACACAGAGCTCGGCGAAGACAATACCGTGTTCCCGTTCGCCGGCCTTGGCGGGACGCCGCAGGATCTCTCCTATAAGGGTGAGCCGACTAAGCTCATCATCGGTGACCGCAACGTGATCCGTGAGCACGCCACGCTCGCGCGCGGCACGGTGCGCGGCCGCGCCGTCACCACGATCGGCAATGATTGCCTGATCATGGGCAATTGCCACGTCGCGCACGATTGCGATGTCGGCAACAACGTCATCATGGCGCAAACCGCGACGATTGGCGGCCATGTGAAGGTGGGTGATTTCGCCTTTCTTGGCGGGCTCTCGGGCGTGCACCAGCATGGGCGCGTTGGCCGCCACGCCTTCGTAGGCGCCTCTGCCCTGATGACGACGGACCTCATTCCGTTCGGCTCGGCCATCGGCAACCACGCCCATCTTGCGGGCCTCAATGTGGTTGGCCTGAAGCGCCGCGCGTTCACACGCGAGCAAATCCACGATCTGCGCGCCGCCTATCGCTTATTGTTTGCCGAAGAAGGCACCTTCCAGGAACGCCTGGTCGATTGCGCGCAGCTCTATGCGGAAAATCCGCATGTGATGGAGATTGTGTCCTTCATCCGCGCCGATGCGGCGCGCCCGCTTTGCATGCCGCGAGATTGAGATGAGCGCGGCCAAGATCGGCATCATCGCCGGCGGGGGCGAGCTTCCCGTCCTGATGGCCGAACATTGCGCCGCCAGCCTTATTTCGTTGCTCGCATTACGCCCTTTGCTGATCCGGCGCTCGAAGTGCATCCTGGCGTAAGCCTTGGCCTTGGCGCCATGGGTGCGCGCATGAATGCGCTGCGCGAGGCGGGCTGCGAAGCGGTAGTGCTGATCGGCCAAGTGCCGCGCGTGGATCCGCGCACGCTGGAGCTTGATGCCGGCGCTATAGCCATGTTGCCAGCGCTGCTGGCTGCGGCCCCGCAAGGCGACGATGCGCTGTTGCGCGCGGTGTTGAGCGAGCATGAGAAGGCCGGCTTTAAAGTGATCGGCGCGGAAGCGGCGATGGCGGATCTGCTGGCCCAGGCCGGCGCATGGGGCGCCCATGCGCCATCAGATGCGCAGAA
>DAORMO010000053.1:2631-7373 GCA_035440585.1 Terricaulis sp.
CGCGCACGCGGCGAAGGTCGCCGCCGCCACCGGCGCGCTCGACATTGGCCAGGGCGTCGTGGTGTGCGAGGGCTTGGTGCTTGCGGTTGAGGCCCAGGAAGGCACTGATCTGATGCTTGCGCGCGTGGCGGCGTTGCCAGAGCGGCTGCGGGGCACGCAGCAGAGCCGGCGCGGCGCGCTCGTAAAACGGCCAAAGCCTATACAGGAGCGGCGCATTGATCTGCCGACGATCGGCATGCGCACGCTTGAGGGCGCAGCGCGCGCCGGGCTCGCCGGCATTGCGGTGGAGGCGGGCGGCGCGCTTGTGGTGCGGCGCGCGGAACTGATCGCGGCGGCGCCTGCGGATGTGGGCGAGTCCGCGAGCGGGCAATGAGCGCGCGGATTTTTCTCGTCGCAGCTGAGACATCTGGCGACGCGCTGGGCGCTGATCTCGCGCGTGCGCTTAGAGCGCGTGATCCGAGCCTCAATCTGGCTGGCGTTGGCGGCGCGGCGATGCGCGAGGCGGGTATCGAAAGCCAAGCCGATATATCCGGGCTTGCGATCCTTGGCTTTGTGGACGGGTTGCTGGCCTACAAACGCGTGAAGGCGGCGGTCGAGGCCACGGTTGCGGCGGTGCTTAAAGCCAAGCCGGACGTCGTGGTGCTGATCGATTCCTGGGGTTTCACCCTGCGCGTTGCGCGCGGCGTGCGCGCGGCGGCGCCGCACATCAAGCTCGTCAAATATGTCGGCCCGCAAGTGTGGGCGAGCCGGCCGGGGCGCGCCAAAACGCTGGCCGCCACCGTCGATCATCTCATCTGCATCCACGATTTTGAGACGCCGTTTTATGAGCCGTTCGGTTTGCCTTGCACGGTGTGCGGCCATCCGGCGCTCGGGCGCTACAAGCCAGGCGATGGCGCGGCGTTGCGCGCGCGCCAAGGCTGGAGCGCCGGTGAGAAGGTGATCCTTGTGCTCCCCGGAAGCCGCAGCAGCGAAATCCGGCGAGTGGGCCCAATTTTGTGGCAAGCGGCAGAGCTGCTCGATCGTGATCGGGATGTGCGTCTGCTTGTTGTGGTTGCGGAGGCGGTGCGCGCGGCGGTGCTGGCGCAGACGCCCGAGGGCGCGGCGATCGTTGATGAGCGTGAGAAGGACGACGCGTTCGCCGCCGCCACTGTGGCGCTTGCCGCATCTGGCACAGTGACGACCGAGGTGGCGCTGCAGGGAACGCCCGTGGTTGTGGGCTATAAGCTCGGCTGGATCACGTGGGCGGCCGCGCGGCTGTTCTTGTTCAAGAGCAAATACGCCACGCTGATGAATGTCGCGGCCGACGCTGAGGTGGCGCCTGAATTTATTCAAACGCGCTTCACGCCTGCGAATATCGCGCGGGCGGCGGCGCCTTTGCTGGATGATCCTTGCGCGCGTGCGGCGCAGGTTGACGCCCAGAACGAGGCGCTCTCGCGCATGGGGCGGGGAAAAACGCCCGCGGCAGAGATTGCCGCGGGCGCTGTGCTTTCAGTTTTGAACGGCTAAGCGTTTAGCGCTTGTCCTTGGCCACATAGTCGCGGCGCGTCGGGCCGGTATAGGCTTGGCGCGGGCGGCCGATCTTCTGGCTCGGATCTTCCATCATCTCCGTCCATTGCGCGATCCAGCCCACGGTGCGGGCCACAGCGAACAGCACGGTGAACATCGAGGTCGGGAAGCCCATCGCGCGCAGCGTGATGCCCGAATAGAAATCGATGTTCGGATAGAGCTTGCGCGAGACGAAATACTCATCGCTCAGCGCGATCTTTTCGAGCTCCATCGCCACTTGCAGCAGCGGCGTATTTTCAGCGCCCACTTCCTTCAGCACTTGGTGGCAGAGCTTCTGCATCGCCTTGGCGCGCGGATCGTAGTTTTTGTAAACGCGGTGGCCGAAGCCCATCAGGCGGGTGTTGGCGTCCTTGTTTTTCACGCGCTGAATGAAATCGGGGATGTTTTCCACCGTGCCGATTTCTTCGAGCATGTTGAGCGCCGCTTCATTGGCGCCGCCATGAGCCGGGCCCCAAAGGCAAGCGATGCCCGAGCTGATGCAGGCAAACGGATTGGCGCCGGAGGAGCCAGCAAGGCGCACGGTCGAGGTTGAGGCGTTCTGCTCGTGATCGGCGTGGAGGATGAAGAACACGTCCATCGCGCGCGCGAGAACGGGGTTCACCTCATAATCCTCGGCCGGCACGGCAAAGCACATGCGCAGGAAGTTCGAGGCGTAGTCGAGCTCATTGCGCGGCGACACGAAGGGCTGGCCGACGTGATATTTGAACGCACGCGCCGCGATCGTCGGCATCTTCGCGATCAGCCGGTGGCTCGCGATCATGCGCTGGCGGGCGTCGTTGATGTCGGTGCTGTCGTGATAGAACGCGGCGAGCGCGCCCACAGTGCCGACCATGATCGCCATCGGGTGCGCGTCGCGGCGGAAGCCCTCGAAGAAGCGATCGAACTGCGCGTGCAGCATCGTGTGATAGGTGATCGTTTTATCGAAATCTTTGAGCTGCGCCGGCGTGGGCAGCTCGCCGTTCAGAAGCAGATAGCAAACCTCGATGAAGCTTGAGTGCTCAGCCAATTGGTCGATCGGGTAGCCGCGATAGAGCAGGGTGCCCTCATCACCGTCGATATAGGTGATCTGGCTTTCGCATGAGCCGGTGGAGGTGAAACCCGGATCGAAGGTGAACACATCCGCTTCGCTGTAGAGCTTGCGAATATCGACAACGTCAGGCCCGACGCTTCCGCCATAGACGGGCAGTTCAAGCTGCTTGCCGTTCACGTTGAGCGTGGCCGGAGCCTTCTTCGTCAGTTTGCTTTCCATGGGGCCATCCTCAAACTTGATCCGCAATCCGCGCGAGCGCTTCTTCGCGGCCTAACAATTCCAATGCCTGCCCGAGATCGGGCGCGGGCAATCCGCCAGAAAGCGCCGCACGTAAGCCTGGGCCGATCTGGCCCAATCCAACGCCCTCTTGTGTAGCGAAAGCCTTAAGCGCGCTGGCGAGGGCCGCATGCTCCCAATCGGGCTGTGCGGCCAGCTGGTCGTGCAGGCGCTTCAGACGCTGCTTGAAGTCGTCTTTCATCAGAGATTGTGCACGTGCGTCAAGCGCAAGCGGACGTGTAGCCAGCAGGAATTGGGCCTGTTCCGCCAACTCAAGCACGGTTTTTGCACGCTTTTTAAGCAAAGGCGCAGCGCGGGCGAGAAGCGCGCGTTGGGCGGCATCAAGTGTCCGTGATTTTTCAATCTCTGCGCTTAAAAGCGCGGCGATCCGCGCGTCATCGGCGAGCGCCATGAAATGGGCGTTGACGGAGTCGAGCTTCTTAAAATCAAGACGCGAGGGCGCTTTGCCGATCTGATTGAGATCAAAGTGCGGGATCGCCTCTTCCTTTGAGATGATGTCGTCATGGCCAGGGCTCCAGCCTAGGCGCATGAGGTAGGCGTTCATCGCTTCGGGCAGATAGCCCATGTCGCGCCATTCATGCACCGCTTGCGCGCCATGGCGCTTGGAGAGCTTTTTGCCATCCTCGCCATGGATTAGCGGCACGTGCGCAAAGCGCGGCAGATCCCAGCCCATTGCCTGAAAGATCGGGATCTGCCGGGCGGCGTTGGTGAGGTGATCGTCGCCGCGGATCACGTGCGTCACACCCATGTCGTGGTCGTCGACGACGACCGATAACATGTAGGTGGGATTGCCGTCCGCGCGCAGCAAGACAAGGTCGTCAATGTCGCGCGCGGCGATGCTGACGCGGCCCTGGATGAGATCGTCGTTGATCACCTCGCCTTCGTCAGGCGCGCGCAAGCGCACCACGAAGGGCGCATCGGCCGCTGGTGCTGCTTTGCCGTCGCGGTAGGGCGAACGGATCGCTCGGCCCTCGGCGTGCGCCTCGGCGCGCAGCGCCTCGACCTCCTCCGCCGTGGCGTAACAACGGAACGCCGTCCCGCGTGCGATCATCGCTTCAGCAACCTCCCGGTGCCGCGACGCGCGGGCGAATTGGTAGGTGATCTCGCCATCATGCTGGAGGCCCAGCCAATCGAGCCCATCCAGGATCGCCGCGATCGCTTCCGGCGTGGAGCGGGCGCGATCGGTATCCTCGATCCGCAGCAAGTAGGTTCCGCCCATCTTGCGGGCGAACAGCCAATTAAAAAGCGCCGTGCGCGCGCCCCCAATATGGAGGTAACCTGTGGGGGAGGGCGCAAAGCGTGTGACGACGCTCATATCGGGTGACGCAGCCTTTCAAAAACGCGCGCGTGGTAGCACGGCGGGCGCGTTTTCTCCTAGCCGGGCCCTGGGCGACGTTTTCGCGCTGCAGCGTGATCGCTGGATTTTGTGGGCGCCGGTGGCGGTGATCGCAGGCGCCGCGCTTTGGCTCACCGCGGAGCAAGCCCCGCCCGCTTGGCTCGGACCGCTGCTTGCCGCCTTTGGCGCGGGTGCCGCCCTTGGCTTTGCAGCTTGGCCGAGCCCGCGCCCTGATGATTGGGCCCTACGGCTGCGAGCGGGCCTGGCAGCCGTCTGCGTGCTGGCCTCCGCGCTTGGAGTCGGATTTTGCGCTGCTCAGCTTCGCGCCGCAGTGGCTGCGACCCCCACTTTTCCAGAGCTCGAGCGCCCAACCGGGGTCGAGGGTTGGGTCGTGGCGATCGACTCAAGCGATCGCGGCCCGCGCCTGCGCCTGCTGGTGCGCAATATTGAGGGCGTGGAGGGGCCGCCCCGCTATGTACGCGTCGCCGTGCCGGGCGCCGGCGTGCTCACGCC
>DAORMO010000053.1:7383-11550 GCA_035440585.1 Terricaulis sp.
GGGGAGGGCCGCGCGATGTTTCGCCGTGCTCGGCCCGCCGGCTGGGCCGCTCGCGCCTGGCTCATACGATTTCGCGCGGCGGGCCTGGTTTGAGCAATTGGGCGCCACGGGATTCGGCGTCGGCCGGTGCCGGCCGGCGGCGTTTGAGCCGCCCGAGCGCTGGCTTGATCGGCAGTTCTTGAAACTCGCGGCGGCGCGCTACGATCTGTCGGGCGTCATTCAGCGCGCGGCGCCTGGGCGCGGCGGGGCGATCGCCGCCGCCTTGGTCACGGGTGACCGCTCACCGATCGATCAGGAAACCAACGAAGCATTGCGCGATTCCGGGCTCGGTCATCTGCTTTCAGTATCCGGCTTTCATATGGGCGTTGTGGGCGGGGTTGTATTCGCAACGCTGCTCTGGCTGTTTTCGCTCATTCCGCCGATTGCTTTGCGATGGCCGGTCAAGAAAATCGCCGCAACGGGGGCGCTGATTGCGCTCGCGGCCTATCTCATCGTGTCGGGCTCGAGTGTGCCGGCGATGCGGGCGTTTGTGATGGCGTGCGTGGCCTTCGGCGCCATTCTGCTTGATCGGCCGGCGATCTCCATGCGTGGGCTCGCGCTTGCGGCGCTGATTGTCACGCTTGTCTATCCTGAGGCGGTGGTGGAGCCGGGGTTCCAAATGTCCTTCGCCGCCACGATGGCGCTGGTGGCGCTGTTTGAGATGATGAAACGCGGCGCGCATGAGCCCGCGCTGCCGACGCCAGGGCCGTTCATCGGAGCGATGCAGGCCACCGTGCGCGGCATCGGCGGCGTGATCCTGATTTCACTCATCGCCGGTTTGGCCACCGACCCCTTCGCAATCTATCATTTCCAGCGTTTTTCCATCTATTCGCTGCCGGCGAATTTGATCGCGGCGCCGATCATGTCGTTTCTTGTAGCGCCAGCGGCGGCCGCGGCCGCGGTGCTTGGGCCGTTCGGCTTGGCCGACCCAGCGCTTGAGTTGATGGCGAGCGCCCTTGACCTCATCGCGGCGATCGGTGCGACCTTTGGCGGCCGACCCGAGGCGTTGCGCGCGCTGCCAGCGCCGCCGCCGCAGGCGTTTCTCTTGTGCATTTTTGCGATGCTCTGGGCCGCGCTATGGCGCGGCCATCTGCGTTGGCTCGCATTGGCGCCGTTCGCGGCGTGCCTTGCGGTCTATGTGGCCGCGCCACGACCAGATGTGGCGTTTGACGCTGATCTGCGCGCAGTGTTCATCCGCACCGAGGCGGTTGGCGAAGATCCGTGGCGGCTGATCGCCGGGCGAGGCCGCTCAACTTATGCACGCGACAGGATCGGCGCGCTGCTTGGGCTCGCTGCGCCGCGTGTTTCGCGCCTCGCAGCGCCGGAAGCGTGCACCGAGAGCGCCTGCCAGGCAGATGGAGTAGGTGCGCGCGCGTTACTGCTTGTTCGCACCGAAGCAGGTTTTGCGGCTGCCTGCATCGGAGGCGCGATCGTGCTTACGCCGCTTGTGGCTCCAGAGGGCTTTGCAGAGCGCTGCGCGCCAGCCTTCGTCATTGACGGCCACATGCTTGCGCAGGAAGGGGGCGGCTTCATCTATCTTGACGGCCATGCGCCGCGCATCGCACGCGCATGGCCGCAAACTGTTCAGCGCCCGTGGACGCGGCGCGCAGCGCCGGAAAGCGCCGATCAGACGTAGCGGCGGATCATCGCCACCAGCTTGCCTTGGATCGCCACGCGATCGGGCCCGAAGATGCGAGTCTCATAAGCCGGGTTGGCGGCTTCAAGCGCGATGGAATTGCCGCGCTTGCGCAAGCGCTTGAGCGTGGCTTCCTCGTTGTCGATCAGCGCCACGACGATATCGCCGCTGTCGGCGGCTTCGGTGCGCTTGAGGATCACGACATCGCCTTCAAGGATGCCCGCCCCGATCATGGAATCGCCTTTGACCTCGAGCGCGTAATGATCGCCGGCGCCGAGCAAGTCGGGCGGTGCGGCGACGCGGCCAATCTCATTCTGCAAAGCTTCGATCGGCACGCCGGCGGCGATGCGGCCCAGGATCGGCAGGCCGGCAAACTCACGCGCCCCGGCGCTGATTTCGCTTACGACAGCGGGCTTGAATGCGCCGCGCCCCTTGGGCGGGGCGGCGGGGGCGGCAGAATCCGGCAGCTTCAGCACTTCGAGCGCCCGCGCCCGATGCGGCAGCCGGCGCAGAAAGCCGCGCTCTTCCAGCGCGGTGATCAACCGGTGGATGCCGGATTTGGAGGCGAGATCGAGCGCCTCCTTCATTTCATCGAAAGAGGGGGAGACGCCCGTCTCTTTGATCCGCTCGTGGATGTAGAGCAGCAATTCTTTTTGTTTCGCCGTCAGCATGACTTTGGACCAAATAGTGAACGATGCGCTGTTCTATGTCCGTTCCATTGGCTGGTCAAGTCTAGCTTGGTTAACGCCCCAATAGTGCTCTGGTGGCTGCGGCGACGTCTTGCTGGCGCATCAAACTTTCACCGACGAGGATCGCCTTCGCGCCCGTGGCGCTGAGGCGCTGCACATCGGCGTGCGTGAAAATTCCGGACTCCGAAACCAGAAGCGGCCCAGGCGGCAAACGCGCTGCGAGGCGTTCAGTGACGCCAAGATCGGTTTCAAAGGTCGCCAGCGAGCGATTGTTCACGCCGATCAGCTGCGCGTTGAGTTCAAGCGCCCGATCCAATTCCGCCTCGTCGTGCACCTCGACAAGGGCATCCATGCCGAACGCCTTAGCGCTCGCAAAAAGCTCGTGCGCGAGCGCATCGTCGACGGCAGCCATGATGATGAGGATGGCGTCCGCGCCAATGGCGCGGCTCTCTGCAATCTGCCAGGGATCGACCATGAAATCCTTACGCAGCACCGGCAGCGCGCAAGCGGCGCGCGCGGCGATGAGGTATTCATCCGCGCCTTGAAAACTTGGCCCATCGGTCAGCACGGACAGGCAGTGCGCCCCGCCATCGGCATAGGCGCGCGCCAAAGCGGGTGGATCAAAATCGGCGCGGATGAGGCCCTTTGAGGGGCTGGCTTTTTTGATTTCCGCGATCAAGCCGAGCGGCGCAGCTTCAAGCGCGCGGGCAAGGCCGCGCGGCGCATCCTGCGCATGCGCTTTAGCTTCGATTTCAGCTTGCGCAGCGGCCGCTTTGCGCGCCGCCACCTCTTCGCGTTTATAGGCGACGATGCGTTCAAGCACGCTCATGGTGCCGCCTCGCTGATAGCGATCAGTTTGGCGAGGGCTTCACGCGCGGCGCCGCTATCAAGCGATTCCGCGGCGATCGGCACGCCCTCGGGCACGTTCTTGGCGCGGCCGGCGACGACAAGCGCGGCGGCGGCGTTGATCAGGACGGCGTTGCGATGGCCTGGGCGTCCGCCGCCATCGAGCAGGGCGCGCAGTTCCGCTGCGTTTTCTTCGGCGCTTCCGCCGCGAATGTCAGAATCGATGCTGGCCTCCATCGATGCGCTGACCGTGCTGACGGCGCCGCCATCGAGAATGGCCACGGTGTTGGCCTCCGCATGCGCAGCCGAAAGCTCATCAAGCCCGCCGGCGCCATGCACGGCCCACACTTTCTCCGCGCCGAGCGCTTTGAGCGCCTCCGCCACGGGGATCAAAAAGTCTGGGCTGAACACGCCGATCAATTGGCGCTTCACGCCAGCGGGGTTGGAGAGCGGGCCGAGCAGATTGAAGATCGTGCGCTGGCCGAGCTCGCGCCGCGCCGCCGCGACATGGCGCATGGCGGGGTGATGGTTCTGAGCGAACAAGAACGCCACGCCTGCCTCGCGCAATGCGCGTTCCAGCGTTGGGATATCGCCCGTCAGCGTCACGCCGAGCGCTTCAAGCACATCAGCGGCGCCGGATTTTGAACTCATCGCCCGGTTGCCATGTTTGGCGCCCGGCACGCCCGCGCCAGCGAGGGTGAAGGCCACGGCCGAAGAGATATTGAGCGTGTGCGCTCCGTCTCCGCCCGTGCCGCACACATCAATCGCGCCCTCGGGCGCAGCAACACGCACCATGCGCGCGCGCAGCGCTTTGGCGCCGCCAGCGATCCAGGCCGGATCTGCCATGTGCGGGATGGTGCGTTCAAGGAAGCGCTTGATCTCTTCGTGAGCCGCCGCGCCATCCATGATGAGCGCGAAGGCGGCGTCGATTTCTTCTGGCGTGAGTACGCCGTGTTC
>DAORMO010000053.1:11641-14329 GCA_035440585.1 Terricaulis sp.
TGGCGATGGATTCAGGGTGAAACTGCACCCCGAACACCGGACGGGTTTTGTGCGAAAGCCCCATCACCTCGCCGTCCTCGGTCCAAGCATCGATGTTGAGGCACGCAGGGAAAGTGTCGCGTTTGATCGCCAGCGAGTGATAGCGCGTGGCGCGGAACGGCGAGGGAAGGCCGCGGAACAGCCCGCCGGATGCATGCGACACAGGCGAGGTCTTGCCGTGCATAATCTCCTTGGCGCGAATGACATCACCGCCAAAGGCTTGCCCCATCGCCTGATGACCAAGGCAGACGCCAAGGATCGGCAGGCTTTCGGGTGCTTTGGCCAGAAGCTCAAGGCAGATGCCGGCTTCATTCGGCGTGCAGGGGCCTGGCGAAAGGATGATGGCTTTCGGCTTGCGCGCGAGAGCTTGCGCAACTGTCAGCGCATCATTGCGCACGACATCGGCCTGCACGCCGAAATCCTCCACGTAGTGGACGAGATTATAGACGAAACTATCGTAATTATCGATGACGAGGATCATGGCCGGCCCTGACTGCTAAACGAACGAAGGTTTAATCGCGTTCGTTCGCGCGCCATCGGGAGGAGGGAAGCCAGCTTAGCATCGTGGGCGCACCATAGCCCAAAACGCCGAGTGGAAAAGCCGGTTCGCTCATGAGTAGCGCCAGGCTTCAGCCGCGGCGCGAAAAACCGCGCGGGATTTATGCTGGGTCTCGGCGTACTCGGCGTCCGCCTCGCTATCGAGCACAACCCCGCCGCCGGCTTGGACGTGGATCTGGCCATCCTTAACGACAGCCGTGCGCAGCGCGATGCAGGTGTCCATATCGCCGGCCGCGCCAAAATAGCCGACGCCCCCGGCATAGATGCCGCGCCGATGCGGCTCGAGTTCGTTGATGATTTCCATGGCGCGGATCTTCGGCGCGCCTGTGACCGTGCCGTGCGGGAAGCCGGCCATCAGCGCATCGAGCGCGTTGAGCCCATCGCGCAGCTCACCCTCCACGTTAGAGACGATATGCATCACATGGCTGTAGCGCTCGATGATAAAGGAGTCGGTGACGCGGACGTGCTTGGACCCCGCAGCTGCTGCGGCCCCCTGATTTCCGCCGCCACCGCGCTTGGCCACGCGGCCCAGATCATTGCGCGCGAGATCAACCAGCATGAGGTGTTCTGCGCGTTCTTTCGGATCGGCGAGCAATTCTTCTTCGAGCGCGTGATCCTCAGCCGGGGTCGCCCCGCGCGGGCGCGTACCCGCGATCGGGCGGATGGTGATGGTTTCGCCGCGCTTGCGCACCAGGATTTCCGGGCTTGAACCGACCACGGAGAAGCCGCCGAAATTGAGATAGTAGAGAAACGGCGAGGGGTTGAGCCGGCGCAGCGAACGATAGAGTGCGAACGGCGACAGCGCGAACGGCGCCGAAAAGCGTTGGCTCGGCACCACCTGGAACACATCGCCCGCACGCGCATACGCCTTGCAGCGCTCCACAACCTCGCGGTAGGCGGCGGGATCGAAATTAGAGCGCGGCTCTTGGGCCGGCGTCTGCACCTGTGCGGATTGCCCGCTTGGCTTGCGCTTGAGCGGCCGATCGAGAGTGCGCAGCACGGCTTCGAGGCGTTTCACAGCGGCCGCGTGTGCGTCTTCTGCCGATTGGCCGGCGCGCTTGCGCGCGGGCGTGATCAGCGTGATCTCGCCGGTGACGTTGTCAAACACGGCCACCACTGTGGGGCGCATCAGCAGCGCTTCGGGCGCGCCAATCGGATCGGCCGCCGCATCTGGCAGCGTCTCAACCTGACGCACCATGTCATAGCCGAGATAGCCGAACAGGCCCGCCGCCATTGGCGGCAGCGGCGCAGGCAGATCCAATGCCGAACGGGCCAGTACTTTGCGTAAGCTTTTGAGCGGCGCTTCGCGCTGGGGGCGGAATGCGCTGTCGCCAAAGCCGCCGCGGCTGATTTCCGCAACGCCGCCGCGCACGCGCCAGACAAGATCGGGTTTAAGCCCGATAATCGAATAGCGTCCGCGAAAATCGCCGCCTTGCACGCTCTCGAGCAAAAACACGCCCGGCTTTTCGGCGCCTAGCTTCAGCAGCGCCGAAACCGGCGTTTCCAAGTCGCTAACAACGCGCACCCAAACAGCCGCGCCGCCAGCGGCGTAGGCGGCAGCGAAAGCTTGCGCGTTCGGCGCGACGTCGAGCCGCCTCATTCGGCGGCGCTGGGCGCGAAGTTGCGCTCGAGCACGCGCTGATTGCGGGTCGGGCGCATTTGGCGTGCGATTTCGCCGAACACAGTTTCCGCGAGCGCGTTGGTGAGCACGCGCTGGTCTGCGTTGCGCACTTGCTCAACCAATTCGGGCGCCTCTTGCGGGTTGGCGCGGTTGATTTGCTCAACCACGGCCACCAGCAATTGCGAGCCGTCCGCTGTGATGTCGACGGCGGTTTCGCCTTGGCGCGCTTGGAAGATTTGCGCCGGCATGGCGCGCGCCGGAATTTGCTCGCCGATGGTTTGGCGCGTCACCTGCTCGGAGCTGGCCACCATGCGCATGTTGTTGGCGCGCGCCACTTCAGCCAGGGGCCGCCCCGCTCGCACGGCGGCGGCGATTTCAGCGCCTTTGGCCTGGAGGCGGCGGCCGCGGGGCTGCTCTCGCCCGGCGACAAGGTGCTCATGGCTGAAACCGGCCAGTTCGCGGTGCTGTGG
>DAORMO010000053.1:14339-16456 GCA_035440585.1 Terricaulis sp.
AGGCGGGGATGACGCGATCCACTGAAACCACGACGTCTCCGCCATCAAACGGCAGAAAGTCTGTCGCTTCGCCTTCCACTGTTTCGAACGCCGCAGCGGTCGGCGCCGCGAGCGGTGCAATGGCCTCCAGCACTTGGCCGTCCTGCGTGCGCCCATCCGCAGTGATGGGCGGGGTGGTCAGCACGCTGAGGCCATGCGCCCGCGCAGCCTCTGCTATACCCGCACCGCTGGAGCGTGCATCTTCAAATGCGGTGATCGCGTCATTGAGTAGGTTCGCTGCATGGTCGAGTGCGATCGCATCGCGCAATTGCGCGCGCAGGGCGGCGACATCAACCGGCGGCGCTGCTTGGACCGCCTCCACCCGAACAACCACAAACGGCGCCAGGCGCCCGCGCACGACACGCGCCGGCGCGCCAGCAGGCGTGGTGAACACAGCTTCTGCGACGGCGGCGTCCAGCACCTCGTCGCGGGTTTGATTTTCACCCGTTTGGCTTTGCACGCCGAGCGCAGAGGCGATGGCGGCCGGGCTTTCCCCGCGCGCAAGCCGTTGGCTGATTTCATTCGCTTGCTGCTCATTCTGCGCGGTGATGCGCACATAGGAGCGGCGCTCGGGCTGGGCGATGGATTGGCGACGCGTTTCAACCTCGGCGGCGAGATCTTCCTCCGAAACAGTAACGCGGCTCAAAAAATCCTCAGGGCGCGCGATCACGAAGGTAAGCACGCGGAATTCCGGCAAACGCAGATTTGCAGCGTTTTCAGCATAGAACGCCTGCAATTGTTCTTCAGTCGGCGGATCAATGCGGCCGACGCTTCCCGCAGGCAGCGATGCGAGTGAAATGACGCGGCTCTCAGTTTGATACGTCAGCATCAGCGCGCCATACGATGTCGGCGAACGCGCGCCGGCGAGCAGCGCTTCGATCAGCATCTGCTGAGTCATATCTCCGCGCGCAACCGCCTCAAACTCCGGCTGGCTGTATTCGATTTGACGCAAGAAGGCCTCATAGCTTGTCGCGTCAAACTGGCCGGTGACGGGGTTCAGCACCTGCGGAATTTCGCGGATGGCTTCGGCCACTTGGCGATCGCTCGCGCTCACGCCGATCTTGTCGGCATAGGCGTAAAAGGAGAGCCGGCTGATCAATTGATCCAGGATTTGGCTGTGCATCCCCGCATCAATCGCCTCTTGCTGGGTGATCGATTGGCCGGTCTGCTCACGCCGCATGCGCAGATTGCGCTGCAACTCGCGCGTCAGCTGGAACGGGCTGACGCCATAATTCCCGACCTTGGCGATATCGGTCGAGGTGATGGCGCTGAACTGCCCGCTTGGCAGCCAAAGCACCATGGCAAGCCCCACCAGCCCCAAAATAACGGCAGCAAAGATGCTTTTTGAGAACTTCCGGAATTGAAGGATCATGGGTGGGTCCGATAAGCGTGAGGCGCGGGACTGTAATGAGAGGTCCGGTGCGGTGCAATTGACCGCCGCCAATGGCCTGGGACCGGGGCGGAAACAAGACAAAGAAGGGTGGACGAATGGCCGCGCGCAAGCCGCTGATCGCTGGAAACTGGAAAATGTACGGCCGCCGCGCCGCTTTGGCGGAGGCCGTGGCGCTCCAAGTGGCGGCAGGGGAGGCCCTTGGCCGGGTCGAGGCGCTGATTTGCCCGCCCGCTGTCTATGTGGCGGCGGCCGCACAGGCCCTGGCGGGGCATGTGGTAACGATTGGCGCCCAAGATTGCAGCCCCAGCGCCGAAGACGCCGCCCGCACGGGCGAGGTGAG
The DNA here is from genome assembly GCA_035440585.1 of Terricaulis sp. Taxonomy (GTDB): domain Bacteria; phylum Pseudomonadota; class Alphaproteobacteria; order Caulobacterales; family Aquidulcibacteraceae; genus Vitreimonas. The sequence goes on from DAORMO010000053.1 coordinate 16,112, forward strand.
CGCCGCTATGCTGGCGGATGCGGGCGCCGCTTATGTCATCGTCGGCCATTCCGAACGCCGGGCTATTCATCAGGAAAGCGACGATCTGGTTCGCCAGAAGGCCGAAGCGGCGCAAGCAGCGGGATTGGCGCCCATCGTCTGCGTCGGCGAAACCGAGGCTGAACGGAACGCAGGCGCCGCCGCATCCGTGGTGGCGGCGCAGGTCCGCGCAAGCACGCCGGCTCAGGCGGCGGCCCTCGTCGTAGCCTATGAGCCGGTTTGGGCGATCGGGACGGGCCTCACGCCGACGAAAGCGGACGTGGCGGACATGCACAAGGCGATGCGTGAGACGCTCGCCGGGCGCTT
>DAORMO010000054.1:0-7422 GCA_035440585.1 Terricaulis sp.
CTCAGCTGGGAGAGCGCCTGCATGGCATGCAGGAGGTCAGCGGTTCGATCCCGCTAGGGTCCACCATTTTTCACGGTGCGCTAACCTTGCATTAGGCGGCTTTGCCCGGCGCGTGAGCGGCGTCGCCGCTCAGGCCATAGGTCAGTGATGGCCGTGAGGCGCCGGCGGTGGCGCGGTGCTTGGCGCGGCGAGCGTGAGCATCGGCGCAGGGTGGGGCACTGATCCCCACGCGGCTCCTGCAGGCGGAATCTGGTCCCACCTTGTTGCGCCATTGGCGCAGGTTTGAGTGACGGGAAAATAGAATGCGCCTGCCTGATCGGGGAGGCGCATCATGATGCCGAATTGGTCAAACTGATCGGCGGGCAGTGCGCCACGCCAGGTGATGGCGATCACCCGCTCTGTAATTTGATGGCCGCCTTCTGCATGAATTGGCGTGGCCAGCGGCGCACGCTCAATCTCGATGCTCCAGCCGGGCTTTGGTTGCGGCCGTGCGATGTTGACGCCATCAGGGATCTCGACGCGGATTGCGCGCGTGGGCGAAACGCCGCAGCCGTGGCCGACGCGCAGGAAGCCGGCGTAATAAGCGCCAGGTTTGGCTTCCGGCTCAGCGAAAACGATATGGGCCGATGCGGCCGAAGCGAGCAGCAAGGAAAGCGCGCCGCCGATCAGAAAGGTGCGAAGCATGATGGAGATCCTTATCTCAAGAGCGCGCGCAATTGCGCGAGGCGGCGGTCGTGGGGATTGCCGTAGCCGATGATGTCCACGACATCGCCAGCTGGGTTGATGAGGAAGGTGATCGCCGTGTGATTGACGGTGTAGTCGCCTTCGGAGGTCGGCACATATTCGTAGAAGGCCTGGAATGCGCGGACCAACCGATCAATTTCGGCCTGCTCTCCGCTATAGCCGGTGAAAAGCGGGCCAAAGCTTTGGAAGTACGCTGCAAGATGCTCGGGTGTGTCCCGCGCGGGATCGACGCTGACGAACGCAACCGAGACATCGGCATGATCAACGCCCAGTTCATCGAGCGCGGCGCTGATCTCAAACACCGTGGTGGGGCAAACCTCAGGGCATCGGGTGAAGCCGAAGAACAGCAGGCGTGGCTTGCCGTTCAAGTCAGCCCAGCGAACCGTCGCGCCGTCATCATTGATGAGAGTGACGTCATCGACACCGCGCCCCAGTGCGGAGAACATGTCGGCGCGCGATTGTGCGCCGCTTTGGGGGGCGGGCTTTGTCGTGGTGTAGATAATCACCAAAAGTACAAGCAGGCCGCTGAGGCCCGCGAGCGCCAGGATGGGCCAATCGGCCCAGCGAAGCCGCCGCCGCTGCTCAGTGGTGTCCATGGCCGGCGCTCCGCTGCGTATGACGCGGTCGCGCGATAAATGCGACTTCAACCGCGCCGGCTTGCTCAAACATGAGCGTGACGGAGATGCGTTCGCCCGCAACAATGGGTGTCTCAACGCCGAAGAACATGATGTGCAGGCCCCCCGGCGCTAACGTCACGTGCGCGTCGGGCGCCAATGCGATAGCGTGAACTTGGCGCATGCGCATGACGCCGTCGTCCATGCGCATCTCATGCAATTCCACGCGCGCGGCGCGCGAGGATGTTGCTGAGAGCAGCCGATCAGGTGCCGCGCCATTGTTGTGAAGCGTGACATAGCCTGCCGCGACTTCAGCGCCAGGGCTGGTGGTTCCGACCCATGGGTCATGAATGGCGATGGCGCCGTGGGTTTGCGCTTGGGCTGAGGGGAAGGGGGCGATCGCCGCCAGCAACAAGCTGGCGGCGGCGGCGAAACGTGCGAATATCGTTTGCATGTGAGTGTCTCTGCTCAGAAGCGATAGGACAGCCCGCCATAAACGGCGCGGCTTTCTCCGGGATAGAAGACTGCGGTGTTGGCGCCGGGTGCGCTTGCATCGACGACGGCGCCAAATTCGGGAACATAAGTTTCGTCGGTCAGATTGCGCGCATCGACGAACAGCGAGACGCCGTTGTCAAAATCCCATCCGGCGTTGAGCGACCAGATCGTGTAGCCCGGCACCTTCAGCGTATTGGCGTAATCGACCCAGGCATCGCTCGGCCGCCACTCTACGCGTGGGGCGACAAACCAGCCTGCGCTATGGGTGTAGCGCAGCATCGCGCCGAGCTGATGCTCGGGCGCGACGGGGAGGTCATTGTCGCCATAGATGGCGTCGCCATCGAAGAAGAAGTCGGCATAGGTGTAGCTGCCGCGCAGCATTAGCCCTTCGGTGATGCGCCAATCGAGGGCAAGCTCAATGCCTTGGTGCACGGTCTCGCCCGCGTTGAAGAACGCCGCGGGCACGCCCGTTGTGGGGTTGAAGCTCAAGATCTCATTTTCGATTTCGGCGCGATAGAGCGTGGCGTCCCAGGTGAGCACGCCAACGCGCCCGCGTGCGCCAATCTCGCCGGTCCAGGCTTCCTGCGGCGCGATCGGCACAAAACCAGGATAGGGCGATTGCACCAGCGCGCCATAATGCGGCGGCTCCACCGACTTGGTGATGTTGGCGTAGATTTGCGCGCCTTGAGCGCCTTCCCAAATCAAGCCAATGCGCGGGGCGAACCAATCATCGTCGAGATCGTCGTTGTTGGCTGCGTTGAGGCGATCGGCGTAATCCCGGGTGAAACGCCCATACGTGCCGCCCGCGACAAGCGCCAAGTGTTCGGTGATGAAAAACCGCCCTTCGGCGAAGAGTTCCGCACCGCTGGCTTCACGCCGGCTGTCGCCGGCGATGGGAAACATGACGGGGCCAAGGATCTGATCGACATGGCCCTGACGATAGGAGAGGCCGACATAGAGATCGGCGCGCTTACCGGCCAGTTCGCCCTCCCAATCAAAGCGCCCGAACGCGCCTTGGGTCTCGACCTGCTGATCGATCAGCAATGAGATCGGGTGGTAGAGATCCGTCGTGGCGGCGTAGAGGCCGCCTTCAAACAGCAGCGAGTCCGAAAACCGCCAGCGCCCCTGCAGGCTGGTGCGGAAGATCGTCTGGTCGCGCTGCCAATCGAAGGTCGCCGCGGTGAAGCTCGCCTGGGTCGGATCGGCAAACGCCTGCGCCAGCGTCAGCGAGCCTGGGGCTTGCTGATCGATGTCGGCGCCATAGACGATCAGGCGAAGCTCCCGGTCGGCGCCGAAGCTGCGCCCGAGATTGAGCGTGCCGCGCACCTGGTGCTGCTCGGCGTGGTCGCGGAAGCCCTCGCCCGCCATCCAGGTGACGGCCGCGAACGCATCCCAATCGCCGGAGCTGCGCGCAATTTGCGCCGCCGCGCGTTGAAAGTTGAAAGAGCCGGCCTCAACACGCAAGAGATTTTCTGATTGCGCGGTGCGGCCGGTGGGGGTGATGAGGTTAAGCGCGCCGCCCAATTGCGCGCCGCCAAAGCGCAGCGCATTGCCGCCGCGATACACCTCGACATAGCGGGCTGTCAGCGGATCAATCTTCTGAAAGTCAGCAAAGCCATCGGAGTCGGCGAAGGGCACGCCATCTTGTGCAAACAGCACGCCGCGCTGGTGATAGGCCTGATCAAGGCCAGAGCCGCGGATAGAAAAGCGCGATTCCTCCCCGTAACGCCGTTGCACGAGGACGCCTGGCACGTCGCGCAGAAGGTCTGTGAGCCCGGTGGCCGCGCGCGCCTCAAAGCTCTCATTGGACACAACCGATACCGCGCCAGGCGTGCGTGCAAGGCGTTCGCGCGCGTCGGCGACAACCGGCGGGTCTTCGGGATTGGGCGTTGCGGTGACGATGATGACATCGGTAGCGGCGATCTGCACCAGCGCCGCACAGGGCGTCAGCGTCAGCGCGCTGACAAGCAGCGTGAATTTAAATGACATGGATCCATAGCCTGAAGTCTCGCGCGTCTGGCGCGAGGCATGTGTGTACGGGCGCGCGAGCGCGCCCTGCGAGCAGGTTCAGGCTGGGAGGGGCGGGCCGCGCGCTGGCAGCGGCGGGCCGGTGGCTTCGCGCGGGGTGATAACCTCCCGCTCCGGCGCGCCGGATTGAAGGCCGGCGCTGTGTGTTGGCGCTGAGACGGCGAATGGCGCGTTCAGAACGGGCGCATTCGCCATAGCGAACGGACAATGCTGGCTGGCGCTGTCGCCATCTTTCTCCTGATCCGCGTCCGGCGCGATTGCGCCAGTTAGGGGATCCAGCAGTGCGTTGGCGCCGTTGCAGAGCACGATGGCGACGCCATTTTGATGCGCCTCGAGCATGAAGTCGGGCGGCAGCATCGCCTTAAACACAAGCGCGTAGAGCGCGAGCAAAAGCCCGGCGCTGCGCATGCGTTGAAGGATGCCGCCCCTGTTCATAGCGCGGCTACCCTAGCGCTGAGCGGCGCGAGAGTGGAAAGCGGCAGGTCGCCGCAGCGTGCGCTGAGGGGAATGCTCGCGATTGCCGTCGCAAACGCGGGTCAATCAGCGCGGTCCTGTCAGCAGCCGCAAGAGCGCAGGTGCTGCGGCTAATGGTGTTGAGCCATGGTCTTCGTCTGCAAGAATTGTGAAGCGCGCCTCAGAGGCGGAGGCTGCGAGCTGATCTGTGATGGCGCGCGCGCTCTCGATCATACGCCGCGTTGGATGCGTCTCACGCGCGCCCACAGCGACGAAGAAGCGCTTTGCTGAAAGATCGCAAGCGGCGAGCGCTGCGCCAAGGCGCGCGTGGTTCCACCAGAGCGAAGGGCTGACGGCGCAGATCGTGGAGATCATCGGCAAGCGTGTGGCGGCATAGATGGCAAAATATCCTGACAGCGAATGGCCGATCAGGCCAATGCGGGCGCTGTCAATCTTGGCGCGGCGCGCGATCAGCGGCAGCACGCGTTCACTGAGAAAGGCCGCGAACGCCTCGGCTTCGCCGAACGGCGCTTGCGGCGCATCGGCTGCATCCGCCGGCGCCCATGGCGTGAAATCGGCGTGCCGCCGTTGCTGCGGCGGCTCGCTTTCGATCGCAGCGATGATCGCCGGCGCCACACGTGTCGCATCGGGGCGCTTGGCCAAGCGCCCCCCGATCGACGCAAGCGTTGGGAAATGATTGGCGCCGTCGAGCGCAAGCACCAGCGGCAGGCCCGCGGCAGGGGCCGGTGTCTCCGGTGCATAGAGCGAAAGCGTGTAGGCGATCCCCTCGGCCGATTGGAGCGTGAGCTGCATCGCGCCCGGGAGGGAAACTGGCCGCCAATCCGATGAGATGTGTTCTGACAACGCGCAGGCCCTCGCGCGCACTTGTGCGTGCGCGTGCGCCGCCAATAGTGTAGGGGCTTGGCGCATGGAGCAAGCGGAAGTAAATGCGCCGGCCGCGGCGGCGGATATTGGCGCGCAGTATCGCGCGGTGGTTGCGCGGCGGGCGGCGATCGTGGCCGGTTTGGCGCTCGTGAGCGTCGTTGCCTTGCTATTTGACGTCATCACCGGCCCTTCATCGCTCAGCGCCGTAACGGTGCTGCAGGGGCTGTTTCAGCCCGATGCGCTGAGCCCCTCCCAATCGGCGATCGTTTGGCAGGTGCGGCTGCCTTACGCGCTGATGGCGGTGCTGGTGGGTGCAGCGCTCTCGCTGGCGGGCGCCGAAATGCAGACCATCCTCAACAATGCGCTGGCGAGCCCGTTTACGCTGGGGGTGTCTTCGGCTGCGTCATTCGGCGCCTCCTTGGCCATTGTTTTGGGGGTGGGCATTCCGTTCCTTGGCGGCGATTGGCTGGTGCCGGTGAACGCCTTTGTGTTTGCGTTCGGATCGGTGCTGCTGCTGCAAGCTATGGCGCGGCTGCGCGGCGCGGGCGTGGAGACGATCGTCTTGTTCGGCATCGCGCTTGTGTTTGCGTTTAACGCCCTGATTGCGCTCGTGCAGTTCGTTTCTTCGCAGGAAGCGTTGCAGCAATTGGTGTTCTGGACGATGGGCTCGCTTTCGCGCGCGACCTGGAGCAGCGTCGGCGTTCTTGCAGTGGTTTTGGCGCTTTGTGCGCCGTTTTCGATGCGCGCGGCCAGCGCGATGACGGCGCTGCGCCTGGGCGAGGATCGCGCGCAGAGCTTTGGCGTTGATGTGCGGCGATTGCGCTTTTTCTCGATGCTTCGGGTGAGCTTGCTGGCCGGCGCTTCAGTCGCGTTTGTGGGTGCGATCGGCTTCATCGGCTTGGTGGGGCCGCACATCGCGCGCCTGCTTCTGGGCGAAGACCACCGCTTTCTGCTGCCGGCGAGCTTGCTGAGCGGGGCGGCGCTGATGTCGCTGGCGTCGGTGGCGTCAAAACTTTTGGTGCCGGGGGTGCTGATGCCGGTGGGCATCGTCACCGCCATGATCGGCGTGCCGGTTTTCCTGCTGCTTATCTTCCGCGGATCACGCGCATGAGCGGGCAGCTTTCAATCGAAGCGCTGACGGCGGGCTATCATGATGCGCCGGTGATCAAGGCGCTCTCCTTGCCCGCGCTCTCGCCCGGGGAGGTCATCTCCTTGGTAGGCCCCAATGCGGCCGGAAAGAGCACGCTGATGCGGGCGCTCGCCGGTTTGCTGCCCGCGACCGGGCGGCTGCATTTGGGCGGGCAGGACGTGTTGGCGATGGGCATCGCGCAGCGCGCGTCGCTAGTGACGTACATGCCGCAAGCCTTGCCGCAAGGCGTTGGGCTCTCGGTGCTGGAAACGCTGCTGAGCGCGCTTGAAGTTGCAGAGCTCGATCTCAGCGAGCAGGCGCGCATTGCGCGCGCTGTCAGCGTGCTGGAGCGCTTGGGCGTGGCCAAACTGGCGATGCGCCGGCTTGATGAGCTCTCTGGCGGGCAGCGTCAGCTGGCGGCGCTAGCGCAGGCGCTTGTGCGTACGCCGCGCGTGCTGCTGCTGGATGAGCCCACAAGCGCGCTCGACTTGCACTATCAGTTGCGCGTGCTCGATCTGGCGCGCGAGACCGCGCGCGAGCAAGGCATGATTGTGATGATTGTGCTGCACGATTTGCAGGCGGCGGCGCGGGTGTCTGATCGCGTGGCGGTGCTCTCGCAGGGCGCGATCGACGCATTCGGCGCGCCGGAAGATGCAATCACGCCAGAGGTGCTTGCGCGCGTCTATCATGTGAGCGCGCGGGTGGAGCGGTGCGCGCGCGGGCGCTTGCAGGTGATCGTGGACGATGTGCTGCGGTGAGGGCGGCGCGCCGGCAATTGCTCGAAGCGCGCCGCCCCCGTCGCCTCAATTCACGCGGATGACCGTGAGCGTATCGCCTGCGGGATCTTCCGGCGCCGGCGTTCCAGGCGGAGAGCCGCGCGGGGCGCCGCGCGCTTTGTTGGTGACGTAGACCATGTTGGTGCGGCGATCGATGGCGATCGATTGCGGCAGCGTGCCGGCGTCAATTTGCGCGACCACTGAATAATCCGCAGCGTTCACAATCGTGACCGTGCCGGCTTGGCGATTGGTCACGTAAACCTGGTTGACGGCGGGATTATACGCCACGCTCAGTGCG
>DAORMO010000054.1:7432-9645 GCA_035440585.1 Terricaulis sp.
AATCACCGCGCCGGGGCGCGCATCGAGCACCGTCAGATCGCCGCTGCCTTGGCTGGCGACGAAGATGCGCTGGGTTGCGGCGTCAAACACAAGGTTGATGGGCGTTTCGCTTTGGGTCGGCCAACGCGCAACGGTGGCGCCGCTGGCGAGATCGACCACGACCACCTCGTTCGAGGACATGCCCGTGCCGAAAATGCGGTTGTTGGCGGTGTCGAGCGCAATGCCGGTGAGGCCGTTGGTGTCAACGTCGATCACGCGCTCAATGGTATTGTCCGCGCCGTTGATGACCCAGATCTGGCTTGGGCTGCGTTCGCCATTGCGCTCAAAGCCGACGATGGAGGCGTAGGCTTTGTTCGCGGCTTCATCGATAATGATCTCGCGCAAGTGAGGCGTCTCACCCTCGCGGCCGATATTGGCGATTGCGCCGGTGCGCAGATTGATGGCCGAGACGACGCCCCCGCGCGTGTCGGTGCCGAAGAGTGTCTGCGTGCGGCTGTTAAGGCCGAGGCCAAACAGCGGATTGGCGGAGACATCGATCGCGGCCCCCGCAGCGAAGCTGGCGCCGTCAATGCGTGCGATGCGCGCCGCATTTTCGCCGCGCGGGCCGACGGCGGCGATGTAAACTGCGCCGTCTGTCGGGTTGTGCACGATCTCATAAAGTCCGCCGGGCGCGACGCGCGCTTGGCTGACAACTTCCGGGGTTGCGGCTGTTTGTGTCGTTTGCGCCGCTGATGTGGCGCATGCCGCAAGCGGCAATGCGGCGATCAGCGCCGCAGCGAGATAGGTTCGCATGATTTCTCCTTAAGTGTCAGCCAGCGTGGTCCAATAATCGCCGCGATAGGGCACGGCGAGGAAGCGCGTGTTGATTTCATCCAAGGTTGCGCGCGGATTGAGGTCGGCGAACAAATCTGGGTGGATCCAGCGCGCCAGCGCCTCGGTCGCCACGATATCGATGGGGGAGTTCAGCAATTGATGCGAAAGGCCAAACGTGCGCCCCGCCGTTACGGCCGTTAGGCTGGCGATGCCGCGCCGTGACGCCACGCGTTGCAGCGAGGCGCGCGATTGTGCGGCGCTGTATTGCGGGCCGACAATAAAGCCGCCCGCGCGCTCAAGGTGCGGCCCGCCGGTGGCGATGTAGACATCTGGATTGCGCTCAATCACGTATTCGAGATTGAGCTTGCCGAACGCCGCGTCGAGCACGTCTGCGCCGATGTTTCGTCCGCCGACGAAGGCGATGTAATCGCCGACATTGCCGCGCCCTGGTGAATTGCAGCAATCGGGCGTGTTGCCCGCGTGCGCTTCCAGAAAAACAGTGGGGCGTTCGGCTTCGGGAATATTCGCCACGCGCCCAGCGATCAGCTCAAGCTTGGCGGCGCGGAAGGCATTGTATTCCTCCGCCTTCGCCTCGCGCCCAACGAGTGCGCCCAGCAACGCCAGCGAGCGCGCCTGGTTGGCGAAGGGCTGAGTGAAGAAATCGATGAAAACGACGCTCACGCCGGCCGCTTCCAGCTGTGAGACTTGCGTGTCTGTGGGCCCGGAGCCGAGCGAGACAACCGCCGCCTGCGGCGAGGAGGCAAGCACCGCCTCGACGTTGAACTCCGCCGCCGAACTCGGCGTGCGTGGCAGATCGGCGAAGGCCGGAAAACGCTCCACGAACGCGGCGTACATTTCGGGGCTGATGCGGTTCACATCGCCCGACCATGCGCAGAGCACGCTGACGGGATCGGGATGGATCAGCGAAAGCGCGATAAGGTAGCGCCCGTCATCGATCGAGAGGCGCGACACCGGCGTGGTCGCGCTGATCGGGCGGCCGCGCAAATCGGTGAGCGCCTCCGTGCGCGGCGCGCCCGCTTCAGGCGCACAGCCCGCCGCCAGCAGGATGGCGCCAGCGGCGCTCTGCGCGAACAAGCGCCGGCGCGTGAGGAAAAGCGAACCGCCCACCGATCACCAGCGATATTGCAGGCGCGCAGTCACGGTGCGGCCCGAGCCATAATAGCAGGACTGCACGGTGTTGCAGGTGGCGACATAGGTTTCGTCCGCCAGATTGCGCGCGTTCACCGAGAAGATCACGCCATCGGCGCCGATATTGGTGAGATCGTAGCGGGCGAAGAAATCAAACAGAGTGTAGTCCGGAATGACCAGATCGTTGACGGTGTTGCCGAAGCTTTCGCCCACATAGCGCACGCCGCCGCCGAAGCCGAGCCCGCTCAGCG
>DAORMO010000054.1:9685-16221 GCA_035440585.1 Terricaulis sp.
CCATTTGCTCGGGCAGCTGCGGCAGGCTTTTGCCGCGTTCATTGGCGATGTTGCTTTGCGTGATCTCGCTCTCAACCGATGTCGCGGTGCCGATGATGGAAAGGCCGGAGGCAAGCGATGCGCGCGCCTCTAATTCGAGGCCGCGGATTTGGGCTTCGCCGGTCTGCACAAAGCAACGCCCGCCCGCGCAATCGGTCGCGCCGGGATGGGCGGGATCGGGCGTAAGGATGTTTTGCTGTGTGATCTCGTAGGCGCCGAGCGTGAGGAAGATGTTCGAGCCCGGCGGCTGATAGCGCAGGCCGACTTCATATTGCTCGCCCGTTACGGGCTCAAACGGCGTGCCCGAAAAATCGCTGCCGGGTGTCGGGAGGAACGATTCCGCGAAGCTGGCGTAGGGCGCAAGGCCGTTCTCGAACAGATAGACCGCGCCGGCCTGCCATGTGGTGGCGTCGCTGCGCGTGCGCGTCACGGCGCTGTTTAAAAGGTTGGTGGCATCCTCGCCGGCCTCATCGTGGCGCCCGCCGAGAACGAGGCGCAAGCCGCCGATCGAGATCTGGTCCTGAACATAAAAGCCGCTCTGCGTGGACTCGGACTCGCCGTAAATCGCGGGCGTCAGGCTTGAGGCAAAGCCCGCCGACCCGCGCGGAACGGGATCGAAAATGTTCAAAACTGGAAGCACCTGCGCCGGCGCGACGTTGTCTCGGAAATGGTCCCATTCGGTGTCGAAGTGATCGGCCCCGACCAGCAGCGTGTGCGCCAGCGGGCCGGTGCTGAACTCGGCCTGCAGGCGCGCATCAAACACCCAGCCCTCGGTCTCGCCCTGGCCTTGCACGGCGCGCCGCGTGACGGTGGCGCCGGGGATGCAGCCGGGGATCGAGCCCGGGCAGGTGGTGAGCGTGTTGCCGCCCAGAACGGTGGAGCGATAGAGCGTGTCGATCTGGCTATAGCGCGCGTTCACGCTGGCCGAGAGCCAGCTGGTGAAATCGTGCTCAAGGAACGCGGCGATCGAGGCCTGCTCGCGGTCAAACACGTTCCAGCCGGGTTCGCCGATATATGCGCCGTTGCGGATGGTTTGTCCATTGCTCGCAAACAGCGTGCCGAGCGCGGGCAGGAATTGATAGGTCGTCCCGCCTTCATCCAGCTGGTACTGCGCCAGCACTGTAAGCGTCGTCGCAGCGCCGAAATCGAGCGCGATGCTGGGTGAAAGGTAAAAGCGGCTGTTGTCGGTTGCATCGACGGCCGTTTCGCTATCGCGCACCAGCAGCACAAGGCGCGCCAGCGCGTGGCCGTCGCCGCTCAAATTGGCGTTGAAATCGAGGCCCGCCTGCTGCTGCCAGCGCTCAAGATCGCCGTAGCCGGCAGTTTGCAGCATCAGCTCGTTGCTGGCGCTGAGCGAAGGCCGCTTGCTGGCGAGGTTGACGATGCCCCCCGGCGCGACTTGCCCATAAAGCACGCTGGAGGGGCCTTTCAGCACCTCCACTTGCTGCAGACCGAAGGGATCAAACGAAGGGCGGGTCCACATGCCGCCCGCGGGGAGGCGCAAGCCGTCGACGAAATTGTTGTTGCTGGAGAAACCGCCCGCGCCGAAGCCGCGCACGCTGACCTCATCGACGCGGCTGTCGATCCCGGCCGCCTCCGCTTGCACGCCGGCGGCGTAGGACAGCGCATCGGCGACCGTCTGCACCGCGCGCACATCCATCTCCTCGCGCGTGATCACCGAAATCGATTGCGGCGTCTCGATCAGCGGGGTGTCGGTTTTCGTGCTGGAGGGCGCCTGCGTGCGGCCAGTGGCGGTCACCACAATGGTGTCGGTCTCAACCGTCTGCTGCGCCTCAGCCGCGCCCGCGCAGGCGATCAATGCCACGCCGGCCATCCAAATGCTTTTCATGGCTGGTCCCCAACCCGTTAGAATGTCGGGCGTACCTGGTCCCCGTGCGGTTGCGAGTCAATCGCAGATAATGTCGCGCCTGTTGCTCTTGCGAGTTGGTCGCAGCGAATAAACCGCGCTGCAATTGGGCCGAGGGCGGTAAAATAATGCCGCTCTCGGTGTCGAACGTCCGTCGAACGGTCGGGGTGACATGCGCAGCCCCCGTTCCCCCAGGTGCAAGGCTGCCCACTTTTATGATCAACGGAGAGCCACACGACCCCGCAAACCTTGAGACAATAAATAGCCCTCCATCGGCCGCGGCAGGGCGAGCGGCGCGGTCCGCAATCGTGGGTGGACTTGCATGGTTGCAGCGCTAAGACAGGCGCGTGGGAGGGGACGATTTGCTAACGCCGCCGCTGCTTGAGCCTCTCTCTTATCATCGCGCCATCGCGCAGCATTTGCGCACGCACGAGCCCGAGGTTTGGCAATGGACCGCCGCGCAAGTGATGCGCGCCGAGCATCAGCGCGAGGTCCGCACCGCGTTGCTGCGCGAAACCTATCGCCTGGAGCAGAGCGCACATCCCGAGGCGTACGCCGATTGCGCCGCCGTCATGGCGGTTCTGGGCCTGGATGAGCAGGTGACGCTCTATCAAGCCGCCGACGGGGCGATGAACGCGGCGTTGGTGTTTGCGCCGGGCGAGCCGCACCTGATTTTTCACGGGCCGATTTTAGAAAAGCTCACGCATGAAGAGCGCGTCGCGCTCATTGGCCATGAGCTCTCACACTACAAATTATGGACCGCCGAGGACGGCGCGTTCCATATTTGCAGCCAAATTCTCGAACACGCGCTCGCCTACCCAGCCGCTGCGGGCAGCCACATTGAAACAGCGCGGCTCTATCGCCTCTATACTGAGCTCTACGCCGATCGCGGCGGCGCTTTGGCGGCGGGAAAGCCAGGGCCGGCCATTTCCACGCTGGTCAAAACCATGACCGGGCTCACCAATGTCGATGCTGAAGCCTATTTGCGCCAAGCGGCCGAGCTTGATGAGCAGGCGCTGACATCGCATGGCGTCACCCACCCTGAAATTTTCATGCGTGCGCAGGCGCTGGAAAAGTGGTGGCGCGGGGATGGGGATGTGGATCAATGGCTGAGCGAGCGCATTGAGGGACGCATGTCGATGCACACGCTCGATCTGCGCGGGCAAAGCGAGCTGGCGCACATGACGCGCCGCTTTCTGGCGCGCTTGCTTGGCGGGTCGGCCGGAGAGAGCGCGGCGGCGCTTGGTTTGGTGCAGCGGTATTTCCCGGATTGGGCCGGTGAGGCGCCGATCGATCTTAGCGTGTTATCGGCCGCGCGCATTGATGAGTCCGTGCGCGATTATCTGTTCGCGTTGAGTTTCGATGTGGCGATGGCCGACGCGGACGCAAAGGAGGACATTCTCCGCGCCGCAGCCGAAATCGCGCGCGCGATGAACGCCGAAGAAGGCTACCGCGCCGCGCTTTCGCGCGATCTTCGCATGCCAAAGCGCGCCGTGGCGAAATTGCTTGGCCCGATGCGGGCCCCATCATGACTGCGGCGCCCGGTACATTGCGCGATTTTCTGGCTGACATCGGCGGCGCGCTGCCGGCTGAGGATGTGCTGCACGCGATGCTTCCGCTGATGCGGGAGGTGTCGCACTTGCATGCGCAGGATCGGGTCGCTGCGCTCAAGCCCGCGCAGCTGATGCTCAGCGCCGATCGCGTGCTTTCACTGGCCCAGCCTGTCGGGCAGGCGCCGTCTTTCAATGAGGCGGAGCTCCGCGCGTTGCAGCCCCACGCCGGCTCGGCCCTCAAAGTGGTTGGCGAGTATCGGATAACCACCGATACGGACGCCGGGCAGAGCGTGGATGATCTGCGCGTTGCCAGCGCTGAGGCAGGTGCGCAGGCCAAGCCCGCTTTCATGCTCGATTATGGCTGCTGGGAGCACGGCATAGGCCATCATGACGCCGTTAGCGACGTGTTCTCGGCCGGGATTATCCTTGCAAGCCTCGCGTGCGGCCTTGATCTGAGCGACGAGGTTGATCTTAAGCGCTTTGCAGAAAGCCAGGATAATCTCTTCCGGCTCAATTCATCGCTCCATCCCGCAATTGCGCAATTGATTGGCGAAATGACGACGCTCAATCGCCACGAGCGGGCGACGGATATGGCGAGCTTGGCGGCGCGGCTGGAGGCCTATCGCGATCAGCCCGTCAGCGCCGATGTTGAGCGCATATTGGCGGAAGCGAACGGCGTTGCGGGCCGCCGCCGCGCCGTTCTGGCGCATTTGCGGGATCGCTTGTTCGATCTGTCGCGGCGCAACAGGCTCATCCATTTTCGCCCCACTGATGCAAGCGTCAATCTCACTGTCGCGAGCGTTCCGCTGGTGATGCAGATTGAATCCATACGCGCCGATCAGCTGTGCGTTTGGGGCGGGGCCTTCGCCAAAGAGATCATCAGCGGCGCGCCAACGTCTCTGGTGAAATGGCTGCGCTTTGAGGATCAGCCCTATCTGCCCTCGGCGCTCAATCGCATCCTGCAAGCGGCGCGGCGTGATCGCGCTGAATACGGCTTTAGCCATCTGCGCTTGGTGATCGGCTTCCTGCGTTGGCACAATCTGAAGGAAGCGCCGGAGGAGCGCATTGTTTCGCCGCTGCTGTGGTTGCCAGTTGAACTCGTGAAAAAAAAGGGCGTGCGCGATCAATACATGCTGCGCTGCACGGGTTCGGAGGCGGAATTCAATCCGGCGCTGCGCTATCATTTGCGCCAGCTCTACGACATTCAGCTGCCGGAATCGGTATCGCTTGAGGCGCTCTCGCTGGAGGATGTGCGCGCCGAATTGGCCGCGCAGATCCAGAAAAGCGAGCCATCGGTGACGCTCGCGCTCAAGACAGCGCCCGAAATTCAGCTCATTCATGATAAGGCCGTGCAGCGCATGCGGCGCTTCAAGCGCCGCGAACGCTTGCCGGGATCGGCGCGCGATTACGCGCGGCCTGATTTCAGCTATGATAAAGACGATTATCGTCCGCTCGGGCTCGCGCTGTTTGAAAAATATGTGAAGCCCAGCCCGCTGCCTCAGCGTTTGGCCGCCGGCGCGCCGCCGGCGCCGCGGCCCCAACACGTGTGCGAGGTCGCCGGGGAAGGCGAGAGGCTCGGCTATGCGCTCGCCGAAGGCAAGGGCAGCCGCTTTGCCTGGGAAATCGATTTGACCCAGGTGACGCTCGCCAATCTCAATTACCGGAAGATGTCGCTCATCCAGGATTACACGCAATTGTTGGAGAGCGGCGCGCCCGCGCCTTCATTCGAGCGCGTGTTTTCGATAGAGCCGCGCCCGATTGATGAAAGCGCGCCCGCGCCGTTGCCCACTACGGATGTCTGGAGCGTTGTGCCCGCCGATGCGACGCAGGAGGCGGCCGTCGCCATGTCGCGCGCGGACCGCAGCTTCATCATTCAAGGGCCGCCCGGCACTGGAAAATCGCAAACCATCACGAACCTGATCGCTGATTATGTCGCGCGCGGTAAGCGCGTGTTGTTTGTTTGCGAAAAGCGCGCCGCGCTCGATGTTGTGTTCAGCCGCTTGAAGCTTGCCGGGCTCGATCGCCTTGCATGCCTGATCCACGACTCCCAGGAAGACAAAAAGGGGTTCGTGCACGATCTGCGGGAGTGTTACGAAACCTGGGGGGCAACCGAAGATGGCGCAGATGCGCTAGATGGCGAACGGGATCGCATCGTTGCGGCGCTCGATCATCACCTCGGCAAGATTGCGGCGTTTGAGCAAGGGATGGCAGGCGTGGACGCCGCCGCAGGCGCCTCGCTGCGCACGCTCGTGCGCCGGCTTTCCGCGCTGCCGGAGGCCGAGGAGCAAGGCAGCGCCGTGCGCGAGCGCTTGCCGGATTTGGCCGATTGGGATGCGCACGCAACGCTAGTGCGGAATGTGCGCGGCGCGGTGCAGAACGCCCTTGGCGTCGAGGCGCTGGCCGAGCATGCGATTGCGCGGCTTTCGCCCGCCATTATCGCAAGCGGGCAGGCCTTCGCGCGCACTGAAGCGCTTGTCGCCGAAGCGGAGGCGGCGCTGGAGGCGCTCGATCCGATCTTGGACGATGATGATGCTCTTTTATCGACCGATTTAACGCTGTCGGACGCCGCCGCGCTTGCGCATGCCGCGGCCGAGGCGGTGAACGCCAATCTCGCGGGCAATCTTGATCTGCTTGAGCCTGAATCGCCAGCGTCAAAAGCGTTTGGCGCGCTCGAGCAAGCCCGCCTTAGCGCCGAAGAAAGTTTAGCCGCAGCCATAGAGCAGGCCAGCAATTGGAGCGAAGCGCTGGCCCCTGCGGACGCGAAGGCGGCGCTTGCGCAGGCGCAGCGGCAGCAAGCGTCGCTGTTGCGTTTTGTCGATCCGGCCTGGTGGCGTTTGCGGGGCGTTGTGCGCGCGCGTTATCGCTTCGCGCAGCATGCGGTTGAGCCCTCGCTGGCCCAAGCGCTGGAATGGCTGGTGGCAAAGCAAGATGCGGCGGCGGCGCGCGATGCGGCGGCTGGCGCCCTCAATGCGCGCTTCAATTGCGCTGACGCTGAAGCGCTCGCGGCGCTGCGCGATAAATGGCTCAGCGGCGAGGCGCCCATGGCGGCGCGGCTGCTGGCGCACGTCAAAGCGGCG
>DAORMO010000055.1:0-8976 GCA_035440585.1 Terricaulis sp.
CCGCGGCGCTTGCACGCCGCGGCCGTCAAGGCAGGTTTGAAAGACGCTTTAGAACGAGAGCCGCAGCTCCGCCCCGATCACACGCCCTTTGTTGAGCGGCGAGAAGGTGGGGTTGCCGTTCGCGGGATTGCCGTCTCCGCCAAAGAGCGCGGAATCCGGCAATTGGGTATCGCCGCCATACGTCACCTCATCAGTGAGGTTGAGGCCGTAGAGCGAAACCGACCACGGCCCCTGCTCAGGCCGGAAGGTGAAGTTGAGGTCGATGATGTCGGCCTCGTTGAGCACGCCGCGATTGTTATCGGTGTAATAGTTTGCGTCGCGGTGGTTGTAGCTCAGCCGGGTGGAGAGCACGCCAAAGCCGACCGGCAGATCGTGCAGCAGCGAGACGCCGTACGTCCAAGGCGCCAAGCGCGGGATTTCCAGCGAGGCGTCCGCAGCGTTGACCACGCCATCGCCGTTCAGATCAGCGGTGATGGTGTCATATTCGCCCTGGGTGTAGCCGGCCTGCAGCTGCACCATGAAATTGCTGGTGATCGCAAACCGGGCTTCAAGCTCCGCCCCCTGAATGGTGGCGTCGCCGGCATTGACGATCACCTGCTGCACGCCCGAGGGGCCCGGCAGGTTGGTTTCGCGCTGCATGCCTTCGATTTCATTGTGGAACAGCGCCAGATTGATCCGCGCGCGCCCATCCAGGAAATCCTGCTTCCAGCCGATCTCGAACGTCGTTTGCTCTTCAGAATCGAACGCGGTCGGCGGTTGCGCCCCGGTGGGGTTGGTGGGATCGCACCCAACGGCCGGGCAGGCCGGCAGGCCGAGCGTCGTCACCCGGAAGTTCACCCCGCCTGAGCGGAAGCCCTTTGCGGCGAACGCATAGAGGTTGGTGCCGTCCATCGGACGCCATTGCACGCCGATGCGCGGGGAGGTGTCGTTCCAGGAGAGATCGAACGGCTGATCAGAGAACGCCAGCGTGCGGTTATCGATATTGCCGCCGACAACGCCGCTGCCGGGCACCCCGCCCACGCCCGGATCGAGCACGTCCGGCGTCGGCAGAATAAACAGCCCCAGCAGCGCCGGGTTCGGCGCCACGGTGATCGGCTGGCTCACCGGCGTGTTTGGCCCGCGGCGAATGCGCGAGACGCGCGCGGTCTTTTCTTCCTCGGTGTAGCGGATGCCGAAATTGAAGGTGAGCCGATCATTGATGTGCCAATCGGCGTTGATGAAGGCGCCCCAGGTTGAGAACTCACCCTCCCCGCCGCCGACGCGATTGATCCAGAACAGCGCCGGCGCCGCATATTGCAGCGCCCCCGCCACCGGCAATTGACCGCCGACGAGATAGCGCTCCTCGATGTAGAGCAATTCCTGTTTGAACCAATAATGGCCGGCCACGATGTCCACCGGGCCGAACGTGCCGGCGTAGCGCAGCTCGTTTGACCATTGCTCCTGCTCGTTCACGGCGCGCGCGTGGAAGGCGGTGTTGCTGGTGGCGTCGATATCGCCGCCGCTGGTGCCGTCATAGCTGCGCCAAGCGGCGATGTTGGTGATGGTGCCGTCGCCGAAGCCCACGTCCCAATTGGTTTCAAAAATCAGCTGCTCCCAATCGCCGTTGAAATAGCCGCGATTGTTGATGCTGAAATCGAATGAGTCGCGCGAATAGAGGCCGTGGTTTTGCGCGGCCGGCCCATCGCCTTCGCTTTCGCCGTGCTCGGCGCGCAGCAGGAATTCCAGGCCCGGCGCCGGCGTCAGCCGCAATGCGCCGCGATAGATTTGCGTGTTGCTGGCCCCGTGCTGGGAGCCATCGTGCAGATTCTCGAACCAGCCTTCGTCGTCGTTGTAATAGGCGGCGAATTTCGCGCTCAGCAGGCCAGGCGCCAGCGGCCCGGAGATCGACATAGCCGCGGTGTAGTTGAGGCCGGTTTCAACGCCGGCGCGGGCGCGGATTTCCAGCTCATCCGAAGGCGCGCGCGTGCGCAGCACAACCGCCCCGCCGGTCACGTTGCGGCCAAACAAAACCCCTTGCGGCCCGCGCAGCACTTCAACGCCGGCAAGATCGAAGCTGTCAGCCAGCACGCCCGCATTGATGCCCATATACATGCCATCGACAAACACCCCGACGGTGGGATCGACGGATGGGATCGAGCTGTTGATGCCAAGCCCGCGAATGGTGAAGTTCGCCACGCCTGGGCTTGTGCCCACATCTTCAAACTGCACGTTCGGGATCGAATAGCTGAGGCTTTGCAGGTTGGTGTAGTTCAGCGTTTCCAGCTGCTCGGCGCCATAGGCGGTGATCGCCACCGGCACATCCTGCACGTTGCGTTCGCCATGCTTGAGCCCGGTGACGACGATCTCGTCGCTGGCCGCGCCAACCATGCCTTGCGCCGCCGCTTGCGGCGTAAAGCACACAGCGCCCAAGCCGAAAGCCAAGCCGACCGCCGTGGACAGCTTCAGCGCGCTACGCGCGCTCTCCTTAATTCTACGCATATTGGATGATCCCTCCCGCGCGTTTCCTCTCAGGGTTGGCGGTCTTGTTCGCCGCCATACACCTGTGTATGGATTTATCGCGCACGCAGGGCCTCTTGAAAAGAGGGCAAAACGGTGGCGCGTCGATGCGCAACGGGGTGTGACGCGCGCGCATCATTTGCACCTGTAACGAGGGTTTCATAAGAGGATGCATGCCGCCCGCGCCCCGCAAACGACCTGAAGCGCCCGCTACACTTGATGTCGCCGCTTGGATCGACGCGGCTATGGACATGCTGGCGGAAGGCGGTGTCGACGCGGTCCGCATTGACCCGTTGGCCAAGCGCCTCGGGGTCACGCGCGGCAGCTTTTATTGGCACTTCAAAGATCGCGATGCGCTGCACCAGGCGATGCTAAAGCAATGGCGCAAACGGGCGAGTTACGCGGTGGGCGCGCGCATCGATAGCCAAAACCCCGCCCCCAATGAGCGCCTGAAGCAGAACCTTGCCCTGCCGCAGGCGTCAGCGCGCTCCAAACACGCCGCTGCGATCGAACTGGCGATCAGGCTTTGGGCGCGGCGCGATAAGGAGGCCGCACGCGCTGTCGCGCACATCGATCGCGTGCGCTTGAATTATTACGCCCAGCTCTATGCCGAAACCGGGTTGAAGCAGGAGCAGGCGCGCGAGCGGGCATTTCTGTTCTACGGCGCATTGATGGCGCGCGCTTATATTGTCACGGACGCCGACACTGATGTCGGCGACCGTCTCGCAGCATTGCTCTTGGAAAAACCGTAAGGCGCCGCTGAATTAGCGGATTTTCTCGACCTGGCCGTATTCCAGATCCACCGGCGTTTCGCGGCCGAAGATCATCACCGCCACCTTCAGGCGGCCGCGCTCTTCGTCGACTTCCGACACCATGCCTTCAAAGCTTTGGAACGGCCCGTCCGACACCTTCACCTTCTCGCCGATCTCGAAATTGATCACCGGGCGCGGACGCGCCACGCCCTGCTCGGCCACGCGGCCCAGGATGCGCTCAACTTCCTTATCGCTCACCGCCTGCGGCTTATTCTGGTGGCCCAGAAAACCCGTTACTTTCGGGGTGTTTTTGACAAGGTGATAAGCCTCGTCGGTCATTTCCATTTTCACCAGCACGTAGCCGGGAAAGTGGCGATGCTGGCGCAGCTTCTTTTGCCCGCGCACCACTTCGGTGACTTCCTCCGTCGGCACCTGGATGTCCTCGAACTGATCTTCGAGGCCCTGGCGGCCGGCGGAATCGCGGATCGCTTCGGCGACCTTCGCTTCAAAATTTGAATAAGCGTGCACGATGTACCAACGAGCGCGGCCGGAGCTCTTGCGCGCGGGGGCTTCGGTTTGCGTTTCCATGCTCATCGCCTCAGCCTAGGCTCAAAATCCAGCGGATCAGATTGCCCGCCACGGTGTCGACCAGGAAAAAGAAAATCGCCGCCAGAATGGCCATGATCACGACCATGATGGTGGACACCATCACTTCATTGCGCGTCGCCCAAGTGACCTTGCGTCCCTCGGCCCGCACTTCGCTGAAGAATTTAAATGGCCCGCCGCCGCGCCGCGGTTCGTCTTGATCAGCCGTTTCCATCGCATGCTCTATCTTGAAACCTTGAAGGGGCGGCGACGCCGCGAGCCTTCAAGATAGGGGCCTGCGCCCCGCTCATCCACGACACCCCAGAATCCTGGACACCCCTGAGGCGAACTCGAAAAGTAATCAGCCGCTCGGCGCCGCCCCGCCAGGAGCGCCCCGATACCGACAAATTTCCTTGGGAGCCGGCCGCTGATGGACCACGTTCGGGCTGCGGCGTCAAGGCGTTACGGCATGCGCCGCCAGCGTGTTCGCGCTGGCGGCGCACCGCGTTTTTTAGGACGGACGGCCGATGCCGCACGCGCCGTTCAGGAAGTTCTCCACCGAGGTCAGGATCGCGGCGACGTTCGCCGGGGTCCAGGTGTTCAGCGTGTGCTCCATGTCGGGCAGGATCAGCAGGTCAACCGTTTTGCCCTCGGCGCGCAGCGCCGCGGCAAAGCTCTCCGATTCCGCCGGCACGACATTGGTGTCGCGGTCTCCGGTGTAGAGCAGAACCGGGATCGACACTTCCGAGACGCGGCGCAGCGGATCCTCGCCATCGGCGGTGGGATGCTGGAACTCACGCAGGAAGCGGCTGCCATAGGTGCCGCGCTTGAACTGATCGATCGTGGCCGGGCCGGCGCCCGCCGCCGCACAGCGATAGATGCCGTTCGGCCGCACCGCGCCCATCATCGCCGCGTAGCCGCCATAGGAATAGCCATGGATGGCGATGCGGTTACGGTCGGCGATGCCTTGGGCGATCAGATAGCTCGCGCCATCGTCGTTATCGTCCTGCATGGCGCGGCCCCACTCGCGGTCGCCCGCGCGCCAGAGCCGCTGGCCCCAACCGTCCGAGCCGCGGAATTGCGGCTGCAGCACTGCGTAGCCGCGCGTGGCGAAATATTGCGTCCAGCCGGTCGGATCCCAATCGGTGTCGTCACGTGACCAGGGGCCGCCGTGCGGGGTGATGATGGTCGGGTACGGGCCCGGTCCATGCACCGCTGGATCGGGCGTGGTGAGGATGCCGGGGATCATCAGCCCATCGCGCGCCGCATATTGAATGAGGCGCGTTTGGCCGAGACGCACATCCTGCAATTCAGGATACGCACGGCCCAGCAGGCGCAAGCGCCCATCCACCATCAGATAATATTCAGGCGGCGTGGAGCCGCCCGAACGACGGATGATAAAGCGGGTCTGATCGTCCGAGCGCGCAACAATGGCGACATCCGCGCCATCGCCAATGGTGAAACGCGAGGTTTCGCCGCTGGCGATGTCAGTCCACTCCACCGGCGCTTGGCGCACGCGCAAGGCGTTGCGCACGGTGTTTTCGATTTGGCCGAGATTTTCGTCCACCCAATAAACGCGCGAGCGTTCGCCGGAATAGCCAAAACCAAGCACTTCGCCGTAATTGGCCTCAGCGCTGGAGAGCACGACGTTCGACGCCTCAAACAGCGGGTGCGCGAAGGCGATCTCGCCCATGCTGCGTTCGCGGATATTGTATTCGTAGATCGCAGCCCGATCGCGCCCGGTGGTGGAGGACACCAAAACGATGTTCGGATCGGTGGTGAACGCCGCAATCGACACCGGCTGGCGATCGCGCGCATACCAGCGGAAATGCTCATCCCAGCTGCCCGTGTCGGGGTGCTTGATCCACTGGGCGATATAGGCCGCGCCGCTGTCGAAATCGAAGCTCTGGCGCGCGCGCAGCTCACCATAAAGATCGGTTTGCAGGGAGCTGAAACGCGTTGAGCCGCGCTCAACCCGCTCGGCCCGGCCATTATAAAGGTTGAGGCGATAGATATCGCCCGAGGTGGGCGACGAAACCAGGATGCTTTCAGGATCGCGCGGCAAGGAGCTGACGATCGAGCCAACGCCCACGAACGCCTGCTGCGCGGAGGTTAGCCCGTCAAACGACAGGCTCGTGCGCACGGGCCGGCCCTCCAGATCGAGCACCTGGCGGCGTGACGCGTAGCTCAGCTCGCGCCGGCCCGAGAAGGGATTGTGCGTGACCAATTGCTGGGTCGTGACAAACAGCCGGTCGTTCTTGACGAACTGCACCGATTGCATTTCGGCGCGCGCGTCCGAGCCAATCAAATAAGGCGATTGATCCAGCGCGTCCGTCCGCCAGATGGCGAGCAGCCGGGTTTCACCGTCGCGGGAGATAAGCGCCGCTACATGAGTACCGTCCGGCGAGATGGTGACAGAACTCATCGCTGGCTCGCGCGCAAACGCCGTCGCTGGCGGGGGGCTCTGCGCCCATCCCGATTGCACTGCTAAAACGCTGAAAACCATGGCGAAAGCCACGGACATGAGCATCTTCATCATAGAGTGAAACACTCCCCGCCACAGAAAAACTTGCAGGCCAATCGCGCCTCTGCACCACCGGATAGTCGCTTTACCCCCAAGCGCGCAACCCGCCTTAGAGGGGAACAAATTGCGCGCGGCGCCTCATTGCTGGGCGAAACTGTGTTGAAACGGCGACGCATTGGACAGCAATTCGTCTCATGATGGTCACGCGCCCGCCATAAAGGCTTGTGGACGCCACAATCTCGGCTAAAAAAATACCAGGGGGTGGGATCCAAGGGACGAGTTTCCCCATCGCACCTATAACCGACCGCTCTGAGGCCCTGCCGGCCTGGAGTGCTTTTCGTAATGTTTACGGGGGCGTAGCGACACCATGAATTTGAAGAAAACCATTCTGTTGACGACCACGATGGCCGCCGGCCTCGTGCTCGGCGCCCCGGCCGCGTTGGCCCAGGACGAGCCGATCACCACGCCGCCGCCAAGTTCGTCGGAATCTGAAGAAGCCCGCAGCGATGACGCCATCGTCGTCACCGGCTCGCGCATCCGCCGCAACGCCTTCACCAGCACCCAGCCGGTGCAGGTCATCACCTCCGAAGAAGCCACGCTCGAAGGCCTCGTCGACACCACCGAGATTCTGCAAGGCTCGACCGTTGCGGCCACCGCCGGTCAGATCAACAACTACTTCACCGGCTTCGTCACCACCGGCGGCCCGGGCGTGAACACGCTCTCGCTACGCGGCCTTGGCGCCCAGCGCACGCTGATCCTGCTCAACGGCCGCCGCGCCGGCCCGGCCGGCGCCCGCGGCCAAGTCGGCCCAACGGACTTGAACGTCATCCCCTCCTCGATGATCGAGCGGGTGGAAATCCTGACGGACGGCGCCTCGTCGATCTACGGCTCTGACGCCGTCGCCGGCGTTGTGAACATCATCACCCGCGAAAACCTCGATGGCGGGTTCGTGAACTTCCAGGTGAACCAGCCGTTTGATTCCGGCGGTGAAGAAGTCGCCTTCAGCATCGGCCAAGGCTGGCGCTCGAGCCGCGGCTATCTGTCCATCAGCGGCGACTATTACGAGCGCAAGCCGCTGAACTTCGGCGACCGCGAATACTTCCGCTGCCCCACGCCGTACCTGTTCTCCAGCGAAAACGATCGCCGCGACGTGGTCGATTCGGACACCGGCACGTTCGCCTGCAACAGCTTGGGCGCTGAACTTGTCAGCCTTTATTTTGAAGGCGGCGTCGAAGGCGCGTCCGACTACGCACCCGATCCGAACGCGGTGGCTGGCGGCGGCCCGATCGGCTGCGATTTGGACGGCTGGCGCCATATCCGCGTTTTCATGACCGGCCACGCCTATAATTGCTGGCTGCCGGCCAACCGCGCGAGCGTTCCTTGGCAAGCGCCGGACAACGCCTCCTATCAGGCGTTGCTGCGCGAGTACGCTGAACGCTCGGCGATCGGCACGCACAGTGACCGCTACGACAGCCGCACCGCGATCTCGCCGGTGAAGCGCACCAGCTTTGTGGTGATGGGCGGCTATGACCTGACGCCGACGACGGAAATCTTCGGCGAATTGCTGCTGAACCGCCGCGAGTCGTCGCAGAATAACTGGCGCCAATGGTGGGGCGTCGTCACGGCGCTGCATCCGCGCAATCCCTTCCCGGCCACGATGTATGACCCGTTGGTGGATGCTGACTTCGCGATCACCCACGTCGAGCCGACGCTGCTGATCAATTCACGCAGCGATCAGCAAGTCGATTACGCCCGCGCCGTTCTCGGCATCCGCGGCTCCCTCGACATCGGCAGCGGCTGGGATTGGGAAATCGTCGGCCAGATGACCCGCTCTGCGGCCGAATACGGCGGCAACTTCATCTATAACGACCGTATCCGCGCGGCGACCGAGTTCTCAACGATGGCCCACGTCGCTGCGGGCTGCAATGTCAGCCTCCTGACAACGGCGACAGCCTGCCCCACCGGCGGCGTTGACCTGTTCTCTCCGGCGGTTGTCGGCAACGGCCAATTGAGCGCCGTCGATCGCGACTTCATCCTCGGCTACGAAACCGGGATGACGTTCTACGATCACGACTACATCGAAGGGTCGATCTCGGGCGAGCTGTTCAATCTGCCGGCCGGCCCGATCGGCGTGGCGCTGGGCTTCCAGTACCGCGAAGAGCGCATCAACGACAAACCCGGCGAGAACGAGCGCAACTCCAATTATTGGGGTTCGTCCGCCGCCGTGCAGACCGTTGGCCAAGACACCATCAAGGAAATCTTCGCCGAGGTCGAACTGCCGCTGCTGCGTGACCTGCCGATGCTGCACGAAGTGACGCTGAACCTGTCGGGCCGGATGTCGGAGTACGATACGTACGGCGACAACTCGACCTACAAGATCGGCCTGAACTGGGCGCTCAGCCAATCGTGGCGCATCCGCGCTTCGCAAGGCACCTCGTTCCGCGCGCCGGCGCTCTACGAATTGTTCTTGGGCAACCAGACCAATTTCAGCTTCGCGCAAGCGTCTGACCCGTGCCGCAACTGGGGTCTTTCGACCAATCCGGTGCTGCAAGCCAACTGCGCTGCGGGCCGTCCTGGCGAAGGCGCGCTGCCGGACACCTTCCCGACCCTGCCCACCAG
>DAORMO010000055.1:9002-11038 GCA_035440585.1 Terricaulis sp.
GCGGCATGGGCGTTCTGGAAGCGGAAACCGCCGACACCTTCAGCGTCGGCTTGATCTGGACGCCCTCGTTCGTCGATTTCAATGTCGCGGTCGACTACTACGACGTCGAGATCAATGATCAGGTCGCGCAGTTCGGCGCGGTCAACATCGTCAACGCGTGCTACCTTTCGGAAAATTTCCCGAACGATCCGCTTTGCACGCTGTTCACGCGCGCGCCCGCCAGCCACCCAACGCGGCCGCTTGAAATCCTGACCATCAACGACAGCTACGTGAACATCGCCCGCCAAGCGAGCGAAGGGATCGACGTCACGATGCGTTATCAGCACGATGTGGGCTTCGGCGATCTCACGCTGAACGCCCGCGTCAGCTACATCCTCAATTGGGAAAGCCAGCTGCGTAACGCTTCGGTGCCGACGCAATTGCACGATCGGATCGGCAACCCGCGTTGGGTCGCCAACCTGAACGCGCGCCTGGATTACAACGATTGGACCTTCTACTGGGCTGGCAACTTCGTGCCCGGCACGGATAACCAGAAGTTCTTCGCCTCTTCGTCGGCGACGTATTTCGGCGAAACCGTGTACCCGGTCCGCAAGGTCGAGTTCTACCAAACGCACGATATCTCGGCTCGCCGGATCTTCGACGATTGGTCGCTGCAAGTCGGCATCCAGAACGTGTTCGACGAAGCGCCGAACTACATCTCGGCCTCGAGCAACGCCACGCGCGTCGGCAACTTCCCGCTCACGTCGCAGTACGATTGGATCGGTCGCCGCGCTTACGTCAGCGTCGGCTACAACTGGTAAGCTAGGCGCAAGCCAAAGCTTGAAAGGCGGCGGGGCAACCCGCCGCCTTTTTTCTTTGCGCGGGGCCTCTGGCGAGGCCGGCTTACGCCTTGCTCCGGCCATGCGCTTGAGGCATAAGCGCCCCCCTGACCGCCCGCGAGGCTGCGGCACAGGAGTTTAGCTCAGCTGGTAGAGCATCGGTCTCCAAAACCGAGGGTCGTGGGTTCGAGTCCCTCAACTCCTGCCATTTTCACCAAGTTGGAGCGCGCCGATGGAGCGCGCCCTTAAGCAAAAAACCCTCCCGTTTCCGGGAGGGTTTGGCTTGTGTCCCTAAAAGGCTGCGCCGCTTAGCTGGCGTCGTACAGCACTTCCCAAAGGTGGCCGTCGAGATCGGTGAACGTGCCCGAATAGGAGCCTTCGTCCTCATCGGCCTCGGTCACGTCCGCGCCGGCTGCGTCAGCGGCGTTCAGCACCGCATCCACATCCGCGCGCGCATCGGCGAAATAGGAGAGCATCGCGCTCACCGCGCCCTTGGGCGCGGCGTTATCGACCACCTCGGCGAAATCGCCGCGCTTGGTGACGACCAAAAACACGCCGTCGAGATCGAACGAGGCCTGATCGTCGTCGCGATCTTCCGGCGTCACGCCCAGCACGGCGCTGTAAAACGCCACCGCCTTGTTCACGTCATCCACAGGCAAGGTAACGCAAGAAATCGCTGCAGGCATGTCCACCTCCCATGACGCCGAGCGCGCCCAGAAACACGCACGGTTGAAGGGATTCTGCACCCGCCGCAAAGGCTTTAGCCCGGTTACCCCGAGAAGATCGGCTGCGCCCTAGCGCCGCCCGATCACCACATCGCCGCCGCCGATCACGCGGCGATTGATTTCACCCTCGACATGGCCGACGCGCACGTCGCCTGCGCCGATAATGGTCACGTCCAGCCGCTCGGCCGAGCCGCCATGGTTGACATCGCCCGCGCCCGCAATCGCCACCGTGAGCACGCTGGCGCGCCCGTCGTTGATCCTGACATCGCCGGCGCCCTGCACCGCCACATTCGTCGGCCCATCGATGCGCTGGGCGCGGAAATCGCCCGCCCCCGCAATCGAGACCGAAAGCCCCTCCAGCACAGCGCCGACCTGCATGTTGCCCGCCCCGGCGATCGCCACGCGGGCGCTGCCGGCCTGATAGAGCTTCAAGGTGGCCGCGCCGGCCACGGTCACGTCGATCGCGCCGCCCGACCTCTCCTTGACCAGCGCG
>DAORMO010000055.1:11116-13498 GCA_035440585.1 Terricaulis sp.
CTTGCGGCACGCGGATTTCGATCACAGGCAGCTCCGAGGCGGCTAGCCAGCCGTGGCCGCCGACATTGGCGCGAAACTCGGCCTCGCCCTCGCCCCCGCAGCCGAGGCGGCGGCTCTGGCGGCCGTCGATGATCAGGCGGTTGCGGCTGATGCGCAGCTGCGGATCGGGCAAGGGGCCGCCATTGCGGATGGTCAGCGCCACGTCAGGACGCGCCTGCGGCACGATGCGGACAACCGCCGCCAGGTGGCGCAGCTGGATCTCGGAAGCTGCGGGATAGCGCGCCCAGCCGGTCGTCGGCTCAGGCTGCGCCTGCGCTTGCGCCGGGCCGGCCAGCAGCGCCGTCGCCAGCGCGCAGACAATCATCAAATCCGGCAATCGCATCACATCCGGCCTCCTGGGCCCTGCCTAACACAGAAGGGATGCCGGCTCGTCAGCATTTGGATGCGCCCGGCGGCCAACGCTCTGAGGGGCAAAATGACGGCTACGATTTACCGCCAATTAACCTCCGAAGACGCCGATGTTTCCATCAGCGGGTTCGACTTGAGCCTCACCCATTTCCTCACCGATCATTTCTCCGCCACCGGCGCCTTCGGCATAGGGACCATCGACACGCCCTTGGGCGATGCAGACGTGCGCAGCTTCAGCATCGGCGCCGAAGCGCAAATCCCGCACGCGCCGCTGACGATCTTCGGCGCATACGCCTACACCGACATCGAAGATCTCGATCTCAAAACATTGCAACTGGGCATGCGTTACAATTGGGGCGGCTCATTGTTTGCGCGCGATCGCCAAGGCGCCAACACGCGCAACGCCGCCGCACCGTTGTTTCCCGGCTTGACGTTTTGACGCATGCGCTGCGTCTTCTGCAGCCAAGTGCTTGAACGGATCAACGCAAGCGCCAATTAAGCGCCACTGCGAAATTCGCGCCTCCCCTGTCGCGAAACACATTGCGCCCCGGTTCACGCCGGGGCGCTTTTTTGCGCGCAACATTGCCGCGCGTGCAAACAACATGGCGCGTATGCGCGGAGAATATGGCGCATATGTCCATTGCGTTACGCGCGCGTTTACTTGTCGTGTCATCGCGGCAACGCCGCAGCGCGTGAAGCTGCGCAATCACACTTGCGCCCTAGGCGCGCCATGCTTGCGCATCCATCTGCCTCGCACACGCCGCGGGAGACGGCGCAAACATTGAGGACAACACAAATGAAAAAATTTCTTCTCGGCGCAGCTGCTGCGTTCGCGATTGCTGCGCCCGGCGCGGCGCTTGCGCAAACCACCGGCGAAGTCGGCGTGCACTATAACAACATTAATCTGCAGAACGGGCCTGACATGGATGTCTGGGGCCTCAATGCCGCTGTTGCGCATGATTTCGGCGGCTTCACCGTGCAAGGCGACGCCTCATCGAGCCGCTATGATGCAAGCTCTGACATCGGCATCGGCAATGTGTCGATCGCCGCTGGCGTGCGCAACGATGCGTATGCGGTGTATGGCTTTGTCGGCCACAGCTCGTTTGGCTCCGATAGCGCCAATATCGGCTTTGGCGGCCAGTATCACCTCGATCGCTTGAGCTTCAACGGCTCAGTCGGGGTTGCTGATTTTGATGGGATCGATGTCCGCGCCGTCAATGTCGATGGCACGTATTATTTCACCGACAATTTCGGCGTGCTGGCGGAAGTTGGCTACGGTGAATCGCGCGGCGGCGGCAATACGGAATGGACCAGCGCCGGCGTTGGCGGAATTTATCGCGTCAATCAATCGCCGCTGACGTTCGATTTCGGCTATCGCCGCACAGAGCATGACGTGCGCGACAGCGATCTCTTCCGCCTCGGCGCCACCATCGCCTTCGGCACGACAAGCGCGCGCGATGCGGCCCGCAACGGCCCCAGCTTCAACGGTGGGCGGCGCCTGGCCGAGCAAACCATCAACGTGTTCTAAGCACGGAAAGGGCCGCTTCATCGAAGCGGCCCTTTTTGCTCTCATGCATGGTCGCGCTGTTAGCGCCCTACATGCACGCGACCTGAACCGGTGGAGACCATACGGTCCACCCGGCCGACACTGGCGATATGCACCCCGCCTGAGCCGCGCGTTTCCACATCGGCCACATCAGCGCTCGCCGCGAAATGCACCGCGCCTGAGCCGCCCGTGCGCGCCTCCAGGCGTTCAACCCGTCCGCCGCGCACAAGAATGTCGCCTGAGCCGCTGATGCGCAGACGCGCGAGCGGGCCATTCACAGCACGCACGCTCACATCGCCCGAGCCTGTGGTTTGCACCTCAAACGCCCCGCGCACCGCGCCCAGCGCCACATCGCCCGAGCCGGTTGAAACCAAAGTCGCCGCAGCGCCCACATCGCCCGCTTCCACATCGCCAGAGCCGGTCAAACG
>DAORMO010000055.1:13651-16169 GCA_035440585.1 Terricaulis sp.
GCCCGAGCCCGTCAGCGCTAAACTCAAATCCCCGCGCACCGCCGCGATCTCGGCGTCGCCGCACCCAGTGAGGGCCACGCGCCCGCCGTCAGAAGCGCCAATGCGCGCCGCGCCGCCGCC
The DNA here is from genome assembly GCA_035440585.1 of Terricaulis sp. GTDB lineage: Bacteria > Pseudomonadota > Alphaproteobacteria > Caulobacterales > Aquidulcibacteraceae > Vitreimonas. The sequence continues at coordinate 13,772 of DAORMO010000055.1, forward strand.
GCCGAAGGTCACGTCCAGCGTGCGCGGCGTGCGGATGGTGATGCGCGTCAGATCCGCTTCACGCACCCAGCCTTGGCCGGCCACGCGCACGCGATGGGCCCCGCCATCGCTGCTGCAGCCCGTGAGGCGGAGGCCGCCGTCAATCTCCACGCGCCCATCCGCCACGCGCACGGTGGGCGCACGCAGGCGCCCGCCGGCTTGGATCACCACATCCACAGTGCTGCGGTTTTCCGGAATGATCTCCACGATGGCCGCCGCATCGGCGATGCGCACGCCGCGCGCCTGATAGGTTTCGGCCGCCGCCGGGGTGACAAACAGCGCCGCCACAGCAGCGCCAAATAACATTGGACGCAAATCAGCCTCCCTCATCGCTGGGTTCTGCCCAAGGGATGCACCGCAGGCCCGGCTTGGATGCAGGCGCGCCTGATTAAGGCTGCGCCTAGCCGCGCCCCCTGCGCCTGGGCTATAGCCGAAGCATGGCCACGGACATCCAACGCAAGCTCACCACCATCCTCGCCGCCGACGCCGAAGGCTATTCGCGCGAGATGGAGGCCGATGAGGTGCGCACGCTGGGCGCGCTGCGCGCCGCGCGCGCGGTGTTCACCAAGATGATCGAAAGCCATCGCGGCCGCATCGCCAACACCGCAGGCGATGGCCTTATCGCGGAGTTTCCCTCCGCGGTGGAAGCGGTGCGCTGCGCCGTTGAGGTGCAGCGCGAGCTCGGCAGCCTCACCGACATCGGCGCGCTGCGCTTCCGCATCGGCATTCATCTTGGCGACGTGCTGGTGGATGGCGAAGATCTCTTAGGCGAAGGCGTCAACCTCGCCGCGCGGCTGCAAACCATGGCCGATCCGGGCGGGGTGCTGATCTCGCAGCAGGTCTATGACCAGGTGCAGAAAAAGCTCTCCGTCGGGTTTGAATATCTCGGCGAAAAGCGCCCGAAGAATTTCGCCGAGGATGTCGCCGTCTATCGCATCGCCGGCGGCGAAGATGGCGTGGCGCTGCCGCGCCCGCGCCCCATTGCGGCGCCAGTTGATCCGGGCCTTGGCCCCAAGATCAAACGCAACGCCATCATCCTCGGCGCGCTCGCCGCCCTCGTGGTGATCGCCAACATCGCAACAGGCGGGCCGGCCTGGGCGCATTGGATCATTCTGATCATGGTGGCCTGGCTCGCCTGGAGCGCGGCGCCGCTGTTTGCGCAAGGCGTGCGCCTCAAATGGCTGCGCACCGCAATCAGCATCGTGCTTTTGGCGCTGGTGAACATTTTCACCTGGGATGGCAATCCCTGGTTCCTCTGGATCGCCGGCATCGTCATCTTCATCACCCTGATGCGCTCACTGAAGCGCTAGCGCTGACTCAAGCTGGCAAGCCATCCAAGCGCGGCGCAGCTTCCAGATCGTGATCCCAATCGGCGCGGCTGGCCATGCAGATGTGCGCGGTGGGGCGCATGCTGAGCGCGCTGTCGAGGCTGCCGGCTGGCGCTATGATCGCATCGCCCAGCACGCGCGGCAGCGCGCTTCCGCACGCGGCGCAAAAGCTGCGCGCATGCCGTGTGCCCGCCAATGCAAACGTCCTCACATTCTCCGCGCCCGAGAGCCAGCGCAGCGCGCCGCGCGAAGCAAACAGATTGGCTGCATGCGCAGAGCCCGCGCCTTTGCGGCAGCGGCTGCAATGGCACAGAAAAAAACCCTCGAACGCCGCGTCGATCTCAAACCGCACAGCACCGCAGAGGCAAGATCCGTGATGGGCGTCACTCATGCGCGCACTCCCTCTAAACGCATTCAGCGCGCCGGCCGAACACGGTCGTTGCTGAGCAAATAGCCGCCGCGCACCGGCGTCCACCACAGGAAACGCCGCCGCTCCATTTCCGCGAAGCGATATGGCAGCGCTTTGCTCGTGCGCATATCGTAAACGGGGCCGTCCTGCACATGGATATGCAGGTGCGCGAAATCGGAATTGCCTGAATTGCCCGCGCGCGCAATTTCCTGACCGGCGCGCACAGCCTCGCCTTCGCGCACCAGAATGCTGCCCTGCTGAAAATGCGCCAGCGCCACGTAACGATCCTCGCCGAAGCGAATGACCACATGATTGCCCGGCAGCACCTGTTTGCTCTCGCCATCTGGCAGGCCGTCCAGCACATGCGCCACCACGCCATCGACCGGCGAAAGAATGCGCGCGCCGAATGTGCAGGATTCTTCGTGCGTCACGCCAGCGCCGCGAAAAGCGCGCCCATCCGCGCAGAGCGCGGCAAGGTCCGCGGCGTATTTCTGCGACGCGATGCGGTCGTGATGATTGGTGGCGCCGCTGCCGCCCGCGCCGGTGGCCATCCACTCGCCTTCGAACGGCACGCGCGCCAGCACGACGCTCTCATCCTCGGGCGGGTAGGCGAACGCAGCCA
>DAORMO010000056.1:0-7145 GCA_035440585.1 Terricaulis sp.
GCGCCATCCCACAGGTGCGGCGGCGCAAGGCCGCGCTCCATCGCCAAGAGGCACAGCGCGGCCTGCACCGCGCCGGCGGCGCCGAGCGTGTGGCCGGTGAGCGGTTTGGTGGAGGCGCAGGGCGTATCGAGCCCAAGCAAGCGCGCCACAACGGCTGCCTCCATCGCATCGTTGAGCGGCGTGGCCGTGCCGTGCAGGTGCGCGAAATCGACATCGCTTGCGCCAAGTCCCGCTTTCGCCAGCGCCGCGCGCATCGCCGCCTCCGCGCCCGCGCCTTCGGGATCGGGCGCTGACATATGATGCCCATCTGCGCTCTCGCCCCAGCCGGCAAGGCGATGCGGCGCCTCTTCACGCGAGAGGATAAAAAGCCCAGCGCCTTCGCCAAGATTGAGGCCGTCACGGTTCGCGCTCATTGGATTATTTTGCTTGGCCGAGATTGCATCGAGCGCGCTGAAGCCGTTGAGCGTGAGATCGCACAACGCATCTGCGCCGCCGGAGATCACCACATCGCACAAATCCGCCTGGATCAGCCGCGCGGCGGACGCCATCGCCCGCGCGCCGGAGGTGCACGCGGTGGAGACCACATAAGCAGGCCCCTCGGCGCCAGAGATTTCCGCCAGAAAGCGCGCGCTATCGCCGAGCTGCTGGCGCTCCAAGGTGAAATGCGGCGGCCACGCTTCGCCCGCCAACCGCGCGCGCACCGCCTCGCCGCCTTCGCCAATGCCGGAAACGGAGGTGCCGATCACAACGCCCACCCGCTCCGCGCCATAGCGATCGCGCGCGACATCAATTGCAGCCGCCAATGGCGCGTAAGCATGCGCGATGATGCGGTTGGTGCGCGTTTCGTGCTCGGGCCCGGCCAAAGCGGCCACGCGCCCCACCGGCGTCGTGCGGCCATCGGCCAGTTTCGCGGTATCGCGCAGCAAAGGCGGCGCTGCCGCAAACAAGTTCGCCGCCACGGCAGCCTTATCATCACCCAGCGCACAGGTGACGGAATAATCTTGGATAAAAATCGGCGGCGCGCTCATTCCAGCGCCTGACTATCGATCGTCAGCTCATAATTGAGTTCAGCGTTGCGGATGATGAGCCGGTTTTCGCCATCGGCTTCAATCGTGAGGATGACGCGATCATCCTGGCGCACGATGCGCCCACGCTCACCCACCACATCCAGAACGACCCCGCGCGGCAGCATTTCGCGCACCGCATCCACCGGCCAAAAAGCGATATAAATATCGGCCATCATGTTCTCAGGCGCGAGATCAGGCGGGGTGAACACCGTGCGATCCACGCTCACGCCTTCGCTATTCCAGCGCACCGTCGCCACGCGCGGCCCGCCTGGCACAGTGAGCACGATCTCCGCGATCTCGGGCGAGAGCGAAAGCACCGTTTCCAGCGTGGCCGAGCGCCAGCCATACCGCGCGCGCAGAATCTGCGAGTACGTCACAGCCTCGGGGTAGCCCGGCTCAACCGGCAGGGTCACCGTTATATCCCGCGCAATATTCGCGCGCGGCCCGCCCTCGCCCGGCTCAGGCTTGGAGGCGCACGCCGCAAGCGTCAGCGCGAACGCAAGACTTAGGAGAAGCTTGTGACCCATCGATCAATCGTATCCATCGTGCGCCGGGGCGATTTCACAAACATATTGCTGCGATCCCAGGCATAGCCCGCCAGCACAGATGTGAGCTGGCGCGTCACATCGTTCATCTCTTTGGGCCGCTTGAAGATGATGTTCTGCAATGAGCCGCGATACCAAGCATCCACGCATTCGCGGAAAGTGTCGATGCCGACATAGAGCTCATCGGAGAACTCTTTCTGCCAATCCACGGCTTCGCCCTTGAACTGGCGATCGATCAAATCGGTGGCGAGGTGCGCGGATTTGAAGGCGATGGTGACGCCCGAGGAAAACACCGGATCGAGAAACTCAGCCGCGTTGCCCAGCAGCGCGAAGCTTGGGCCATAAAGGCTTTTCACGTTTGCAGCATACCCGATAATCGTCGCCGCCGGGCGATGCTCAACCGCGTTCTCAAGCACTTTGGCCTTGTGCGGCACAGTCTTGATCAGGTTCCACAGCCGCTCGTGATCATTGGCGCCCGCATTTTCAATCGCCTCCTGCGAGCCGACCACGCCGACAGAGGAGATCCCGTCTTTTAGCGGGATCAGCCAGAACCAGATGGTTTTGTCTTCCGGGTGAATTGAAACAAGGATCTTGTTTCGATCAAAGCTCGGCTCTGTGATATTGTCCTTCACCTGCATGTAGCAGGCGCGGCGGGTCGGAAAATCCGAGGGCGTTTCCAATTGCAGCATGCGCGAGAGCACACGGCCAAAACCGGAAGCATCGAGCGCAAAGCGCGCCTCGATCAGGCGCTCTTCGCCCGCTTCGTTCTTCACGGTGACGCGAACGCCCGCATCATCGCTTTCAAATCCGATCACCTCTTCGCCAAAGTGAATATTGGCGCCTTTCTTGGCCGCGCCTTGAGCGAGGATGTTGTCGAGATCGGCGCGCATCACTTGGAACGTGGTGGAAGGCCCAGGCGCGCTCTTATCGGGGAAGTAAATCGAGGTGTATTCACCTTCGCGATAGAAAGCCGCGCCATCCTTGAACTGGAAGCCGTGCTTGACGACATCCTCAAGCAGCCCGGCTTGATCGATATACTCGATCGATTGCGCGAGCAGGCTTTCGCCAATCGAGAAGCGCGGGAAATGCTGGCGCTCCAGCACTTCAACCTTATAGCCCTTCTGCGCGAGCAGCGCCGCGGCCACAGCGCCCGCTGGGCCTGCGCCAATGATCACCACGTCAGTCTTGGTTGTGTGCACGCACGCTTCTCCTCGCGGGAATGAATGACGCAGCATACGCCGCCGTGACGCCCGCCGCCACGACAAGTCCGAAACTGGCCACCGGATAGGTTCCGCTGAGGCCCAACAAACCCACCGCCAGGATGGTCGTTAACGCCGCCAGAAAAACCACAAGCTCTTTAGATTGCCCATCGGTTTCCGCCGCTTCAAATAGGAAAACCGAATGGTCGATGCCGGCGCCCATCACCACAAACAGGGCCGCCACCGAGAAAAACGAAATCGGCATGCCGAGCGCCGCCGGCAGCGCCAGGCCAATGAGTGCGCCCGCCGCTGGGGCAACCAGCACCGAAAGCGCGCGCCAGCGCCGATACAGCGCCAGCACCAGCACCGCGCACGCGCCAAACACCGCGATCACCGCCCAGACGGCGAGTTCGCGGAAGGATTTCAGCGCCTGGCTATAGCGCGCGGCGGGATCAATCAGGATCGATCCCGCTGATGTCTGCGCCTGCGCCGCAGCGGCGGGCCCGAAGGGCGCCACCAGATATGCACGCCCCTCCGCCTGCCCCTCGAGCGCCGCGAGCAATTGCGGCAGAGCCGCCGCACCGCTGTGTTCTTCGGCAGCGCGCGTGAGACCGAGCGCATCACGCCGTGCGGCGAGGTGAGGCTCGAAAAGCTGCGCGTTCAGCAGCGCCGCGTTCTCGGCGCGGCGCGCGTCTGATGGATCAAACCGGCTCACCGCCAGCGTATCCCGTGCCGCTGCTTGCGGCATGGCCGCAAGCGAAGCTTCCTCATGCGCGCGCGCCTCATCCCCGTCCGCGCCGTGCGAAAGCAAAAACACGGGCGATGCGGCAAACCCCAGCGCCTCGCGCACGCGCGCTTCTTCGCCGGCCAATTCCGCCGACACAGGCTGGAACGCGCGCACGTCATCGAGCACGCTAAACCGCAAGATCCCGAGCGCGATAATCGCCACGCCAATGCCAGCGCTGGCCCAAATGAGCCGACGCCCCGGCCGGAACGCGACGAACGGCCGCTCAAGCTTGGCCCACCATGCGCCATGCTGCGCCGCCTTGCGAGGCGCGCGCTGATCGAGCAGCGGCAAGATCGTCATGGTGAACCACCAGGCCGTCAGCACCCCCGCCACCGAAAACACCGCCACTTGCTGAAAGATGGCGACGCCAAACAAGCCAAGCCCGGCAAATCCGAGCGAGGTGCTGAGCGCGCAAATGGCCAGCGGGCGCGCCACCGCCCGCACGCGCGCTGCACGCGGCGCCCATCCGCCTTGCGGGCCCGTCGCCAAATAATGCAGCGCATAATCAGATGTGATGCCAATCAGCGCCGAGCCGAACACGAACACCAAAACATGCACGCTCTCAAACATCAGCAGCGCCGCCGCCAGCGAGCCCGCAAGGCTCGCCAGCGTGGACAGCAGCGTGACCAGCATCGCCTGAGACCGCCGGAAGCACACAAACAAAAGCGCGAAAATGCCGACCGCCGAAACTCCGCCGATCAGCGCGATCTCCGCCCGCGCTTGGCGCGCGCCCGCTTCAGCGTAGAAAACTGCGCCCGCACGGGCCACCTCAACATCCGGCCAACGCGCGCGCCAGTCATCGTAAGCCGCGCGCACCGCATCCTGCACGTCTATACGGAAAGGCGAGGCGTTGAGAGAGCCCGTCGCCAGCAGCGCATCGCCCGCAGGCGCGCCCGCTTGCGGAGAGAGGCATTGCGCCAATTGCAGCGTCAGCAGGAACGGATCGCGCGCCAGCAGATCGCCCGTCACCATCGAGGCCGGCGCGTAAAGCAACGCATCGGCGCGCGCGCGCACGGCGTCAGCGTCAAACCGCGCCGGATCGGTTTCACAGATCAACTCATTGCGGTTGGCGTAAACCCAGCGCGCCATCGCCTCGCCGGCTTCAGCGTCGGCTGCGAAGAAGCCCGTCGCCGCAAGCGCACTTTGCAGATCCGCGCGTGCATCGCTGACGCGGGTGAAATCCTCGCCAGAGACCAGAACAGTGACGCGGCTCGCCGCCATGCGCCCCGCATCGCCCACCGCCGCACGCACCAGGGGCTCAAGCGCATTTTGCGGCAGGAGGTTTTGGATGTCGGTATCGAAGGCGCGGCCATCTTGCACGCGCACGCCAATGATCACGCACGCCAGCGCGATCCATACCGCGCACAGAATGGCCCCCCAATGGCGCATGCGCGTTTAGTCTCCGGCCGGGCTCAAAGCAATTTCCATCCAATCACCATTGGCCTGGCGCACCTCAACACGCGCCACGCGCTCGCAGCCCCCCGCTTCGATGTATAAAATAAAGCGCGCCGCGTTTTCCGATTTCGGCGTCAGCCGCACGCGCCAACCGGATGGGGCGCGCGTCGGCGCGATGTTGTAGTGGTTGGCGAGAGAGGCGAGGTCGCCCGAAAGCAATTGCAGCAGCCCGGCGCTGGCGAGAAACGCATCGCCCTGCCCGCCCAAACGCTGCGGCGCGCCGCCTTCAATTGATTGGGTGATGCCGGAGGCGGTGATCTGCGTGCGGATATCGAGCGGGCTCGTCACGCGCCAATCGACACTGCCTTGCGCGACGATCGCTTGCCCGCGCGAAACGAGCGGGGCTCGCACGCCGCTCAAATGCCGCGTCTGCGTGAACGCGAACGCGCCAAATTCGGGCTCAAGCGCCAGCGGATCAGCGCACTGGGCGTAAGCGACGCCTGAAAAGCTTAGGATGCAGGCGGCAAAAAGGGCGCGAGCTTGTCGAGCAAGATTTGCGGCGCCTGCCATTGCATTTCGTTGCTTTCGATGTGGAGCGCCACCTGCGAGGATTGCGCGCGCATCATGCGCTTGCCGCTGGCCACATCCTCGATCGTGTAGGCGATGCGTAAAATGCTTTCCCATTCCACAATCCCCGCAATGATCCGCACGGGCGTGTTAAGCCGCATCGGGCGCGCATAGCGCATTCGATAATCGATGAACGGCCAAACATATCCGGTGGCCGCCATTTCTCCGTAGCCGTAGCCGATCTTCTCCATCAGCGCGCAGCGGCCCAGTTCGAGAAACCGCGGATAATGGCCGTGCCAAACAATGTTGAGCGGATCGAGATCATAAAATTGCGGCGTTGCTTCGGCGGACGCCTTCACGATCGCCTTCATTTAGCCGCCCTCCGCCTCGCCTGACCATTCCACAGCCCATTCGCGGCGGGCGATGGCCATTGTGAGATCAAGCAGGCGTTTATCGAGCGGGGCGTCCTCTTCGATCAGCGGCGCCTGCTCCATCAGCGCGGCGATCGCCGGCGGGATCATATCCGCGCTCAACTCGTTTTGCCGCAGACGCAGCTTAAGCCCCTGCGCGCAGGCGATCACGTGCGCGGCGGCCACCTGCTCGGTAAGCTCCAGCACGCGGATGCAATCGCGCGCCGCGATCGTGCCCATCGAGACTTTATCTTGGTTGTGGCACTCCGTAGAGCGCGAAAACACGCTCGCCGGCATGGTGTTCTTCAGCGCCTCGGCCGTCCAGGCCGACACCGCGATCTGCACGGCTTTGAGCCCGTGATTGATCGGCGCCCGCGCGCCGCTGGCGCCCGAAAGGTTTGAGGGCAAGCCATTATTGAAGCGCGTATCCACCAGCAGCGCCAATTGCCGATCCATCAGATCCGCAAGATTGGCGACGAGGTTCTTCAAGCTATCCATCGCAAAGGCGATATGCCCGCCATAGAAATGCCCGCCATGCAGCACATCGCCGGTTTCGGGGTCGAACAACGGGTTATCGTTGGCGCTGTTGATCTCGATCTCGATCATCGCCCGCAGCGGCGCGAGCATATCCTCGAGCACGCCCACAACATGCGGCGCGCAGCGGATGGAATAGCGATCCTGCAGGCGCGTGGGCGCGTGCAGCTTTTCAAACAGGGCAAGATCCGCAGCGATGCGTGCAGCCACGCGCCCTTGCCCAGCATGGGGCTTGGCTTGCGAGAGGCGCGGATCGAAATGCTTCGGGTTGCCCAGCAGCGACATGCCGGCCATCGCCGTGAGCCGGGTGACGAGCCGCGACAGCCCCTCGGCGCGCACATAGGCAAGCGCGGCAAGACCCGTCATCACCGCCGTGCCGTTCATCACAGCGAGCGCCTCTTTCGGGCGCAGCGTGATGGGCTTAAGGCCCGCCTCCGCAAAGGCGGCCATCGCGGTCATTTTTCGCCCGCCGAACAAAACCTCGCGCTCACCGGCCAGCGCGCCGGCGATATAGGACAGCGGCGTCAAATCCCCGGAGGCGCCGACGCTGCCTTCGGCTGGGATCAGCGGCAAAATATCTTGCCGGATCATCTCGTTCAGCAACGTGACAAGCTCAGGCGATACCCCGGACCAGCCGCGCA
>DAORMO010000056.1:7162-16159 GCA_035440585.1 Terricaulis sp.
GAGCCGCACCGACATCACCGCGCGGGTTTCCACGGGCGTCAAAAACCGCCCCATGCCGCAGCCATGGAAACGCGACAGGTGCAGCGGCAACTCCGCCACCAGCTCCGGCGGCACCCCGCGCGTGACGCTATCGCCATATCCAGTAGTGACGCCGTAGATCACGCCATCGCGCGCCAGCAAATTCTGCACATGCGCGGCCGAGCGCGTGACGCGCGCCAGCGCCGCCGCGCTCAGCGTGGGCGCGGCCTCGCCATGGGCCAAGCGCCAAACCGCCGCCACGCCCAAATCGCCGGCGCCAAGATCAATGTTTTCCGTCACGCGCACGCGCCCCGCCGTCCCCAATGGCGGCCCAGTAATCATAGAAATTGAACCATTGGTAGGGCGCCTTCTGCAGCAGCCCCTCTAAGGTGCGCGCATAGCGGTCAACAAGGGCGGCAAGGGCGGCGTCACGCTCTTTTCGAGGCGCCGCCTCCCCGTCTGAGAGCAGCGCCACGTCCGCCTGATACCGCCCCTCGCACCGCGCGCAAAACAGGGTGTAGATCGGGCAGCGCAGCGCCGCTGCAAGCACGAACGGCCCCTGCGGAAACGCCGCCGGCGCGCCCAAAAAATCCGCCATGATGGCCCGGCCGCGCCCGCCATCCACGGGCAAGCGATCCCCCATCATCACCACCCATTCCCCGCGCTCGATCGCCTGGGAGATGACCATCGCTGCGGCCACGTCGAACTCCGCCGCCTGAATCAGCTTCACTTGGCTCTTGGGCGCAAAGCGCTGGATCAGCTTGTTGTAGCCGGCCGCGTGCGGGGAGTGGATCACGATCGAGATCGGCCGATCCTGATAGCGGGAGGCGATGGCGCGCACGATCTCGGTGGCGCCGACATGCGCCGAGAGGATCAGCGTGCCGCGCCGGTCCGCGCGCATGGCGTCAAACGCCCCACCGTCGATCGCATCCACGTTTGCCCGGTCGACATGGCCGATCCAGGCGCCGAACCGATCCACCAGGGATTCGCCGAAGGCGAAGAAGTGCCGGAACGCGTGCCAGAGCCCTGGCCGCCCCTCGCGGCCGCTAAACGCCCATACGCGGCGCAGGTAGTCGATCGAAGCGCGCCGCTGGCGCGCGCCCGTGATGAAAAAATAGAAGATCGCCGGCGTCATCGCCGCGACGCAGAAGCCACGGCCGAAAACCCGATAAAAAAAGCCAAGCAGCGCCGGCCCCCACGCCGCGCCGCGCTCGCGCAGGCCCGCCCAATCGGCCGCCGGCGCTTGATCATCAACTGACGCAGCGCGGCCGCGCTTCGCCAGGGGTGGCTGATCGAGGGTCATCCACCGGCTATAAGCCCCCGCTGCTTTCGCGGGCAAGCAATGTCACCCGCAGGCGCCGCTCTTACACTCGACCAAAAGCGCGGTAAGTATTTGCCGCAACGAGGCGACATAGGCCTCATGGTCGGCGTTGGGGTTTTTGACCACGCGCGAGGTCCAGCCTTCGATCAGCAGCGCGATCATATCCATCCGCGCTTCCAGCAAATTATCTTGGCCATAGCCCCGGCGTTCCAGCATTTCCCGAAGCCAGCCGCGGCCAATCTCTTCGGCGCTGCGCACAATTTCGGCCACGCGGGGATTTCGCGCCGCTTCGGCCAAAATCTCGAGCGATAGCGCCGCACGGATGGGGTCGCGCACGTGCTCTATCTTATAGCGTGCGACTTGGATCAGTTCCTCAACCCCGTCCCCGCCCTGGCGCAGGATGTCGCGCAGCTTGCTGGCTTCCTGCATATCCCGCTCAACAATGGCGGCGATGATCGCCTCCTTGTTGGCGAAATAGCGGTAAATCTGGCCGACGCTCATCGACGCTTCGGTGGCGATGTCAGCCATGGAGGCGCCATGAAAGCCGGAGCGCCCGAAGCACAGAATGGACGCGTCCAAAACCTGGGCGCGGCGGAGCTCCGCCCGGCTCAGTTCAGTGTCTGCGACATCAACCATCATGCAAACTGAATCGATCTCAAAAAATTCATCCCTATGGACCCTTGACTTGGCGCCATTTGCCCCACATGTCCAGCGGAACGAGAGTGAATATTCATTCTCACATATTATCTAATGTTTTTAGGGCCCTTCTTAAAGGGCGGTTAAAGTCGCGGGGAAGCGTGATGAGCGTACGGAGAACAGGCCTTTCTGGTCTGGCGCTGGCGATGGCCTTGGGGCTCGCCGGCTGCAACGGCTCGAACGCGCAGGGCGGGCCGCCGCCAGCGCCGGAAGTCGGCGTTGTGGAAATCGCCGCCGAAGCACACGAGGTGACGATCCAGCTCTCAGGCCGCGTAAGCGCCTTTGAGGTCTCGGAAGTTCGCCCCCAGATCGGCGGCATCGTCCGCGCGCGCCTCTATCAGGAGGGCGCGACCGTGCGCGCTGGCCAGCCGCTCTATGAAATCGACCCCGGCCCCGCAGCGGCCGACCTCGCCGGCGCGCAGGCAAGCGCCGCATCGGCCAGCGCGCGCCTCGAGCGGTATGAGCGCCTCTTGGCGATCAACGCCGTCAGCCAGCAGGAATATGACGACGCCCGCGCTGCGGCTGCGTCCGCCAACTCCGCGCTGCAGAACGCCCGCATCGCTGTGGGCTACACCCGCGTCACCGCCCCAATCAGCGGCGTGATTGGCGCCTCCTCGGTGACGCCCGGCGCTTTGGCGACGCCGAACCAAGCCGAGCCCTTCGCCGTCATTCAGCGGCTCGACCGCGTTTATGTGGACATGAGCCAATCCAGCGGCGATCTGTTGCGTCTGCGTAACGCGCTGGCGCAAAGCGGCGTCCGCACCGACCGCGTGGCCGTGCGGCTGACGCTGGAAGACGGCAGCACCTACCCCGTCGAGGGCGTGCTGCAATTTTCTGATGTCACCATCAATCAGAGCACCGGCACCGTGCGGCTGCGCGCCGTGTTTGAGAACCCCAACCGCGCGCTGCTGCCCGGCATGTTTGTGACGGCCGCGGTGTCCCAAGGGGTGGATCCCGACGCGATCCTGGCGCCGCAGCGCGCTGTCTCGCGCAATCCGCGCGGGCAAGCGGTCGCGCTCGTGCTCAATCAGGAGAACGTGGTGGAAGAGCGCGTGCTTGAAACCACTGCGACCTCTGGCGATCGCTGGGTTGTCGCCTCCGGCCTGAACCCAGGCGATCGCGTGATCGTCGAAGGCGCGCAGCGCGTGCGCCCTGGCGCACAGGCTGTCGCCGCCGAACCGACGCAACCACCCCAACAACAAGGCGCGCTCGAAACGCTCCGCGGCCGGCAAGGCTAAACGCACATGGCACGTTTTTTTATTGATCGCCCCATCTTCGCATGGGTCGTTGCGATCGTGATCGCGCTCGCGGGCGCGATGTCGATCTTCCAGCTGCCGGTTTCGCAATATCCGGAAATTGCGCCGCCGAGTGTTTCGATCAGCGCTGTTTATCCCGGCGCATCCGCACAAACGGTGGAAGACACCGTCACGCAGGTGATCGAGCGGCAGATGCAGGGCATCGATAACCTGCGCTATATGAGCGCCTCAAGCGATGCCTCTGGCGCCGCCACCATCACGCTCACGTTCGAGCAAGGCACTGATCCGGACATCGCCCAGGTTCAGGTTCAAAACAAAGTACAGAACGCGCTGCCGCAGCTGCCGCAAGTGGTGCAGCAGCAAGGCGTGACGGTGACGAAGTCCGCCAGTTCGTTCCTGATGATCGTCGGCATGATCGCCACCGCGCCGGACATCACCTCCACCGATCTCGCCGATTTTGGCGCGTCAGTGCTGCAAGATCGGCTCAGCCGCGTTGAAGGCGTCGGCCAGGTGCAATTGTTCGGCGCATCTTACGCGATGCGCATCTGGCTTGATGCGGGCCGCCTCGAAGCTTTCGGGCTGACGCCCGGCGACATCGCCGGCGCGATCCGCGCGCAAAACGCCGAAGTCTCCGCCGGCCAAATCGGCGGCTTGCCGAGCGTGGAAGGCCAGCAGCTCAACGCCACGGTCTCGGCGCAATCATTGCTGCAAACGCCAGAGCAATTCCGCGACATCCTGCTCCGCACGCTGCCTGACGGCTCGGCCCTGCGGCTTGGCGACGTCGCGCGCGTCGAACTCGGCGCAGAAAATTACGGCTTTGACAGTCGCTTCAATGGCGGCCCCTCTTCTGGCATCGCCATCCAGCTCGCTTCCGGCGCAAACGCGGTGGACACCGCCGCGCGCGTCCGCGCCACCGTGGCCGAGCTTGAGCCGACCTTCCCCGCCGGCGTCGAAGTCAACTTCCCGTATGACACCACGCCCTTCGTGAAAAAGTCGATCGAAGAGGTGGTCAAGACGCTGGCCGAAGCGGTCGTGCTCGTCTTCCTTGTCATGTTCCTGTTTCTGCAGAGCTGGCGCGCGACGATCATCCCAACGATCACCGTGCCGATCGTTCTGCTCGGCACGTTCGGCGTGCTGTCGTTGTTTGGCTTCTCCATCAACACGCTCACCATGTTCGCCATGGTGCTGGCCATCGGCCTTCTGGTCGATGACGCCATCGTCGTGGTTGAAAACGTCGAGCGCGTGATGCGCGAAGAGGGGCTTTCGCCCAAGGAAGCCACCAAAAAATCGATGGACCAGATCACCGGCGCGTTGATCGGCATCGGGCTTGTGCTTTCGGCGGTGTTTATCCCAATGGCGTTCTTCCCGGGGTCGACCGGGGTGATCTATCGCCAATTCTCCATCACCATCGTCTCGGCCATGGCGCTTTCAGTGCTGATGGCGCTGACGCTGATCCCGGCTCTCACCTCCACCTTGCTGCGGCATGAGCCGCCGCGCCGGGAAGGTTCGCGCATTGGCGGCCTGTTCACCCGCTTCAACACCGGGCTTGAGTGGCTCTCCAACAAATACCAAGGCATCCTTGGCCGCACGCTGGCGCCCAAGGCTGGCGCGCGCGTGCTCGGCATATACGCCGTGCTGCTGGTGGCGCTCGGGCTTTTGTTCGCGCGCCTGCCCTCGTCCTTCTTCCCGGAGGAGGACCAAGGCTTCTTCATCACCATCGTGCAATTGCCCTCGGGCGCCTCGATGGAGCGCACGTCCGCCGTGCTGCGGCAGATGGAAGGCTATCTGCTCAAGGAAGAGCCTGGCGTTCGCTCCACCTTCGCGGTCGCGGGCTTCAGCTTCGCGGGCGCGGGCCAAAACCAGGGCCTCATGTTCGTGCAGCTCAAAGATTGGAGCGAGCGCGGCCAGCGCGATCACGCCGCGGCGATTGTCGGGCGCACGTTTGGCTTCGCCAGCCAGATCCGCGACGCCATGGTGTTTCCGATCCTGCCGCCCGCGGTGGCCGAGCTTGGCATCTCCGCAGGCTTTGACATGCAGCTTGTGAATGTCGGCAATCTCTCGCGTGAAGACTTCCTGCAAACCCGCAACATGCTGCTCGGCGTGGCTGCGCAGGATCCGCAATTGATGCAAGTGCGCCCCAACGGCATGGAGGATAACGCCCAGCTGCATCTGGATATCGATCAGCACGCGGCCGCCGCGCTTGGCGTGGCCGTGCCTGACATCAACAGCACGCTCGCCGGCGCTTGGGGCGGGATGTATGTCAACGACTTCGTTGATCGCGGCCGCATTAAGCGCGTGATGATGCAGGGCGACGCGCCCTTCCGCATGACGCCCGAAGATCTCGGCAAGTGGCATGTGCGCAATTCCAGCGGCGGCATGGTGCCCCTCACTGCCTTCACGCAGGCGGACTGGATTTCCGCCTCGCCGCGGCTTGAGCGCTTCAACGGCTCCGCCTCGTTCAACATCCAAGGCCAAGGCGCGCCGAACGTGAGTTCCGGCGTGGCGATGGACCGGATGGAAGCGGCCGTGCGCCAATTGCCGCCAGGCGTTGGCATCGATTGGACCGGCATGTCTTATGAGGAGCGCGTTTCGGGCGCGCAGGCGCCGTTGCTTTACGCGCTCTCGCTCCTGGTCGTGTTCCTCTGCTTGGCCGCGCTGTATGAAAGCTGGACGATCCCGCTTGCGGTGCTCGTCGTGGTGCCGCTCGGCCTTTTGGGCGCGGCGGTGGCTGCAAACCTGCGCGGGCTTTCCAACGACGTCTACTTCCAAGTCGGCCTACTCACCACGATGGGGCTTGCGGCGAAGAACTCGATCCTGATCGTCGAATTTGCGCGGCATTTGGCCGAGCAAGGCAGGGATTGGGCAGAGGCGGCGATGGAAGCGGCGCGCATTCGCATGCGGCCGATCCTGATGACGTCCTTCGCCTTCACCTTCGGCGTTCTGCCAATGGCGATCGCCAACGGCGCAGGCTCGGGCGCGCAAAACGCCATCGGCGTCGGCGTGATCGGCGGCATGATCGCCGCCACCATCCTCGTGCCGTTGCTCACCCCCTTCTTCTTCGTCGGCATCAGCAAGGCGTTTGACCACAATTGGTTCAAACGCAAACCCGCCGCCGCCGAACATCCCGGAGCCGCAGAATGATGCGCCGCGTCCTTCTTTCCTTCAGTGCGGCGCTCGCCTTGAGCGCCTGCGCGGTGCTAGAGCCGGGTTACGACCGCCCGGCCCTGCCCACGCCGGATGCGTGGCCCGATAGCGCTGCGGCGGCCGAAACCGCAAGCGAAGCCGCCATGCCTGAATGGCGCGCCTTCTTCGCCGATGAAAAGCTTTCGGCGCTGATCGAGATCGCGATCGAGAACAACCGCGATCTGCGCGTCGCCGCGCTCAATATCGAGCGCGCGCGTTCGCAATATCGCATCCAGCGCGCGCAATCGGTTCCTGGCGTTTCGGCCGTGGGCCAGGGCGACATCAGCGGCGTGACGCCAGGCGGCCAAGGCGGCGATATTGTCGATCGCCAATACAGCGCAGGGCTCGGCATCACCAATTTTGAGCTTGATCTGTTTGGCCGTGTGCGCGGGCTTAACCGCGCGGCGCTGCAACGCTATTTCGCCACCGCGGACGCGCGTGACAGCGTGCAGATCTCCCTGATCGCCGAGGTGGCGAACGCCTACCTCACCTATGCCGGCGATCTCGAATTGCTGCGCCTGGCGCAAGACACCTTTCAAAGCCAGGATGAATCGCTGAGCCTCACCCAGCAGCGCTTCGACGCTGGCGCGGCCTCGGCGCTTGATCTCAACCGCGCGCGCACCACGGTGGAGACCGCGCGCGCCGATTTCGCCCGCTACACCGCCCAGGTGGCGCGCGATGAAAACGCGCTGGCGCTGCTGCTTGGCGCGCCTGTGCCCGAAGCGCTGCGCCCCACCTCCATCGCCGATGTGCGCTTTGGCGTTGAAGAATTGCCGGCGGGCCTTCCCTCCGACGTGCTGCTCAATCGCCCCGACATTCGCGGCGCTGAGCACAGCTTGCGCGCGGCCAACGCCAATATTGGCGCCGCGCGCGCGGCGTTTTTCCCGCGCATCACGCTGACGGGCTTTGCCGGCGAGGCGGACCCGCAATTTGAGAACCTGTTCACCGGCGTTTCCAACCAGATATGGACGTTCACGCCGCAAGTGAGCGTCCCGATCTTCCAAGGCGGGGCGCTGCTCTCGCAATTGGGGGTAGCCAACACAGATCGGGACATCGCCGTGGCCCAATATGAGCGCGCGATCCAAGTCGCGTTCCGCGAAGTGGCCGACGCGCTCGCCACCCGCGCCGCGATCGGCGAGGAATTGGCCGCGCGTCAACGTTTGGCTGACGCCTCAAGCGAGAGCTTCACGCTCTCCGAAGCGCGCTACCGTGAAGGCGTGGATAATTATCTCAGCCTGCTCGATGCGCAGCGCTCAAATTACGGCGCGCAGCAAAGCTTGGTGGCCGCTCGCGTTGCGCGGGCGACGAACTTTGTGACGCTGTATAAAACCTTGGGCGGCGGCGAGCGCTGAGCGCCGTCTAAAGAGCTTTACGGCTTTCGCAGCAACGCCTCGAAGCGCTCAAACGCAACGCTGGCCGCGCGCGCGACGCCGATCTCGGGCTCGACGAATTTATCGAGCTTGCCTTCGATCGCCAGCGTGGCCATGCCGTGCGCGAGCGACCACGCGGTGAGCAACAGCGTGCGGCTCTCTTCATCGGGCGCGCCAGCTGTGAGCGTACAAATCACCTCGCTCAAAACCGAAAACGCATCCTGCGCGCAGGCGCCGGCTTGCGCGTGCTTTTCAGCGTCGACCCATTCGGATCTGAACATCAGCTTGAAATGCGCCGGCTGGCTCATGGCGAAAGCGAGATAGGCTTTGCCGAGCGCCGTCAGGCGCTGATGCGGATCACCGATGCCCGCGCCGGCCGCGAGCAGCTCCTCGCGCAATTGCGCAAAGCCCTCGGCCACGATGGCCGCCATAATCGCCTCGCGATCCGCGAAATAATGATAGGGCGCTTGATGGCTTACCCCCGCCCTGCGCGCGACTTCGCGCATGGAAAACGCCTCAAGCCCCACGCTGTCGATCAGAGCGAGGCTCGCATCCAGCACGCGACGGCGCAAATCCACGTTCGCTTTCAAGACCATATCCTTTTCGCCCTTGACAGTGTCAGGGTTCCGCCAGACAGTGTCAAGCCACGCGCGCGCTCAGCCGCGCTTGTGACGGCTGAATAATTGTAATATTGTTCACTTCCACAAAGGAAGCCCCTGTGCAGAAAGCGCCCGCCAAGACCGTCTGGATCGCCGCGGCGCTGGCGGGGCTGCTGGCCGCGTGCAGTGGCGGCAATGGGCCCAAACAAGCCGAACCCGAAGCGCCCCTGGTGGCGGTGGTGGAGGCTCAGCCTGCGGCGGCGGCGGGCGCCGTGCGGGCCAGCGGCCTCATCGGCTTCCGCCGTGAGCCGCAATTGGCGTTCAACGCGCCCGGCGTCATCTCTTCCATCTCAGTGGATTCCGGCGACGTAGTGCGCCGCGGCCAGCGTTTGGCGGTGCTGCGCCGCACCTCCGGCGGCGCCAATCCCAACGAAGCGGCCCTCGCCCGCGCCAATGCCGAGCGGGATCTGGCGCGCACGCAAGATCTCTACGAGCGCGGCTTTGTTTCTGAAGCGCGGCTGGAAGCAGCCCGGCTCGCGGTCGAGCGCGCGAGC
>DAORMO010000057.1:0-279 GCA_035440585.1 Terricaulis sp.
CGGCTTCATTGGCCGTGATACTCCCGGTACCAGGCGACAAAACGCGCAACCCCAACTTCGATCGGGGTCGATGGCGCAAAGCCGACATCGCGCGCCAGATCGTCGATGTCGGCAAAGGTCGCCGGCACATCGCCCGCCTGCATCGGCAGCATTTTTTTCTCGGCTTTGCGCCCAAGCGCATCTTCGAGCACGGCGATGAGGCGGCCGAGCTTCACCGGCGCGTGGTTGCCGACATTGTAAATCCGGTAAGGCGCGGAGGAGGCGCTGGGATCGGGCGCG
>DAORMO010000057.1:383-3504 GCA_035440585.1 Terricaulis sp.
GATCGGTTCGCCGGCCAGGATGGCGCGGGTGAACAGGAACAGCGCCATGTCCGGCCGGCCCCAGGGGCCGTACACGGTGAAAAAGCGCAAGCCGGTGCAAGGCAGGCGATAGAGGTGTGCATAGGCATGGGCCATCAGCTCGTTGGCTTTCTTGGTGGCCGCATAGAGGCTGACGGGGTGATCCACATTATCGTGCGTGGAGAAGGGTGTTTTGGTATTGGCGCCGTACACGGAGCTGGAGGACGCGAACACCAGATGGCCCACGCCATGGTGGCGGCAGCCTTCCAGCACGTTCAAGAAGCCGTCGAGATTGGATTGTGCATATGCGCGCGGATTCTGCAGCGAGTAACGCACGCCCGCCTGCGCGCCCATATTGTAAACGACAGAAAAGCGATGTGCGGCGAACAGCGCATCGATGCCCGCCGCATCGGCAAGATCAAGCTTTTGGAAGCTGAAGCCTTTGCGCTGCGTGAGCCGGGCCAGCCGCGCCTCTTTTAGCGAGATGTCATAATAATCGTTGAGATTATCGATGCCGATAACCTCGCGCCCCGCCGCGAGCAGGCGCTCGGTCAAGTGGTAGCCGATAAACCCGGCTGCGCCGGTGACGAGGATTGCGCTCATCGCGATACCCTGGGCGCCCTCAGCCCGGGCCAAGCCTGGCCTGGGTAGGGCCGATAGAGGGCAAAATCAACGGCCCGGACACGCTGGCTGCGCCGGTTTGGTCCATGACTTGCAGGCGCAGGCGAAATTGCGGGCCGTTTCCTTGCTTGGGACGGCGCGGTGTGGTTAAGCGGCGTTTAGGTGGGGTGTGTTTTGGCGACAATTCTCGTCACGGGCGGGGCGGGCTATGTGGGCTCGCATTGTTGCCTGGCGCTGAAGCGTGGCGGCCACACGCCGATTGTGTTCGACAATTTCTCCAATGGCCATCGCCCGTTCGTGCGCTGGGGCGCGCTGGAAGGGGGCGACATCCGCGATAAGGACCGCCTGCGCGCAGTGTTCGCCGCGCACAAGATTGACGCTGTGATCCATTGCGCCGCCTCGATCGAGGTGGGCGAGTCGGTGAAATATCCCGATCAGTTTTACGATAACAACGTGGTTGGCGCGCTCGCGCTGCTGGATGTGATGCGCGAAGCGAAGGTGGACGCCTTCGTGTTTTCCTCCACCTGCGCGACTTATGGCGAGCCGCAGAAGCTGCCGATGGATGAAAGCCATCCGCAGCAGCCGGTGAGCCCCTATGGCTGGACCAAGCTGATGATGGAGCGCATCAGCCGCGATTGCGCCGCCGCCTATGGCTCGAAATTCGCGCACCTGCGCTATTTCAACGCCGCAGGCGCGGCCGCAGACGAATTGATCGGCGAGCGCCACGAGCCGGAAACCCACGCCATCCCGCTGGCGCTGTTCACGCTGCTGGGCCGCCGCGAAGGCTTCAAAGTGTTTGGCACAGATTACGATACGCGCGATGGCTCGTGCCTGCGCGATTACGTGCATGTGCTTGATCTGGCCGATGCGCATGTGCGCGCGGTGGAGCGTTTGCTTGGCGGCGGGGCAAGCCTTGCCGCCAATCTTGGCACCGGCCATGGCGTCACGGTGCTGGAATTGCTGGCCGCGATCGAAACCGCGACGGGCCAGCGCGTGCCGGCTGCATCTGCGCCGCGGCGTGACGGGGATTCGCCGGCGCTGCTGGCGGATAATTCGTTCGCGCGCCAAGAGCTCGGCTGGAGCCCCACGCGCGATATCACCACAATCGTGCGCGATGCGTGGCGCTGGCATGCCGAGGTTGAGCCGAAACTGTTCGGCTAACGCGTGGCGGCGACGCCGATCAGCTCGGCCATACCAAGCACAATGTGATAGAAGCTTGAGGCCGGCGCAGGCTCATCGATGAGCGTTCCGTCCGAAACCATTCGATCGCGCCAAAGCCCTTTAATCGGCGTATCGCAAAAGCGCATCAGCGTGTCGAAGGCGTGCACGGCGGCTTCCGCATGCGCCGGCTCCTGCGTGCGGGCGAAGGCCGCGAGGTGCGCTTTCAGCCGTTCAGTGTGAGTCCAGAGCCGCGAGTCCGCATCGCGCACCGATCCATCAAGTGTGCAGGCGTTATAAACCGCGCCAGTAGCGGGATTAACGCCGCGTCGCTCGGCCTCCGCGCAAAGCCGCGCCGCTGCAGGCGGCAGCGCCTCTCCGCTCAAGCGGCTATAGCGGTCCAGCAGCCAAGACCATTCAAACAAATGCCCGGGCTCAATATACGCGCCTTGCGCGCCTGCCGCTGGGCGCAAATCCTCCTGGAAAAACTCACGCACCACGCCGTGCTCGGCATCGTAGAAGTGCGTGATCGCCAGCTCATGGATGGCTGCCGCACGCTGCAGATAAGGCGCCGCGCCTGTCGCTTCATACAGCGCGAGCAAGGCCTCGAACAAATGCATGTGCGGGTTTTGCCGGCGCGGCGGATTGGGCGCGACCTCGCCCTCATGATAGCCGCCATGTGCGTGCGCCCAGTGCGTATCGAGCCAGGAAAGCTGCGCGTCCGCCGCCGCGATGAGATCGCGCCTCTGCCCCAGGGCCGCCGCTGCATTGGCGAGCGCGAACAGAATGAACGCCAGATCGTAAAGATGGCGGCGTTGATCGAGCGGGGCGCCGTCCACGCCTAGGGTGTGATGATTGCCGCCGTCTGCGCGCAGGCAGCGTGTGCGCAGCACGCCGAGCCCCGCCTCTACAGTGTCGGCCCATGGCCCTTGCCAGCCAAGTTGGCCTGCGATGGCGAAAACAGCGGTTTGCCGCGCCTGCACGCGCACGCGCGTTGGCTCCAGCAAGGGCGCGCCATCGGCGCCGATGCGTTCAAAGAAGCAGCCGCGCGCCACGTCAAAGGCGCGCGCGCTCCAAAGCGGGAAGGCGGCGTCAAACAGCCAAGTGCGGGCTTGCTCCGCGCGGGCCTGCAAGCGCTGTTCGGGTGAGGGGGGCGAAGCCATGTCCTTCAGCCTGCGCCGCTTGCCTTTTCAAGCAGCAGCTTCACATCCTGCGCGCGCGAGAGCGGCGCAACCACCACCGTATCGCCGCTGGCGATGACGATCAGATCTTCAACACCCGCCACGCAAATGCGGAGGCCATCGCTGCGCACCAGATTGTTGCG
>DAORMO010000057.1:3552-10854 GCA_035440585.1 Terricaulis sp.
CCCGCCTCATCATGCGGTGAGAGCCGATGCACTTCATCCCAGGAGCCGATATCGGCCCAGCCAATATCGCACGGGGCGACAGCGCCAAAGCGCGTGGCTTCCATCACCGCGGTATCGAGCGGCGCTTTGGGGATGGCTTCAAACGCCGCGCGGCTAAAGCTGATCGTGGCGCCATCGCGCTGCGCGCCGGCCAGCGCAGCGGCGGATTTTTCCCTGATCTCGGGCGCGGCGGCGAACTCCCGCAGCAGCACCGCAGGGCTAAACAGGAATATGCCCGCATTCCAGCAATAGCCGCCTTCATCGAGATAGCTCTGCGCGGTGGCGGCGTTCGGCTTTTCCTTGAAGCGCTCAATGGCGAACACGCCTTCGCCCAGCTCCGCGCCTTGCTTGATATAGCCGTAGCCGGTGGCGGGGCGGTTGGGCGTGATGCCGAAGGTGATGATCCGATCGCGCGCGAACGGCGCCGCACGCGCGATCGCGGCGCGGAAGCCGGCTGCATCGGCGATGACGTGATCGGCCGGCAAAAGCAGCACGAGTGCGTCCTTATCCTGCTCTTGCGCCAGCATGGCGGCCAGCGCGGCGGTGGCGGCGGTGTTGCGGCCCATTGGCTCAAGCGCCACGGCGGCGGGTGTGCAGTCGATAGCGGCGAGCTGCTCGTGCACCAATGCTTGGTGCTGCGCGTTGGCGAGAATGATCGGCGCGCCAAAGCGCACATCGCCAATTGCGCCGCGCACGCGCTGAATAGTGGCTTGAATGAGCGTGTCCTGGCCGATCAGGCTGTGGAATTGCTTTGGAAAGCGCTCGGTCGAGGTCGGCCAAAGCCGCGTGCCTGAGCCGCCGGACATGATGGCCGGAATGACGTGATAGGGCATCGAACCTTAACCTCTAACGCCCGCAGCATAGCTTTGCGGCGACTCACCGCAAGCATGGAGCCCGTGAGGCATCGAAGCGTCACCGTTAAGGATTGGCGATGGCGCCGAAAATGCGGGCGATGATGAGGTCTGCGGCGTCCTCCGCCGCCGTTTGCGCCCCCGAGATCAGAATCTCGGGCGCCTCAGGCGCCTCGTATGGGGAATCCACGCCGGTGAAATTGCGCAATTGCCCACTGCGCGCCTTTTTATAGAGCCCCTTGGGATCGCGCGCCTCGGCCACATCAAGCGGCACATCGATATGGATTTCGAAAAACTCGCCTGGCGCAGCGATCGTGCGCGCCATCTCCCGCTCCTGCCGGAAGGGCGAGATCAGCGCGGCCAGCACGATCAGCCCCGCATCACTCATCAGCCGCGCCGCCTCGGCCACGCGGCGGACGTTCTCGACGCGGTCCGCATCAGTAAAGCCAAGGTCGCGGTTAAGCCCGTGCCGAACATTGTCGCCATCGAGCAGGATGGTGTGCTTGCCCATCGCATGCAGCTTTTTCTCCACCAGATTGGCGATGGTGGATTTGCCCGAGCCGGAAAGCCCAGTGAACCAAAGGATCGCTGGCCGCTGGCCAAGCGCCTGCGCGCGCGTCTCACGCGAAATCTCAAGCGCCTGCCAGTGGATATTGGCTGCGCGGCGCAGCGGAAAGCGGATGAGGCACGCGCCGATGGTGGCGTTGGAGACGCGGTCAATAAGGATGCCGGCGCCGGTTTCCTTGATCACATCGAAGGGATCAAACGCGATGCGTTGATCCAAGCTGAGATTCACCACGCCGATGTCGTTCAGCGCCAGATGCTTGGCGGGCTGCGGCGTGATGGTATTCACATCAAGCTTGTGCTTGATGTCGGTGATGCTGGCGCCCACCGTCCGCGCGCCGATCTTCAGCCAATAGGGGCGCCCTGGCAGCAGCGGCGCATCGCCCATCCAGGTGATCGTGGCCTGGAATTGATCGGCGCATTCAGGCGGGCTTGCCGCGGCCGCGATCATGTCCCCGCGCGAACAATCGAGCTCTCGGTCGAATGTCAGCGCAATCGATTGTCCGGCTTGCGCCAGCGACAAATCATCGGCGCTCAGATCCGCCTTGGCGGCGACGATGCGCGCGATTTTGCCGCGCACCCCGGAGGGCAGAATGGCGATGTCATCGCCTAGCGCGACGCGCCCAGCAGCGATGCGCCCGCAATAGAGCCTCTGATCCTCATGCCGGATGACGCTTTGCACGGCCATTCGCAGCGGCTTTTGCGTAAGCTCATCGCCCACGGGCGCCGCTTGCAGATAATCCAGCAGCGTTGGCCCCTGATACCAAGCCATCGCCGCGCTTGGCGCGACGATATTGTCGCCGCTCTGGCCCGAGGTTGGGATCGCTGTGATTGGCCCAAGCCCTGCGCGCGCGGCGAAGGTGGAAAATTCAGCGACGATGGCGTCGAACACCGCCGCGTCATAGCCGACCAGATCCATCTTGGTGACGATCAGCGCCGCATGGCGCACGCGCATGAGGCCAACGATCGCCGCGTGGCGGCGGGTTTGCGTCAGCACGCCCTTGCGCGCATCCACCAGGATCAGCGCTAAATCCGCCGTTGAGGCGGCGTTGATCATGTTGCGGGTGAATTGCTCGTGGCCGGGCGCATCTGCGGCGATGAAGCTGCGCCGCGCGGTGGAAAAATAGCGATAGGCGACATCAATGGTGATGCCTTGTTCGCGTTCAGCGGCGAGCCCATCGGCCAGCAGCGCGTAATCGATCCCATCATGGCCGCGCGCGGCGCTGTCGCGCTCTATGGCGCGGCGCTGATCCTCGGGCACAAGCCCCGCGTCCCAAAGCAGGCGCCCCAGCAGCGTGGATTTTCCGTCATCGACGGAGCCGCAAGTCATGAAGCGCAAAAGATCGCGTTCGGCCATTAGAAATAGCCCTCGCGCTTTTTCTGCTCCATCGAGGCGGCGCTGTCGAAATCGATCAGCCGGCCTTGCCGCTCGCTATCGGCGGCGGATTCCAGCTCGACAATCAGGGCGTCGAGCGTTTCGGCCTCGCTTTGGATCGCCCCCGTGAGCGGATAGCAGCCAAGCGTGCGAAAGCGCACTTTGCGCATTGCCTGGGTTTCTCCCGGCGCGAGCGGCAGGCGTTCATCGTCCGCCATGATCAGCGCGCCCGCGCGCTCCACAACGGGCCGCAGCGCGGCGAAATAAAGCGGCACAACCTCAATCGCTTCGCGCTTGATGTAGCGCCAAACGTCAAGCTCGGTCCAATTGGAGAGCGGGAAAACGCGGATGCTTTCGCCGGGCCGCTTGCGCGTGTTGTAGAGGCTCCACAATTCGGGCCGCTGCTGTTTCGGATCCCAGCCATGGCTTGGCGTGCGGAAGGAAAAGATCCGCTCCTTGGCGCGGCTTTTTTCTTCGTCGCGGCGCGCGCCGCCAAAGGCGACGTCAAATCCGTGGGAATCGAGCGCTTGTTTTAGCGCGGCGGTTTTAAGAAGGTCAGTGTGGATCGCCGATCCGTGGCTGAACGGGCCCACGCCCTCGGCCAGCGCCGCTTCATTGCGGTGAACGATCAGCTCAAACCCCATCGCCGCCGCGTGCGCATCGCGGTGCGCATACATCGCTTTGAACTTCCAACCTGTATCGACATGCAACAGCGGAAGCGGCGGGCGCGCAGGATAAAAAGCTTTCAGCGCCAAATGCGCCATCACCGCGCTATCTTTGCCGATCGAATAGAGCATGACAGGGCGCGCCGCTTCGGCCGCCGCTTCACGCAGGATGTGAATGGCCTCCGATTCCAGCCAATCCAGATGTGAGAGGGGGCTCATCAGGGCAACCAGGGCAAATGCGGGCGCGCAGGCGTGCATGGTTAGGCAGGGCCGCTGCGATAATCAATGCGCGACATGCCGGGCGCTGGCGCTCGCGACAGCTTTTGGGTATGGGCGGGGCGCAGCGATGGGAGCGCGCAAAGCTGGCAAGAGATGATGTCACCGCCGCGATCGTGGCGTTCGGGCCGGACGCCGCGTTGATCACAGCGCTGGTGCGTCAGGCCGCGGCCGAAGCGGGGCGGGTGATCGTGTTCGCCAATTCCCCGCTTGAGCCGGCCTTGGCGCAAGCGCTGGCGGAGGCGGGGGCGGAGCTGATCGCGGCGCCGCATAATCTCGGCGTGGCGGAAGCGTTCAACATGTGCGCGGCCAACGCACGCGCCCTTGGGGCCAAGCGGCTATTGCTGCTGGATCAGGATTCAGAGATTTCCGAGGGGCTGATTGCGCAGCTTGGCGCGCAGCTCGATGCGCTTGAAGCCGATGGCGCGCGCCCTGCACTGATTGGGCCAATGATTGTTTCCCCGCCGGGCGGCGATTATAAGGCGCCGCGCTATTTCAAACGGGGCGGAGTTGCGGCGCGCGATGGCGCGCGGCCGGTGCAGTACGTGATCTCATCGGGTTCGCTGATTGATCTTGCAGCGTTTGAAGATGTGGGCCCATTCCGCAGCGAGTTTTTCATCGATGCGATCGATACCGAATGGTGCTTCCGCGCCTGGGCGCGCGGCAAGAGCTGCTGGGTGGCTGATGATGTGCGCATGGTGCATCGCATCGGGCAGGGGGCGATCAAATCGATCGGCGCGCGCGTGCCGCGCCAGCCCGATTTCCGGATTTACGCGTTCGTGCGCAATCAAGCCTATTGCTTGACGCTGCCGCATCTGCCGCTGTGGTGGAAGCTGCGGTTTTTTGCGCATATCGGCAAAGTAACGCTCACCTCCTGGGCCGCGCGCGGCTTTCGCTTCAGTTTTATCGCCATAATGGCGCAAGCGTTTTGCGCTGGGCTTGCGGGCAAGCTCGGCCCGCCGCCGGGGGCGGTGAATGCGGGGCAGGTTTAGCGGGTTGGCTTAATATTCGGCGCGCGCGCACGCATCGCCGCGAGTGACCAAGTCAGCATGCGCGCCACGCCTCTGGCGTCTGCATCAGCTTGCGCAAGGCGCCGCGTGCGCCAGCGTTCACCGATGGCCTTGCACGCATCGCGCACGCCGCGCCGATAAGCCTTGCCATCGGCGTCGCCAAAAGACCGCAGATAGAATATCAGCGTCAGCAGCGCGTGCGCCGGTAGCAGCGGCCAATAGATCGCGCCCGGCATCGATTGCGCCAAGCACCAGATGGTGTTTCGCGCGGCATGGTAAGCGGCGAACGCCGATGATGAGGCCCCGCCGCCCACATGCGCGACGACGGCCTCCGCGATTTGCACGCTGGCCCAGCCCTTAAGGCGCAGTCGCAAGCCAAGATCCACATCTTCGATGAAGCAGAAGAAGCTTTCATCAAAGCCGCCCGCAGCATCCCACGCCGCGCGCCGATACAGCGCCGCCGCCGCGCATACGCTGAAGGTTTCCCCTTCAAGTGGGGGGATGTCTTGCCGCCGCGCGCCGCGACCGCCGCGCCATGCCGCGCCGAAGGGGGAGAGGCAATCGCCGAGCCCGTCGTAGCGGCTCTCATCGTCGGCCATGATCTGGGTCGAGCCAAACGCGCCCGCGCGCGGGTGGCGGGCGGCCCCCGCCAGCAAATGTTCCAGCCAGCGGGGCTCTGGAAACGCATCGGGATTGAGCAGGGCGATGAACTCGGCGTCATCCAATGCGGCGAGCTGATTGTTGGCTGCGGCGAAACCCCGATTATCCTCATTTTGGATGATGCGCGCGCCGGCGGGAAAGTCGTCGGCGCGCGGGCGCTGCTCTACTGCCGATGCATTGTCGACCACGTAAAGATTGAACCGGATGGTTTGCGCCTCAAGGCTCGCCTTCAGCCGCGCAAAGTGGGCGCGGCTGTTATAGCACACGATCAAAACGCTCACGCCAGCCATGGCGCGCCCATAAACTGCTGTATGCGCTGCGTCCAGCGCGTGAGTTTGCTTTGAGCGCGCGCAGCCGATAAGTTCGCGCCCGCAGCAATGAAGGGGCAAGGCGTGCGCGTAATCGTGACAGGTGGGGCGGGTTTCATCGGCTCGGCCGTATGCCGGCGCCTCGTCGCCGAAACCGGCTGGACAGTACTGAATTACGATAAGCTCACCTATGCGGCGAACCTGGCCTCCTTAGGCCCGGTGGCGGGCAGCCCGCTTTATTCATTCGTGCAAGGCGATGTCTGCGATCGCGCGCTGCTGGATAAAACGCTGGCGGAGTTTGCGCCCGATGCGGTGATGCATTTGGCGGCGGAGAGCCACGTCGATCGCTCGATCACCGGCTCCGCCGATTTTGTCCGTACCAATATCGTGGGCACGCACGCGCTGCTGGAAGCGTCGCTCGCCTATTGGGAAGGGCTCAAGGACGCGGAAAAGAAAAGTCGCTTCCGCTTTTTGCATGTCTCCACCGATGAGGTGTTCGGCTCGCTCGGCGAAACCGACTTTTTCCGCGAAGATACGCCATACGATCCGCGCTCGCCGTATTCGGCCAGCAAGGCGGCCTCTGATCACCTCGCCAGCGCTTGGTTTCACACCTTTGGCCTGCCGGTGCTGATCTCCAATTGCTCCAACAATTACGGCCCGTATCAGTTTCCTGAAAAACTGATCCCGGTGATGATCCTCAAGGCGCTCGAAGGTGCGCCGCTGCCGGTTTATGGCGATGGCCTCAATGTGCGCGATTGGCTTTACGTGGATGATCACGCCGCCGCGCTTGAGCTGATCCTCACCAAAGGCCGCCTGGGTGAGACTTATAATGTCGGCGGGCGCAATGAGCGCAAGAATATCGACGTGGTGAACACCATCCTTGATCTGGTCGATGAGCTCGCGCCCGGCCGCAACGCCGCGCGCTCCGAGATCAAGTACGTGACCGATCGCCCCGGCCATGACCGCCGCTATGCCATCGATTGCGCGAAGATCCAGGCCGAGCTTGACTGGGCGCCGGCGCAAAGCTTTGAAACCGGCATGCGGCGCACCGTGCAATGGTATCTTGATCGCCGTGATTGGTGGGAGCCGATCCGCGCTGAAAAATTCAAGGGCGAGCGCCTTGGCCTGCGTGAGGCCGGCTGATGCAGATCGAGACGACGGCGATCGCCGATGTGCTGATCCTCAAGCCCAAGAAGTTTGGCGATCATCGCGGCTTTTTCTCAGAAACCTTTAAGCACGCGGCGCTGGCTGAGGCGGGCGTCAATCTCAATTGGGTGCAGGACAATCACTCCTTTTCGGCCGCGCGCGGGGTGGTGCGCGGGCTGCATTTTCAGCGCGAGCCCAATCCGCAGGCCAAATTGCTGCGCGTGACGCGCGGCGCGATTTTGGATGTCGCCGTCGATATCCGCAAAGCCTCGCCCACGTACGGCCAGCATGTGGCGGTGGAGCTTTCGGCGGAGAATTGGAGCCAGCTTTATGTGCCGGTCGGCTTCGCGCACGGCTTCTGCACGCTCACTGAAAACACCGAGGTGCTCTATAAAGTGACGGGCGATT
>DAORMO010000057.1:10896-14890 GCA_035440585.1 Terricaulis sp.
CCAGCATCAGCATCGATTGGCCGATCAAGGCCGAGGAAGCGACGCTCTCGGGCCGTGATCTTGAATGGCCGGCGTTCAAGGATTTTGTTTCGCCGTA
Source organism: Terricaulis sp. (assembly GCA_035440585.1). GTDB lineage: Bacteria > Pseudomonadota > Alphaproteobacteria > Caulobacterales > Aquidulcibacteraceae > Vitreimonas. Next base: position 10,994 of record DAORMO010000057.1, read on the forward strand.
TTAAACGAGCAATTCGTCAAGGCATTCATCAAGCGCTTCGCGCCAGGGGCGCGGGGTGATCCCGATCGCCTCGATCTTGCTTGTATCGAGCCGCGAATTGGCGGGGCGCTTCGCCGGCGTTGGATAGTCTTCCGTGCCGATGCGGTTGACCTGCACCGGCGCGCGTCCGCGCTTTTCGGCGCCGGCAAACACGGCTTCGGCGAAATCGGCCCAGCTTGCGTCGCCTTGATTGGCGTAGTGAAAAATCCCGGCTGCGTCTGGCGCGCGCGCCAGCAGTTTTTCACCCAACGCGATGCACGCGCCCGCAAGATCGGCGGCGGCCGTTGGCCTGCCAAACTGATCCGCGACGACGCCAACCTCTTGCCGCGTTTCACCGAGGCGCAGCATGGTTTTTACAAAATTTGCGCGGTGCGCCGAAAACACCCATGAGGTGCGGAGGATCGCCGCGTGCGGCTGCGCCGCCAGCACCAGATCTTCGCCCTCAGATTTGGATCGCCCATAAACGCCAAGCGGCGCTTTGGCATCATCTTCCCGATAGGCGCGCGCGCCATCTCCGGCGAACACGTAATCGGTCGAAACATGCACCAGGGGCGCGCCAAGGCTCGACGCCGCGCGCGCCAGCGCGGCGGGCGCTTCGCGATTAAGCGCGAACGCCGCTTCGGGCTCAGCTTCGGCTCTATCGACGGCGGTGTAAGCGGCGGCGTTGATGATCAGCGCGGGCTTGAGTGCGGCGATCGCGCGCGCAATCGCGTCCACATCCGAAAGATCAAGCGCATCGCGCGCCGGCGCCGCAAGCCGCCACCCGTCAGGCAGCGGCGCGCGCTGCAGCTCAAGCCCAAGCTGGCCGGCGCTGCCTGTGATCAGAACCAGCGCCATCAGCGGCGATCGTGGTTGGGGTGAAGCTTCACAAGATCGAGCAAGTATCGCGCATACTCAGTTTTGCCGAGCTTGCTGGCGAGCGTTTCTAAATGCGCGGCGTCAATATAGCCGAGATTGAAGGCAATCTCCTCAGGGCAAGCCACTTTTAGCCCCTGGCGCTGCTCGATCACTTTGATGAACGCGGCGGCTTCATGCAGTGAATCATGTGTGCCGGTGTCAAGCCAGGCAAAGCCGCGCCCCATGCGCTCGACCTTGAGCCGGCCATCTTTGAGATAATCCTTGTTGAGATCGGTAATTTCAAGCTCCCCGCGCGGGGAGGGCTTAAGTGCGCGGGCGCGCGCTGACGCGGTCTCATCATAAAAATAGATGCCGGTGACAGCCCAATCGGATCGCGGCGCCTTAGGCTTTTCCTCAAGGCTCAGCACGCGATCGGCGTCGTCGAACTCCACCACGCCGTAGCGCTCGGGATCGGCGACGCGATAGGCGAACACGCTCGCCCCCTCGCGGCGCGCGGCGGCGTCCACGAGATATTCGCGCATGGCGTGGCCGAAAAAAATGTTATCGCCCAGAACCAGCGCGCTGGGCTGGCCGTCTAAGAATTTCTCGCCGATGATGAAAGCTTGGGCAATGCCGTTCGGCTCAGGCTGCACCGCATAGGTGAGATTGACGCCCCACTGGCTCCCATCGCCCAGCGCCTTCTCAAACAGCGGCGTATCGTGCGGGGTGGAAATGATCAGAATATCCGTGATGCCGGCCAGCATCAGCGTGGTCAGCGGATAATAGATCATCGGCTTGTCATAAACCGGCAAGAGCTGCTTGCTGATCGCCAGCGTCAGCGGATAAAGCCGCGTGCCAGACCCGCCAGCGAGTACGATGCCTTTCATGAGTGCTCCGCGCAATTTCTACCGCCCAAGGGGCTTATCATCTTGAGCGGAAATGGCGCAAGTTCACGCGGCAATCACTCTAGACGCTTCTATTGCGCAAGGATGGCGCGCGCAGCACGCGACCTGAGAGGTGCTGGTTTGCTTCATCTTGGGTAGGCAAATCGGCGGCGTCGGCGGCGAAGATGTGCCAATCTTGGCGCGGGTGGAACCATGGAAGCGCCATGCTTTCGAGGCCTGCATTTTTGGCGAAGCGCGCGATCGTCTCGCGGGAATAGGTGACGCAACCCGGATAAACCCAGCCCTCGCCATCGAACTCCGCTTGGCGCGTATTGGGCACGAATGTCGCCAGGATCAATCCTCCAGGACGAAGCGATGCTTTGAAGTTGCTCAAGGCGCGCCCAATCAACTCCGGGCCGGCATGCGAAAATATCGACTGTGCGATGATGAAATTGAAGTCCACACCGAATACATCGGATTTGAAATCCGCGTTATGGTCAAAGCTGGGCTGTTTAACCGCCAAGATGCCTTGCCCGCCAAGCTCATGCTCAATGGCTTGCTCCACGAGCCAGGCATTGGGCTCTATCCCGTAATAGTTTCCCTTCATGAGGTACATCATCAGGAGCCGCCCCGCGCGCAAAGAGCCGCATCCAAAATCGAGGACGCGGTGGGTTTCGCGCAGCCCCAACGCGCACGCCAATCGAAATTGTGTGGCGCCCATAAAGTCGTACTCGGCTGGCGGCCCGACATAAGCGGCGTAATGCTCCGGCGAGCCAGCGGGAAGTTTTTTGGCTTCGGTGCGATCCATTGTCATCCTCAGTGCAGCGGCCGATACTTTATCTGGCGCACCGGGAAAGTGAACCTCAAACCCAAACCCCAATCGAAGAACACAGCGCCGTCACAGCATTCGAGCCGGTGGTGGTTTCGCGCAGCATCACGAGGTTTGAGTTTGAGATCGGCGAAAGCTCCGTGCAGGGGATGACGGAAAAAGGGATGCCGATGGCTGAGCCGTCATAGGTGTTGGCGCGGCCCAGCGAATTGAATGTGCCGGTTGCGCCGCTGTTTGAGAAATCGAGCGTTGTGGCAATGCCCGACGCTGCACCTGAAACTTGCCCTTTGCAGGCGATGCCCTTTTGCCGGAACGGCGCGCCGAAAAGGTTAGTCAGCATCGGCGAAATGTCGAGCGCCATGACCCGGTTGGGCGTCACCTCGGTTGGATCGCCCACTTGCACGGCCTCGCCATTGCTCCAGCCGGCGATTGCGGCCGCATCGATCACTTGCAGCGAAGATGTGGAAGGCTGCGCCTTCACCCATGCCGATTGCGCCGGCGATTTTGAAGTATTCCAGATGCGAATGAACGACACCCCGGCCATGTAGGTGTTGGAGAAAAACGTCGCCGCCACCGCGCTTGAAAGCGTGAGCACATCGCCGGCCACGCTGCTGATCGTGGCCGTGCGCGGGTTCTGCGCGTGCGCGGCGTCGCATCGATAGAGTGAGGTCGCGCCATCGCCGCCGGGGGTGAAGACAAATTGCGCGCTTTCCTGCGCAACCGAGGCGATGCGCTTCCAGGCGCCGCCGCTCCGAACGTAGAAGGCTTGCTCGTCCGTCGCGAAGCAGCGCCAGCCTTCGTTGGGTGCAATCTCCTCCCACGCGCCATCGCGATAATACGCGAGTGCGCCCTCGCCCATGCCGCCCCAGGCGTCGCCGGTTTTGCCGGCTGGCAGGATATAGCAGGCGCCGTCGGCTGGGCCGCTGGGCTCGGCGCTCAGCTGCGCGCTCACCGCATTGAGCTGCACCAGCGCGTCGAGCCGCAGGAGACTCTCGTTCACGGTGACATGCTTTTGCGCCTGGCCGGCGGCGAGATAGGGCAGGTTAAGTTTGGTCGATGTGGTCACGCGCGTCTGGCTCCTTTGCCGCTTAGGCTAAGGGGCGCGGGAACTCAGCCGGATTGATTTGCGGCAATACGGGCGGGGCTTCGCTTCAGCCTCTTGATAGAAGGGGGATTTTCTTCCGTCGCCGGGGGCGGGCTTCCGCAATTTTGGGGTATTCGCTTTTGTGGGCCCGCTTATGTATAATCAGCGCGCAGGCCAGCGTGGGTTGGCTCTGATGTGAAACATTCTCCGGGGGCGCAATGTCG
>DAORMO010000057.1:14900-16033 GCA_035440585.1 Terricaulis sp.
CATGGTGTTCGTCCTGCACAATGGGGCGGATCAGAAATACGCGGCAGAGCTTGCGGAGGCGCTTGCGCCCATTCCGGCGATCGCCGCGCCGCTTCCCGAAGGCGAAGCGCAACGGCTGATGTTCGGCCGCGGCGCTGCGTGTGTGCTGGTTTGGTCAGGCGCGGCTTCGCAGGCTGAGGCGTTTGCTTCGGCCTTGCCGGAGGGCGCCTCCGCTGTTGCGCTCGCGCTGAATGATAATGCCGCTCCCGGTTTGTTGAGCGGCCGCGCCTCGATCGTGCGCGGCGCAGGCGCGCCTGCGGCTGATGCTGAAAGCCTGCGCGGCGCCATTGCGCAGATGCTTGGCGCATTGCGTTCGCGGCTGACGGGCAACACGCGCCGCGGCGCTTCGCCGAGCCTGGCAGTGCCGACAGACACCTCGCAAGCCGATCGCAAGCCGATGCTGGCGCGTAGCGCCTTTGGGCTTACCGTGAGCTTGGCCGTTGTGGGGATTGGCGCGTCGTTTATCTCGTCGCGCACGCAAGCGGCCTCCGCCACGCCGAATCCTGTCGAGACATCCGCCGCCGCCGCGCCCGTCGCCGCGCCGGCCGTGGTTGAAGCCGCTGCTGCGGAAACTGCCGTTATTGATGCGGCCGCGATCGCGCCGGTTGAGGCTGCGCCGGCCAACGCCATGGCGCTCGGCGATCTCACGGTCACAGCGCCAACGCCGCGCCAAACCGCTGCGGCCGTCACCTATTTCGAGCCGCCGCTTGCGGTCGCTGCGGTGGAGACACCGCCGCTTGAGCCCACGCCGCTGGGCGTTAAAGGGCAGGCGCCGGCGCTCAGCGCGCCAGAAGCCTCGCCGCCATCGGCGGCGCTGTTTGAAGAGGCGTATGCGGCGCCTCTGGCTGTCAAGCAGCGGGCGATCGCCCCGCGCTTGAAATAAAAGCCCGCCCACCCCGGGCAGCGCCCTGATGCGCCAATCGCTTGATCTATATGCACGCGCCGAAGCGGGCGTGGACGCTTCGCGCGGCGCGCTCGGCCAATGGCGCAGCGTGGAGCAGACCGCGCGGTTTGCGCTTGAGGCCGGAGGCGGGGCGGCGGTTTCGCTCGGCGCCGGGGCTTATGTGTTCGCGCTTTGCCTCATCGCCGAAGGC
>DAORMO010000058.1:0-8852 GCA_035440585.1 Terricaulis sp.
GCGGCGTATGAGATGATCGTCGGCGCCTACGCCAAGGGTGACCGCGATGCGCTCGCGCCGCTGCTCACCCCGCGCGTGTTTGAGTCCTACAATTCCTCCATCACGGCGCGCGAAGAAAAGAACGAGCCGGGCCCCGAGCTGGTGCGCTTAAAGACTGGCGAGATTGTCGATGCCGATCTGGCTGGCGACATCGCCCGTATCACCGTGCGCTTTGAGGCCGAGCTGGCTGAAGGCGCCCACGGCGTGCGCGATGCGCGCGAGAAGTGGACGTTCGAGCGCGATGTGCGCACCGGCGATCCCAACTGGCGATTGGCCCGCGTCAGCGCGGCGTGAGCAAGCGCAAGCGTGAGCTCAGCGGCGAAGAAAAGCGCCTCTGGCGGCGCGTGGCTGAAACCGTCCAAACGCAAAAGCCGCTTCCTGAAGCGCCGCTAGATGCGGCTGAGTCTAAGCCCGCCCGTGGTGTGGCTGTTGCTGTTGCTGCGCCGCCTAAACCAGCGCCTGCCGCGAAGCGCATCGCCCGCGCGCCCGCTGATCGCGGCGGCGAAAAGCGCGTGCGCCGCGGCCGGCTCGATGTGGACGCCTCCTTCGATCTACATGGCCACACCCTTGCGAGCGGGCGCGCCGCGCTTGTGCATTTTATCGACGCCGCGTTTGCGCGCGGGGATCGCACGCTGATTGTGATCACCGGCGTGGGCCGCAGCGGGGAAGGGGTGCTGCGCCGCGCATTGCCGGAATGGCTCGCCGCGCCAGAGATCCGCCCGCTGATCGCCGGCTACGCGCAGGCGCACCGCAGCCATGGCGGCGCAGGCGCCTATTACGTGTTCCTTAAGCGCGCGGAAACCAGCGATTAAACTTCGTCGCCGCGCCGGCAAGCTTTGCAAATTTTGCGTCACCGCCGCCTTCAGCGCATCCTAACCAAACAGCAGGCAATGTGCGCGCGCCCGCGCCTGTTTTTCTGGAAGCCTGATGTTGTCGCCGTTTCGCTTTGCCCTGCTCAGCCGCCCGCACGGGCTGGCCGCGCGCGCGATGGTGTTGACCACAGGCCTCATGGCGGTGACAGCCGCGTTATGCATCAGCGTTGTGCTTGTTGGCGCCCACCGCGAGGGCGCGCGCCAACAGCTTGAAGTGGCGCAAGATCTCACAACCCACCTCGCCGCACGCGTTGCGGGCTTCATCGTTGCGGACGATGTCGAAATCCTGCCCTTCATGATTCGCGGCGCGGTGCAGCGTGATGATGTGCGCGCCATTTCAATCCATGACGGCGAGGGCCGCTCGCTCGCCAGCGCTGGCGGCGCGCCGGGCGATGCGCAGATCATTGAGCGCGCGGTGGCGCGCGCGCTGGCGGAAGGGGAGGTGATCTACACGCGTGAGGGCAACGCGCTCACTGTTGCTGCGCCAATCCAACGCGACGGGCAAAATCTCGGCGTCGTCGTGCGCATGTGGACCGCCGATGCGTATAGGTTTGATCCATTCTCGTCGCTTGCGCCGTTTCTAACTCTGCTTGGCCTGCTTGGGCTCATCGCGCTGCCGCTGACGGCCATGCTTGTGCGCCGAGCGATCGCGCCGCTCGATAATCTCGCCCGCTTTGCTGAGCGCGTGGCTAAAGATGGGCGCGCCGACCCAATCGAGATCAAAACCGGCGATGAGTTTGAGACGCTGGCCAAGGCGTTTAATCGCATGATTGCGCGCCTTGATGAATCCATGCGCCGCATTCAGGAAATCGCATTCGTTGATCCGGCCACGCAATTGCCTAATCGCGATCGCTTCGTGCGCGAGGTGGATTATCACATCCTCCAGGCCAAGGGTTCGGAGGCGGCCAATGCCGGCGCGGTGGTTGTGTTTGAACTCGTCCGCCTGCCGAAGCTGATGCAGACGATGGAGCCAAGCGCGGCGCGCGATTTTCTGCGCGCGATCGCGGAGCGTTTCTCCAGCGCAACCCGCACGGTGGACGCGCTGGTGCGCCTGAATGGCCGTGATAAGGCCCCCGCGATCGCTGCGCGGATCGGCGAAACAGAGTTCGCGGCGTTTGCGCCGATGATTTCAGCGCCCGCCGATGCGGCGCGGTTTGCGCAACATATCAATGCGGCCCTTAGCCAGCCGTTTGAATGGCGCGGGCATAAATTCACGTTGAGCGCCACCTGCGGCGTGGCCATGGCGCAGCACGATCGGGATGACGCTGATTCCACCATCCGCCACGCGCGCATGGCGCTGGGCGCGGCACAAAAGGCGCCGGGCCGCCTAAAAGTTTTTACGCAATCGCTGGATCGAGAAGCGATGGCGCGCCTTACGCTGGAGCGTGAAATGCGCGGCGCGCTTGAGAACAACGAGTTTCGCGCCTATTTCCAGCCGAAGATCAACCTAGCCAACGGCCGGATCGGCGCGTGCGAGGCGCTGGCGCGGTGGGTGCGGCCCGATCGCACCATCATCAGCCCCGGCCGCTTTATCCCGGTGGCCGAAGAGAGCGGCCTGATTGGCGCGCTGTCCGATGCGATCATGCGCGAGGCGTGCTGGAAGGCTGCGTCCTGGGCGCGCGCCGGGCATCACACCAATGTTTCGGTGAATGTCTCGGTGCTGCAATTCCGCAGCGATCGGTTTGCGGACAATGTGCTGCGCATCGTTCAGCACGCCGGGCTCAACCCGCGCCAGCTTGAGCTTGAGATCACCGAATCTGTGGTGATGGAAGATCCAGAGCGCGCGCTGGCGCTGATCAAGCCATTGCGCGAAGCGGGCGTGCGGCTGGCGATCGATGATTTTGGCTGCGGCCATTCGAGCCTTTCGGCGCTGTCGCGGCTGCCGTTCGACGTGATCAAGATTGATCAGCAATTCGTGCGCGCGCTGGAGCGGGGCGATCCGCAGGCGGCCGCCATCATCGAGATGATCCTTGCGCTGGGCAAAACGCTTGATCTTGAGATCGTCGCCGAAGGCGTCGAGCGGAAGGAGGAGGCGGCTTTCATGGCCGAGCGCGGCTGCCATTGGGTGCAAGGCTTCCTCTATGGCGCGGCGGTATCAGCGCCGGAGTTTGCTGAAATGCTGCGCCGCCAGGCCGGCGAAGAGGTGACGGCGATCGACGCCGCTTGAAACAGCGCCCGGCCTCGGCCACATCTGGCGCATGAGCGAAAAACACGATTGGCACGGCACAACGATAGTCTGCGTGCGCAAGGGCGGGCGCGTGGTGATCGCCGGCGACGGCCAGGTTTCAGCTGGCCCCACCATCTTGAAGGGCAACGCCAGAAAGGTCCGCCGCTTAGCCGGCGGGGCGGTGATTGTCGGCTTTGCCGGGGCCACGGCGGATGCGTTTTCGCTGTTTGAGCGATTGGAGCAAAAGCTTGAGCGGTTTCCGGCCCAATTGGCGCGCGCCTGCGTGGAGCTTGCCAAGGATTGGCGCACCGACCGCGCCTTGCGCCGGCTCGAAGCGATGCTGATCGTGGCCGATAAGGATGAAACGCTGCTGCTTACCGGCTCGGGCGATGTGCTGGAGCCTGAGCATGCCGTGATCGCTGTGGGCTCGGGCGGCAATTTCGCACTCGCAGCAGCGCGCGCGCTCTATGAATATGAGGCCGATCCTGAGGCCATCGCCCGCAAAGCCATGGCAATTGCCGCCGATATCTGCGTCTATACCAACCGGAGTTTGACGGTGGAGACGCTGGATGGCGGATCGTAGCGCGCTTGAATCGGCAGCAGCCGCTGGCCTATTGCGGCCAGATCAGGTTGCCCCGCTCTATGATTTTCTCGCCACCGGCGCGGTGAGCCCGGCGTCTGTGCCGCCGGGCGAAGAAGACCTCCGCTTCATCCGCAATTTCCACGACGTGTTTTTGGCCATCGGCATCGTATTGTTCGCTGTGGGCCTCGCTGTGGGCATCGGCGCTTATGCAGCAACGAATGGCGCAACGCAGGAAGCGCAAACGATTGCGCTTTGGTGCGGCGGGCTTTGCCTTGCCTCGGGCGCCGTGATGTGGGGCTTGGGCGAGCTGTTCGCCCGTCGGCGCCGGCTTTTCCTTCCGGCGATCGCCATCGTCTGCGCGCTCACGGCGTTCGTCGTGGTGGGGGTGGCGCTGATTTATGCTGGCCTTGTGTTCGGTGATGGGGAAGTAGGCGGCATCACAGAGGCTGGCATTCCGCCGATCATGCGCGGCTGGGCGTTGCTTGCAGCGGCGTTCGCAGTGATTGCGCCGGCGGCGTTTTATGCGCGGTTCAGGCTGCCGTTCTCTATCGGCATGGCGGGCGGCGGGGTTGCGTTTTTCCTCATCGTCCTGACGCTCGTGTTTGCTTGGGATGCGGCGCAAAATTTCCTGCCGGCTTTGTTTCTCGTGCTTGGGCTTGCTCTGTTCGGGGCGGGGGTTGTGTTTGATGCGCGTGATCCGGCGCGGGTATCACGCTACTCTGACAACGGCTTCTGGCTGCACTTTGCTGCCGCGCCTCTAATCCTTGGCGGCGCTTTTGGCCTGATCAACCAAGCGTTCGGCGCTGATGGCGCAAGCGCGCTGGGCGGGGCGGGGCATCTGGTGGCGGCGGCCTCCACAGAGGGCGGCAACGCTGTGGCGCAATCGATTGTCACGCTGCTGGTTGTGTTCGTGCTTGGCTTTATCTCCTTGCTGATCAATCGCCGCGTGCTGATCGTCTCGGCTTTGCTCACCACGGGCGTGGCCATCGCAGTGATCCTCAATGAGTTTGGCCTTGGCGCCGGCGCGCTGGCGGCGGCGGTGTTGATCGTGCTCGGCGGGTTCGTGCTCGTTCTCGGGGCGGGCTGGCATGGGGTGCGCCGCGCGCTTTTGGGCTGGGTTAAGCCCGACGGCGCCTGGGCCCGCATCTTTCCGCCCGAAACCGCGCGCGAATGACGCCTTGCACGGGCCGCGCGGGCGCTTAAGTCATGGGGCGCAATGACCCATTTCTCGCCCCGCGAAATCGTCTCGGAACTTGATCGCTACATCGTCGGCCAGCAGGACGCCAAACGCGCTGTGGCCATCGCCTTGCGCAATCGCTGGCGGCGCAAGCAAGTTGAGCCCGAAGCGTTGCGCGAAGAGGTGACGCCCAAGAACATCCTGATGATCGGCCCCACCGGGGTTGGCAAAACCGAGATCGCCCGGCGGCTGGCGAAACTTGCCGGCGCGCCGTTCCTCAAAGTGGAAGCCACCAAGTTTACCGAGGTCGGTTATGTCGGCCGCGATGTGGAGCAGATCGTCCGCGATCTTGTGGAGGTGGCGCTCAGCATGGCGCGTGAAAAGCGTCACCGCGAAGTGCGCGCCCGCGCTGAGGCGGCGGCCGAAGAGCGCGTGCTCGACGCGTTGGTGGGGCAGGGCTCTTCGTCCGCCACACGCGAGAGCTTCCGCAAGAAACTGCGCAATGGCGAGCTAGCGAAAAGCGCGGTTGAGATTGATCTCGCCGATAACGCCAATCCGCTCGGCGGGCTTGAGCTGCCAGGCCAGCCTGGCATGGGCGTGATGAACCTCAATGATCTCTTCGGCAAAGCCTTCGGCGGCCGCACCAAGCGCGTGCGCATGACCGTTGAGGAAGCCTATGAGCCGCTGTTGAAAGAAGAGGCCGATAAGCTGATCGATCAGGATGCGCTGGTGAAGGAGGCGCTTTCGCTCGTGGCCGAGGACGGCATCGTTTTCCTTGATGAAATAGATAAAATTGCCTCCCGCTCAGAGCGCGTGGGCGGCGGCGATGTGAGCCGCGAGGGCGTGCAGCGCGATTTGCTGCCGCTGATCGAAGGCACGATCGTCAACACCAAGCACGGCCCGGTGAAGACAGATCATATCCTCTTCATCGCTTCAGGCGCGTTTCACGTCGCCAAGCCTTCGGACCTTCTGCCTGAGCTGCAAGGGCGGCTGCCGATCCGTGTCGAACTCCAAGCGCTCACGCGCGAGGATTTCCGCCGCATCCTGATCGAGCCGGAGGCGAGCCTCGTCACGCAATATAAGGCGCTGCTGCAAACCGAGGGCGTGACGCTGGAGTTTGCCGAGGAGGCGGTCGAAGCCATCGCCCAGATCGCCGCCGAGGTGAACGCCAATGTAGAAAACATCGGCGCGCGGCGGCTGCAAACGGTGATGGAGCGGCTGCTCGACGAGATCAGCTTCACAGCGCCCGATCGCAAGGGTGAGGCCATCCGCATCGATGCCGCTTATGTGAAAGCCCATGTCGGCGATCTCGCCAAGAACGCCGACCTTTCGCGCTTTATTCTTTAAGCGGCTGTGGTGTTTCGGCGCTTTGCAAGCGCGCCGGCTTGCCTAATATCCGCGCCATGAGCTCAGATACCGAACCCTCGCCTCAGGCCAAGGGCCCGTTCTCACGCGCGCCCGCGCTGATGCGATTGGGCGCGAGGCGCGTCCGGCGGCTCCTGTTCCAGCAATTGCCGCCCGATGAAGTCGAGACGGTGCAGCGCCACATCGAGGAAGAGGGGGCCGTAACTGAGCGGTTCGTGCTGATGTGCGCGCTTTCCGCGGGCATCGCTACGCTCGGTTTGCTGCAATCCTCCGCCGCTGTGGTGATTGGCGCGATGCTGGTTTCCCCGCTGATGGGGCCGATCGCGGCTTTGGGCTTTGGCATCGCGTCGCTGGATGGCGAGCGCACGATCCGCGCCGCGCGAGCCGTCGGCATTGGCGCGCTGGTTGGCGTTCTGCTCGGTGTGGCGATCACGCTTTTGAGCCCGATCCGCAACGCCACGCCAGAAATTCTGGCGCGAACCGCGCCGACCTTGCTCGATCTCGCCGTCGCGCTTCTATCGGGTTTAGCGGGCGGCTACGCCACCGTGCACCGGCGTGGTGAAACAGCGATCGGTGTGGCGATCGCTACAGCACTCATGCCGCCGCTCGCCACGCTCGGTTATTCGATCGCCGTCGCGCGATTGGATTACGCCTTTGGCGCGTTGCTTTTGTTTCTGACCAACTTGGCGGCGATTGCGTTCGCGTTTGCGGTGGTGACGCGTTTGCGCGGCGTCGCCCGGCCGTTCAGGCAAGTACGGATCACGCGGCGGCTGATTTTTGCCAGCATCGCTGCGCTTTTGCTGCTGGTGACGCCGCTGGCGCTCACGCTGCGCCGAATCTCACTTGAGACGCAGGCGATCAACGCGGCGCGCCGCGAGCTCACGGCGATGCTTGAGGATTCTGGCGGCTCTATTGCGCAGCTCAATGTGTTCTGGCGCAACCTGCAGCGGCCGCGCGTCGAGGCGATCGTTGTGTCTGAGCGTTATGTTGAGGGCGCCGAGGGCGAATTGGCGGAGCGGTTGCAGCGGCGCCTGCATTCTGCGCCCGAGGTGCGCTTGCAGCAGCTGGTTTCAACAGATACGCGGGCCGAGGTGCGCTCATTGGTGGAATCTGCGCTCGCGCCGCAAACCAATACGGCCGCGCCGGTTGAAACTTTGCGGCGTGCGGTGCGCGTGCCGACGCTTGCGGCATGGACGGATCCCGCCTCGCGTACGCTCTATTTCACGGTCGCGCCGATCGAGGGCGCTGGCCTTGAGTCATTCCGCGCCGAGGAAGCGCGGCTCGCGCAAGAGCAGCGCGCGTGGCGCGTCGCCTTGGTGCCGCCATTCGCCGCGAGCTTGCCGGCGCCCGAGGGCGAGGCGTTGGATGAGGAGGGGGCCGCCACGGTGCAAACTGCGCTGTGGGCATTGCAACGATGGGGCGTTGCGCGCGCGCGCGTCATTGGCGCGCCGGCGGCGGCGGCGTTGCTGCGTGAGGCTGGCCTTGAGGTGACCGAAGCGCCGCTCGCCGCCAATCAAACGCCGCAGATCATTCCTGAAGCGGGCGCCGCGCGCGAGGATTAGACCTAGACGCGGAAGCCGCGCTGGAGCGCCAGCGCGCGCAGGTTTTCTTCCGGGCGCGGGCCCATATGGCTGATCACCTCGGCCGCGGCCAGCGAAGCAATCGCGCCGCATTCGGCCAAGCTGCGCCCGCGCGCATGCGCGAAGAGGAAGCCCGCCGCGTATTGATCGCCCGCGCCGGTGGAATCCACCACGCGCTCGATCGGCATCGCCGGCACGCTCACGGTTTCATCGCCTGCAGCGATCAGCGAGCCTTTGTCGGAACGGGTCACCGCCACGATCGGGCAGGCTTTGCGCGCGGCGCTCAAAGCGGCGTCGAGATCGGTGCTTTCATAAAGGGAGAGGATCTCATCTTCGTTGGAGAAGAGGATATCGACGTGCCCGGAAACCAGGTGGCGGAAGCTTTCGCGGTGCCGACTTACGCAGAACGTGTCCGAAAGCGTCAGCGCCACTTTGCGATCGGCCGCGCGGGCGATCTCCGCCGCGCGCACGAAGGCGGCCTTGGCCTCATCGCGATCAAACAGATAGCCTTCAAGGAAGGTTACGGCGCCGTCGCGGATCAGATCCGCATCAATGTCGCTGGGTTCGAGCAGCGTCGAGGCGCCGAGATAAGTGTTCATTGAGCGCTGCCCATCGGGCGTCACAGCGATGAGACAGCGCGCCGTGCCGGGAAGCTGGCCTGGCCGGGCAGGGGTGTCGAACGCGACACCCGCGGCGCGGAATTCTCGCGTGAAGCGCCCGCCCAAGTCGTCTTCGGCCACCTTGCCGATATAGCCGGCCTTGCCGCCGAGGCTTGCCACGCCCGTCATGGTGTTCGCAGCCGAGCCGCCGGCGGCCACCACGATATCCGCCCCGAACGCAGCGGTGAGCTGATCGGCGCGTGCATCATCAATCAGCGTCATCCCGCCTTTGGCGATGGATTCTTCGCTCAAAAACGCATCGGGAACAGATTTCAAGATGTCGATAATGGCGTTGCCGACAGCGACGACGTCATAGCGCGGATTGGTCATGCAGGGGCCTTTGCGGAAAGGGGGGTTAAAGCCGCTTGGGGCGGCGCTGGCAAGTTGCGGCGGCGGCTTTTGCCGGGCAT
>DAORMO010000058.1:8909-11804 GCA_035440585.1 Terricaulis sp.
TGGCCGCGCTTACCGCCTGCGCAACCGCGCCCGCCGCAAGCACGCCGTCGCCCGCGCCGATCCAAACGTCTGGCCAGGCCGCGCCCTCGCGCGCGCTTCTGCTGCTGCGCCAAGCCGGCGCGCAATCTGCGCCCACTCAAAATGAGGTTGAGCGCATATTGGGCCAGCCGGACATCACGCGGCAGGATGGCGCAGGGGCTGCGCTCACCTATCGCTATGAGCAATGCGCGTTGCTTTTGCTGTTCGCCGCCGATGGCCGCAATGCGCTGCGCCTTGCTGAGGCGCACGCCGGCCCGCGCGTGACGGGCGCGGCCGCACCTAGCCTCGAGCAATGCGCGGCCGAAGCCAGCGCGCGCAATCGTTAAGTGCCAAGCATTCTTTATCTCACGGGCCGCTCGTATCGCGGCGCGCCGATGGCGGCCCATGAATTGCCGCCGCAAGAGCAGGCAGGGCACGCGCTTTTGGCGCAAGCGGCCCAGCGCTTGGGCTTTGACCTTGAGATCGCCTATTGGGACGATCCGGATTTGCCAGCGCGCGGCGCGGCGGGCGCCATCATCCGCTCCTGCTGGGATTATCACGAACGGCCGGCGCAATTCGTCGAAGCGCTAGAGGCGCATGAACGCGCTGGCCTGCGCGTGCTCAACGCGCCGGACGTGGTGCGCTGGAACATGCGCAAGACGTATCTGAAAGAGCTTGGCGGCGCGGCGATCGAAACCATATGGGCCGATCGCGCGGACGCGCGCGCTGTGGCGCAGGCGTTTGAAGCGCTGGATGCGGCCGAAATCGTGATCAAACCGCAAGTGGGCGCGGGCTCGCGCGAGACTGTGCGGCTCAAGCGCAATGCTTGGAGCGAGGCTGATCTGATCGGCGCGCCGCGCGAAGCGGCGATGATCCAGCCATTTCTCAATGCGATCCAAACAGAAGGGGAGCGCTCTTTGTTCTGGTTTGGCGGGCAATTCTCGCACGCGATCCGCAAAGCGCCCGCGCCAGGCGATTGGCTGGCGAACATTCCTGGCAAAACCACGTTCATGGCCGATCCCGCGCCGCCCGAAGCGCTGGCCGCCGCCGAAGCCGCGCGCGCCCGCGCGCCGCAGGATCTGCTCTATGTGCGCATTGATCTGGTGCTTGGCGATGACGGCCGCTGGCGCGTGATCGAGATTGAGGCGATCGAGCCCTATCTTTTCTTCGATTTCGCACCGGAAGCCGCCGATGTTTTCGCCGGCGTGATTGCGCGGGTTTTCGGGCTGTAGGTGCAAAGATCGGCGATCACGCAGCGCGGGCATTCAGGCTTGCGCGCGATGCAGGTATAGCGCCCATGCAGGATCAGCCAATGGTGCGCGCCGTGCAGATATTTCGGCGGGGTGATGCGCATCAATTGCGCCTCCACCTCATCGGGGGTTTTGCCGTGCGCGAGCCCTGTGCGGTTTGAAACACGAAACACATGCGTATCCACCGCGATCGTGCCTTCGCCGAACACCTCCATCAGCACCACGTTCGCGGTTTTGCGGCCAACGCCGGGGAGGGCTTCCAAGGCTGCGCGATCATGCGGGACTTCGCCGCTATGTTCGGCGATCAGCGCTTGTGAAAGCGCGATCACGTTCTTGGCCTTGTTGCGCCAGAGGCCGATGGTTTTGATATGCTCAGCCACGCCCGCTTCGCCGAGCTTCAGCATTTTTTGCGGCGTAGCCGCGATTTGGAAGAGGGGGGCGGTGGCGCGGTTCACGCCCTTATCGGTCGCTTGCGCGGAGAGCACGACAGCGACGAGAAGCGTGTAAGGATTTACGTATTCCAGCTCCGTTTTGGGATCAGGGCGGATTTCAGCCAGGCGCGCATAGAGCGTTTCCGCCTGCGCCTTGGTCAATCGTTTGCCCACGTGCTGATTCCCCTTTGGCGCCGAAGCGCCGCGCGTTAGTTTTATCGCCATGCAAGCCCGATGGGAACGCGCTCCGGCCGCGCCAGAAATGGCAGGCGCTCTTTTTATGGATGCTGAGCTGCGTCCGCACCGCAGCTTGAGTGGGCCGGGCTTCTCTGTGCTGTTCGGCGTGCTTGTGCTGATGAACCTCGGCGTCGCCGCTTACATGATCTCCCAAGGCGCGCATCTTGTGTTGCCGTTTTTGGGGCTCGACGTGCTGGCCGTGTGGCTTGCTTTTCGCTGGAATTATCGTGAGGGGCGGCGCGCGGAATATGTGCGCATCGGCGTTGAGCGAGTGCATATCGCCAGCGTGGATGCAAAAGGCCGCGCTGCGCATTGGGTGATCAATCCGCTTTGGGCGCGCGTGGTGCGCGATGGTCCGGGTGTTGTGCTGCGCGCGCGGGGTGATCAGATGCGCGTGGGCGCGTTTCTGCCGCCGAAGGAATGGGATAGCCTCGCCGCCGCGATCGATGCCGCGCTTTGGCGCGCCAAAAGCGGCTACAGCCCAAGCACGTCGCGCACGGAATAAAGACCTGGCGGCTTGTTCGCCGCCCAAAGCGCCGCCGCCAGCGCGCCATCGGCGAACACCGCGCGATCCAGCGCCGGATGCGAAAGCGTCAGCACCTCACGCTCGGCGCCGAAGCGCACGTCATGCTCGCCCACGACGCCCCCCGCGCGGATCACTGAAAAGCCGATGCCGCCTTCGCGGCGCGGGCCCGTTACGCCGTCATAGGGCGCGATGCGCAGATCGCTCAGCGGTTTGCCGCGGCCTTTGGCGGCGGCGTCTCCCAGGAGGAGGGCGGTGCCGGAGGGCGCGTCCACTTTGCGGCGGTGATGCGCCTCGGTGATCTCGATATCCCATTCGGGCCCAAGCTTGCTGGCCGCTTGCTCCACCAGCGCCGCCAGCAATGTAACGCCCAAGCTGAAATTGCCGGCGCGCACGATCGCAAGGCGCTGCCCATGCGCGTCGACAGCTTTTTCCT
>DAORMO010000058.1:11886-12228 GCA_035440585.1 Terricaulis sp.
CGCCGCAAGCGTGGCGTCGGGCGTGGTGAAATCGATCCAGGCGCCGGCTTTGGAGGCGGCCGCGCTGGCGGACTCGGTGGAAACCACGCCCAGCGCCGCAACCCCGCCCAGCGTGCCAAGGTCCGCGCCCAGCGCCGCGCTCTCGCGCCGCTCGGAGCCGCCGGCGATGCTAAAGCGCGGATCTGCAGCGGCGGCGGCGATCAGCGCCCGCCCCATCCGGCCGCCCGCGCCGGCGATGGCGATGGAAAGTGTCATGGCGCTGTTGTGGCGCGGGGAGAGGGCAAGCTCAATGGGAATTGCGGCGGCCCTTCGTGCTCCCCCGCTAGGGGGAGCTGTCATGCG
>DAORMO010000058.1:12305-12681 GCA_035440585.1 Terricaulis sp.
CCTGGGTCCTGCTGCTCTTCGCGGAGGGTCTGCTTTTCATCGAGAGCAGACATACTAGAGGTGAGCGGACGGACCGCACCAGCCAACCAAGAAATCCATAACGTCGAGCACAAGGTCTTCCGAGGCTTCATTCCCTACGGCATGGAATTCGGCTCGAAGATCGGTCAGGGAAGTAAAGATCAGGTCCTTTTCAATTCCGGACGCGATCATCTCGGCGATCTGTTCTCGTATAGCGCCGACGCTCTGTCCTGCCGTTACTGCCTGCCGGATTGGATCGAACGACCAAGTCATCACGAATTCTAAGGTCGACACCGCCGCGAGGGCAATGTCCCCTTCGGGCCGACAACTGAACCTACCGCGCCGGCCCATCCCCGCC
>DAORMO010000058.1:12691-15521 GCA_035440585.1 Terricaulis sp.
TTCAAAAAAGCTCTTCACCTGCGCGAAAAACCCTTGCGTCTGCGGGTGGCTTTCTTCGCAGCAATCTTTGGAGAATTCTTCCAGCAATTTGCGCTGTTTGGCGGTGAGGTTCACCGGCGTTTCCACCAGCAGCTCCACATGCAGATCGCCGCGATCTTTTGAGCGCAGGTTGGTCATGCCCTTGCCCTTGATGCGGAAGCGGCGGCCGGTTTGCGCGCCGGCGGGGATGCTGATCTTCGCGCGCTCGCCATCGATGGTGGGGATTTCCATTTCCCCGCCGAGGGCGGCTTTGCACATTTCAGCCGGCGCGCGGCAATAAAGATCTGGCCCATCGCGCTCAAACAGCGGGTGCGGCTTCACCGAGAGGAAAAGGTAGAGATCGCCCGGCGGGCCGCCGCGCAGGCCGCTATCGCCTTCGCCGGAAAGCCGGATGCGCGTGCCATCTTCAACGCCGGCGGGGATTTTCACCGCCAGTTTGCGCTCCTTCTGCGTCAGGCCGCGCCCGCCGCAGGATTTGCAGGGATTTTTGATCGCTTGCCCGCGCCCGTGGCAGGAAGGGCAGGTGCGCACGATGCGGAACATGCCTTGGCTGGCGCGCACTTGGCCCGCGCCGCCGCAGGTGCGGCAGGTTTCCAGCGGCGCGCCGCCTTCTGAGCCTGAGCCCGCGCACGGCTCGCACGCTTGCGCGCGCGGGGCGGTGATCTCCCGCTCCATGCCGCGAAAGGCTTGCTCCAGCGTGATCTCAACATCGTAGCGCAGATCGGCGCCGCGCTCTGGCCCGTTGCGGGGGCCGCGTTGGCCGCCACGCGCGAACATGTCGTCAAAGCCGCCGCCGAAGATGTCGTTGAAGAGATCGGAGAAATCGTTGAAGCCGCCCGCGCCGGGCCCGGCCCCGCCTGGGCCGCCGCCCACGCCGGCATGGCCGAAGCGATCATAGCGTGCGCGCTTTTCCGGATCGGAGAGCACCGAATAGGCCTCGCCGATTTCCTTGAACTTCTCTTCGGAAACCTTGCAGCCCGGATTTTGATCCGGGTGCAGCTTCATCGCCAGCTTGCGAAAAGCCGATTTGATCGCCGCCGCATCCGCATCACGCGGCACGCCGAGCGTTTCGTAATAATCGCGCGTGGCGGTCATGGCTGCACAGCAAAGGGCATGCGGCCCCCCCGAGGGGAGGGCCGTTGCGTTTCAGAGAGAAGGATGCGGCGCATCGGCTTAATCGCGCTTAGGCGCTTTTCTTGCCGTCGACTTCCTCGAAGTCGGCGTCAACCACGCCTTCTTCGCCGGCCTTGGCTTCGCCGCCATCAGGGGCTTCCCCTTGCGGGGCGCCGCCATAGAGGGCTTCGCCGATCTTCATCGAGGCCTGCACCAAGGCTTGGGTGTTGGCCGCGATTTCGGCGGTGTTGTTGCTCTCAAGCGAGGCGCGCAAGCTGGCGATGGCGGCTTCGATCGCGGCCTTATCGGGCGCGGGGATCTTATCGCCGTTTTCGCTGAGCTGCTTTTCGGTGGCGTGCGCCAGCGCTTCGCCTTGGTTCTTGGCCTCGGCCAGCTCGCGGCGGGATTTATCCTCGCCGGCGTGATCGGCCGCTTCCTTGACCATGCGCTCGATGTCGCCCTCGGAGAGCCCGCCCGAAGGCTGGATGCGCATGTTCTGCTCTTTATTGGTGGCCTTATCCTTGGCGCCGACAGAGACGATGCCGTTCGCGTCGATATCGAACGTCACTTCGATTTGCGGCATGCCGCGCGGGGCGGAGGGGATGCCGACGAGATCGAACTGCCCCAGCGGGCGGTTGTCGGCCGCCATTTCACGCTCGCCTTGGAACACGCGGATGGTCACCGCTTGCTGATTATCCTCGGCGGTCGAGAAGATTTGGCTCTTCTTGGTCGGGATCGTGGTGTTGCGCTCGATCAGGCGCGTGAACACCCCGCCCAGCGTTTCGATGCCGAGCGAAAGCGGCGTCACGTCAAGCAGCACGACGTTCTTCACGTCGCCTTGCAGCACGCCCGCCTGGATCGCGGCGCCAACAGCCACGACTTCATCGGGGTTCACGCCCTTGTGCGGATCGCGGCCGAAGAATTCTTTCACGATCTGCTGGATCTTCGGCATGCGCGTCATGCCGCCGACGAGCACGACTTCCTTGATGTCATTCGCCGTGAGGCCCGCGTCTTTCAGCGCCGCCTTGCAGGGGCCAAGCGTGCGCTGGACGAGATCATCCACCAGGCTTTCAAACTTCGCGCGCGTCAGCTTCATATTGAGGTGAAGCGGGCCAGAGGCGTTGGCGCTGATGAACGGCACCGAGACGTCAAACTCGGTGCGCGAGGAAAGCTCTTTCTTCGCTTGCTCGGCTACTTCCTTGAGACGTTGCAGCGCAAGCTTATCCTGGCGCAGATCGACGCCGTTCTGCTTTTTGAACTCGTCGGCCAGATAATTCAGGATGCGGACGTCGAAATCTTCGCCGCCGAGGAAGGTGTCGCCATTGGTGGCGCGCACTTCAAACACGCCGTCGCCGATCTCCAGGATCGAGACGTCGAACGTGCCGCCGCCAAGGTCATAGACGGCGATGGTTTTGTTCTGCCCGCCCTTATCGAGCCCGTAGGCGAGGGCGGCCGCAGTCGGCTCGTTGATGATGCGCAGCACTTCGAGGCCGGCGATCTTGCCGGCGTCCTTGGTGGCCTGGCGCTGGGCGTCGTTGAAATAGGCCGGGACGGTGATCACCGCCTGCTCGACCTTCTCGCCGAGGAAGGCCTCGGCCGTCTCCTTCATCTTCTGCAGGATGAAGGCGGAGATCTGCGAGGGCGAATACTGCTTGCCGTCGGCGGCGACCCAGGCGTC
>DAORMO010000059.1:0-4418 GCA_035440585.1 Terricaulis sp.
TGGCGACCGCTGTCGACGCCCTCGAAGGCGCCGGCGACTGGCTGGTTGCCACCTCTGGGCAGGACGCCCGCGCCGCCTGGCGCGACGATGCGCTGACAACAAATGCTGAGAACCAAGCGCTGGAAGCGTTCAGCTCTGTGTTCAGCGCCGAAGATCACGCCGCGCGCGTGGATGGCCTGCTCTGGCGCGGCCAGCGCAGCGCGGCGCAGCGGCTTGCTTCGCGGCTCAATCCGGCGGATCGGCTGGTGCTCAACGCGCGCGTGGCGCTGCAGACGCGCCAGCGCAATGGCTTGCAGGCGGCGGTGGACGCCGTGCCCGCCTCACGCGCCAATCATCCCGGCTTTGTTTATGACCGCGTGCAATATCGCCGCCGCACTGGCAATCCGGTGGAGGCGATGCCGCTGGCGGCGCAGATCAACGCACTTGAAGCGCCGCTGGCGGCGCGCGACGATATTTTCCGCGAGAAGCGGCTTTACATCCCGCGGGCGCTGCGCGCCGGCAATGCGCGGCTGGCGTATCAGCTCGTCAGCAATCACGGCATGAGCCAGGGTGAGCAATTCGCCGACGCCGAATGGCTGGCGGGCTGGCTCTCGCTGCGCTTTTTAAACAACGCCCAACGCGCGGCTGAGCACTTTGCGCATCTGAGCGAAAATGTCGGTGCGCCGGTTTCACTCTCGCGCGCCTTCTTCTGGCGTGGCGAAGCCGCGCGCGCGCTGGGCCGCGCCGATGAAGCCAATGCGCTTTACAGCCAAGCAGCCGCTTATTCCTACACCTATTACGGCCAACTCGCCGCCGGGCGCATGGGCCGAGAGCCGGTGTTGGCGCTGGCGCAAAACGCCGGTGTCACGGACGCGGCGCGCAGCCGGTTTGAAAACCGCGAATTGGTGCGCGCGCTGCGGGTGGTGAGCGAAGCGGGCAGCCTGCGCGATTTTGAATCGATCGCCTTCTATCTGGACGACACGCTCGACGATCCGATGGAGCTTGAGCTGCTGAGCCAGATGGCGCGCGAACAATCCTATCACCGCACCGCGCTGCGCAACGCCAAGGCCGGGCTCTTCCGCAATGTGGTGGCGGTCAACGCCGCCTATCCGCTGATTGAGCTGCCCGCCCGCGTGCAGCAAAGCGGCCGGCCAGAGCCCGGGCTTGTGCTCGCCATCATCCGCCAGGAAAGCGAGTTCGATCAGAACGCGATTTCCAGCGCCAATGCGCGCGGGCTGATGCAGCTGATCCCTTCCACCGCCCAATTGCAGGCGCGGCGCGAAGGCATGGGCTATGAGCGCGGCATGCTGACAAGCGATCCGCAATACAACATGACGCTCGGCTCCGCGCACCTTGCCGATCTGATAGACAATTTC
Organism: Terricaulis sp.; assembly: GCA_035440585.1. Lineage (GTDB taxonomy): Bacteria > Pseudomonadota > Alphaproteobacteria > Caulobacterales > Aquidulcibacteraceae > Vitreimonas. Next base: position 1,356 of record DAORMO010000059.1, read on the forward strand.
GCCGGCTCCTACGTGCTGGCGATCGCCGCTTACAATGCCGGCCCCACCAATGTGCGCAATTGGATCAATGATTGGGGCGATCCGCGTTCGCGCGGGGTCGATACGCTTGATTGGATCGAGCTCATTCCCTTTGGTGAGACGCGCAATTACGTGCAGCGGGTGATGGAGAACCTGCAGGTCTACCGCCACCGCCTCGCCGGCGCGCCGACGCCGATCACGCTTGAGCGCGATCTCGAGCGCGGCGAGCGCTAAGCGTTCAGCGCGTCGATAAAGGTCTGCTGATCGACATTGCCGCCGCTGGCGATCACCGCCACGGTTTTGCCCTTGATCTCCACCGCGCCGGTCAGCGCCGCCGCCAGCGCTATCGCGCCGGAGGGCTCAAGCACCAGTTTGAGATTGCGGAACGCAAACGCCATCGCGCGCTTGACCTCAAGCTCCGGGATTGAAAGCGCGCCGGCGAAGCGCGTGCGCGCGATGTCATAGGTGATGTCGCCCATCTCTTCGGTGAGCAGGCCATCGCAGATGGAGCGGATGCCGGGCGCGTTGCGCTCACGCCGGCCGGATTTGAGCGAGCGGGTGATGTCGTCATGGCCTTCAGGCTCGATGGCGAACAGCTTTGCTTGCGGCAGCGCGATCGAGATTCCAGAGGCCAGCCCCCCGCCGCTGCCGGGGCAAAGCACGATGTCTGGGCTGATCTCTTCGCCGATCTCGCGCCCCGCCGTGCCTTGGCCGGCGATCACGTTGGGATCGTCAAAAGGCTTGATCAGCGCCAGGCCGCGTTCGCCAGAGACTTTCGCGCCGATCTCCTCCCGGCTTTCATTCACCCGATCATAGGTGATCACCTCCGCGCCATTGGCGCGGGTGGTGTCCAGCTTAATGCGCGGGGCGTCGGCCGGCATAACGATGGTGGCGCTCACGCCAAAAATGCGCGCGGCGGTGGAAACAGCGATCGCGTGGTTGCCGGAGGAAAACGCCAGCACCCCGCGCGCCCGCACCTCTGGCGCAAGCGCGGCGATGGCGTTGGTCGCGCCGCGCATTTTGAAGGCGCCGCCGCGCTGCAGATTTTCCGCCTTCACCCAAACGCGCGCGCCGGTGATCTCATCCAACAGATCATTCCGCACCAGCGGGGTGCGCACGGCGATGCCTTTGATGCGCTCGGCGGCGTGGGCGATGTCATCAAGCGTCGGGATCGTCATCACGTGCCTTTCGGTTTCGCGCGGCGCGTGGGCGCGGCGCTGATCGGATCTTCGGGCCAAGGGTGTTTCGGGTAGCGCCCGCGCATATCGGCGCGCACGCCAGCATAAGAGCCGCGCCAGAAGCCCGGCAAATCCTTGGTGGTTTGCATCGGCCGATGCGCAGGCGAGAGCAAGCGGATGGTGAGCGGGATGCGCCCGCCGGCGATGCTTGGATGCCGATCCTGCCCGAACATTTCCTGCAAGCGCACCTCAAGCGCCGGCCCGCCTTCGGCGCCGTAGTCGATCAGCAGGGATGAGCCGAGCGGGGTTTCAAACCGCGCGGGCGCTTCGGCGTTGAGCCGCTGGCGCATATCGTAAGGCAAGCTGTTCAGCAGCGCCTGCGCCACGTTCACATCTTTCAAGCGCGACACGCTTGCAAGCGCAGGCGCGAGCCAGTGCGCTGCGCTTTGCACCAGCGCCGCATCGCTCCAATCAGGCCAATCCTCGCCATCGAGCGCGCGCAAGAACGCAACGCGCGCCCGCGCCTGGAGCGCAGCTTCATCCCAATCCAACAGCGCAAGCCCATCATCACGCACAGCATTAAGCAGCGCTTCAGCGAGATCGGCGCCGCTCAGCCGCTCAAGCGGGGCTTCGCTCAGCGTCAGCCGGCCGAGCGCGCGGATGCGGCGGCCGCGCATGGCGCCGGTGGCGGGATCGATCGTCACGCTGGCGCGCGTTTCGATTCCATCGCCAAAGCGCGCTTCGATCTCCGCCAGCGTGATTGGCGCGGCCAGCAGCGTTTGTGCGCGGCCCGCGCTGCCGGCGATGTCGGCGATCACCACGTAGGGCGCTTGCGACAGCGGCTCCGCCGCGTCCATCGCGGCGGCGCGGCCATTGGCCATGAGAAATCCGCCGCCGCGCGCTTTGGCGATGCGATCTGGATAGGCCCAGGCCAGCACCGCGCCGGCGCGTTCAAGATCAAAGCTCTCCCCACGCCCGCCCGCGCGTTCTGCTATGCGTTTGGCCAGACCGCGCGCCGCTTCCGCGCGCTGGCCGCGCTCTGCGCCGAAACGCTGCAAACGATCGCGCAGATCAACGCCGCGCCCGCCAAGGCCTTGCTCTGTCAGCACCAGCGCAATGCGCGCGGCGAGCGCAGCTTCACCCTCAGCGGCGGCGGCAATCACCATGTGCGCCAAGCGCGGCGGCAAAGGCAGTGCCGCGATGGCCGCGCCATGCGGCGTGAGCGCGCCGTTTTCATCGAGCGCACTGATGCGCTTCAGCAGCGCCAACGCTTCAGCCCAAGCGGGCTTTGGCGGCGGATCAAGCCAAGCGAGCGCCGCAGGATCGGGCGCGCCCCAGGCGGCGAGATCAAGCGCGAGGCTGGCAAGATCCGCATCGAGAATTTCAGGGCGATCAAACGCCGGCAGCGCGCGGGTTTCGCCCTCGCTCCACAGCCGCACGCAGACGCCTGGCTCAAGCCGCCCGGCGCGGCCCGCGCGCTGGGTGATCGCCGCTTGGCTGGCGCGCACGGTTTCGAGCCGCGAAAGCCCAAGGCCAGGCTCAAACACCGGGCGGCGCGCCAAGCCCGCATCAATGACGATGCGCACGCCTTCAATCGTGAGGCTGGTTTCGGCGATCGAGGTGGCGAGCACAACTTTGCGCCGCCCGTTGGGCGCGGGCGCGATCGCCGCGTCCTGATCGGCCGGGCTCATCGCGCCATAGAGCGGGCGCACGTCGATGCTTTTATCTGTGAGCGCAGCGCGCAGACGCTCAGCCGTGCGCTCGATTTCGCGCGCGCCGGGCAGGAATACGAGCGCGCTGCCGGCTTCCTCGCGCATGGCCGCGCGCACGGCGCTGGCGGCTTCATCCTCAAGCGGGCTGCGCGGAT
>DAORMO010000059.1:4428-5464 GCA_035440585.1 Terricaulis sp.
GCGGGCTGTAGCGCAGCGCGACCGGATACATGCGCCCCTCACTCACCACCACCGGCGCATCGCCCAGCAAAGCGGCGATACGCGAAGCATCGAGCGTGGCGGACATCACGACAAGCCGCAGATCGGGGCGGAAGGCGCCCTGCGCCTCGCGCGCGAGCGCAAGGCCAAGATCGCCATCGATGCTGCGCTCGTGAAATTCATCGAACAGAATGGCGGCGACGCCTTTGAGTTCTGGATCGGTTTGGATAAGGCGCGTGAACACCCCCTCGGTCACAACCTCAATGCGCGTTTTGGCGCTGACGCGGGAATCGAGCCGCACGCGATAGCCCACCGTATCGCCCACGCGCTCGCCCATCTCCGCGGCCATGCGGGCCGCCGCCGCGCGCGCGGCGATGCGGCGGGGGGAAAGCAAAATGATCTTGCCTTCCTCCGCCCAAGGCGCGCCAAGCAAAGCGGGCGGGACGCGCGTGGTTTTGCCCGCCCCAGGCGGGGCGACGAGCACAGCTTCGCTGCGGCTTTCTAAAGCCGCCAAAAGCTCTGGCAGGGCGGATTCGACCGGAAGCATCTCGGGGAGCGCTTTAGCGCGGGCGGCGCTCCCTTGTCTCGCCGCATTGGCGTGATTGCGTGGCGGCGGTATAGAAAGCGCAGAAGACGAAGGGGCCGCCATGCGCGCAACATTGATACTGGGTTTGATCCTGGCGCTGGGCGTTACCGCCTGCTCCACCGGGCGCACCGCCGACACGCGGCGCGGCGTGATTAACGCCACAGCCCAGCCGCTGCGCGATGTGAACCTGGTGCGCCAGGAAATTCCAATGGTGCTGCGCGGGCTGGAATATCCCTATTCCACCGCGACGCTGACAGAAGGCTGCCCCGAGATCGCGCGCCAGATCGCGAGCCTCGATGCAGCGCTCGGACCTGAAAGCTATCAGCCGGGGCAAAGCCGCAATGTGTGGGATCGCAGCGGCGATTTTGTTGAAGATCAGGTGATCGAAGCGGCGGAAGACACGGTGAATGATTTCATCCCGTTCCGCTCTTG
>DAORMO010000059.1:5527-5795 GCA_035440585.1 Terricaulis sp.
GCACCTTCCTGCGCGGCTATGGCGCCTCGCTTGGTTGCCCGCGCGTGATCCCGCCGCCGCCGCCGCAACGGCAGGGCCGCTAAACGGCGCGCGAAAGGCCGGCGCGGAAATTCTCACGGAAAGCGCTAAGGCGCCCTTCGGCGATGGCGCTGCGCATGCGCGCGGTGAGGCCTTGGTAATACGCGATATTGTGCCAGGAGAGCAGCACTTGGCCGAGCAGTTCGTTGGCTTTGAACAGATGATGCAGATACGCCTTTGAATAATCGCA
>DAORMO010000059.1:5805-14140 GCA_035440585.1 Terricaulis sp.
CCGGGCAATCGAGGCTTTCATCCAGCGGGCTGATATCTTCGGCAAAGCGCGCATTGGTGATGTTGAGGGGCCCCACATCAGTCCACGCCTGGCCGTGGCGGCCTGAGCGCGTGGGCAGCACGCAATCGAACATATCCACCCCGCGCGCGACGCTTTCAACCAGATCAAGCGGCTTGCCCACGCCCATGAGATAGCGGGGGCGATCGGTCGGCAGATGCGGAATGGTGACGTCCAGCGCGCCCAGCATCGCCTCATGCCCCTCGCCCACGGCGAGCCCCCCAATGGCGTAGCCGTCGAAGCCTTCGCTGACGAGCGAGGCGGCTGAAAGCGCGCGCAAGTCCGGATCGACGCCGCCCTGCACGATGGCGAACAGGTTCTGGCTTTCGCGCTGGCCGAAGGCGCGCTTGCAGCGGCCGGCCCACTCCAGCGAAAGCTCCACCGCCTTTTTGATCTCATCGCGCGGCGATGGCAGCGGCGGGCATTCATCCAATTGCATGATGATGTCCGCGCCGATCTGATCGGCTTGGATTTCCATCGCCCGCTCGGGCGTCAAGCGATGCTCACCGCCATCGACATGGCTACGGAAGGTGACGCCATCCTTATCAAGCTTACGCAGCTGCGAGAGCGACATCACCTGATAGCCGCCGCTATCGGTGAGGATCGGCTTATCCCAGCGCATGAAGCTGTGCAGGCCACCGAGACGCTTAAGCCGCTCCCCACCGGGGCGCAGCATGAGGTGATAGGTGTTGCCAAGAATAATATCCGCGCCGGTTTGCGCGACTTGATCGACGGTGAGCCCCTTCACCGTGCCCGCCGTGCCCACCGGCATGAAGGCTGGCGTGCGGATCTCCCCGCGCGGCGTTGAAAGCACGCCGGTGCGGGCCTGCCCATCGGTGGCGTGCAGCGTGAAGGGAAATGCGCTCATGGCGCGCGCCATAGCAGGCTGGCGTCGCCATAGGAATAGAAGCGGTAGCCGTGCGCGATGGCGTGGGCGTAGGCGGCGTGCATCCGCTCAAGCCCGGCAAAGGCCGAAACCAGCATGAACAGCGTCGAACGCGGCAAGTGGAAATTGGTCCAGAGCCCATCGACCAAGCGCCAGCGATAGCCGGGCGTGATGAAGATCGACGTATCCCCCGCTTCGGCGCGGACGCCGCCATCTTCATTGGCCGCGCTTTCGAGGCTGCGCAGCGCGGTGGTGCCCACCGCGATCACGCGGCGGCCTTCGGCCTTGGCGCGATTGATCGCGGCGGCGGCCTCGGCGCTGATCTCGCGCCATTCGGCGTGCATTTTATGCTCGGCCGTATCGTCGGCCTTCACCGGCAGAAACGTGCCGGCGCCGACATGCAGCGTCACGCGCGTTTGCTCCACGCCCGCGGCGGCGAAGGCTTGGAGCAGATCATCCGTGAAATGCAGCCCGGCTGTGGGCGCGGCGACGGCGCCATCCTTGGCGGCGTAGATGGTTTGATAATCGGCATAGTCCGCCTCATCTTCCGCGCGCTTGGCGGCGATGTAAGGCGGCAGCGGCATCTCGCCGTGCGCAGCGATGGCAGCATCCAGATCAGGCCCAGCGAGATCGAATTGGAGCGTCACCTCCCCGCCTTCGCCTTTGGCTGTGATGCTCGCGTCAAGCCCGCTGAGCGCGCAGGCGGTTTCGCTCTCAGCGCCGAAGCGGACGCGATCGCCTTCCTTCAGCCGCTTGCCTGGCTTGGCGAACGCGGCCCAGGCGCTGGGCGAAAGCCGCTTGTGCAAAGTGGCCTCGATCGGCACGCGATTGCCATCCCGATCGCGCACGCCCTTGAGCCGCGCGGGGATCACGCGCGTATCGTTGAACACCAGAAGATCGCCGGGGCGAAACAGCTTTGGCGCATCGCGGACGATCAGATCTTCGAGCCCACCTTCGCGCACATGCAGCAGTCGCGCGCTATCGCGCGGGCGCGCGGGGCGCAGCGCGATATTTTCTTCCGGCAGCTCGAAATCAAACAGATCGACGCGCATCAGCCCGCAACCATGCGCCCTGCGCGCATTTCTTCGCGCTCCCATTCCATATTGGCGCGGGCGGCCTCGGCCAATTCGGCTTGGTAGACATCGGTGCGGAAGAGACGCGGCAAAGCCAATTGCTGATCCAGAAAATGGCCGCGCCCGGCGGCGTAGAGCGCGTCCGCAAAAGCCGCGAACTCCGCACGCACGCCGGCGGCGTAGGCGCGATAAGCGGCGCGCGGCGCGCCAAGGATGGCGATGTCCATATCCAGAAACAGCGCGGCGTCGCCATCGGCATCGCCTTCATGGTGTTTCTTGGTCATTTCGATCACCTCAGCGACGCGCGCGGCCAGCGGTGCATCTGAGATTGCCTCACGCGCCCAATCGGCGCTCAGCGGCTCATTATCGGCCGCGCCCGGCTGATAGATCGCGTCGTGAAACCAGATGGCGTAGCCGATAAAGGCGGGATCGCGGATCAGCGCCGCGCGCCGATCCGCTTCTTCCAGCAGCCATGTGAGATGGCTCTGATCGTGATAGCGCCGCTGGGGCTCGCCCCAAGCAGCGATCAACGCCTCCCCGAGAGCATCTGCGCCCTCGCCCGCCAGCGCGCGCCAGCGCTGGAGGAGGCTTGCGCTCACTCGGCCCGCGCGGAGATGATCTTGCCCGGATTGCGCGGCGGCTCGCCTTTCGGCAGGGCGTCAACGAAATCCATGCCTTCGATCACTTCGCCCCAGACAGTGTATTGCTTGTCCAGAAAGCGGGCGTCGTCGAACACGATGAAGAACTGGCTGTTGGCCGAGTTGGGATCATTGGTGCGCGCCATCGAGCACACGCCGCGCACGTGCGGCTCGGCCGAGAATTCAGCCTTGATGTTCGGCTTGGAGGAGCCGCCCGTGCCGTTGAAATTCTTGCCGTCTCCGCCTTGGGCCATGAAGCCGGCGATCACACGGTGAAACGGCACGTTGTTGTAATAGCCCTCGTTGGCCAGATCGCCGATCTGCTTGACGTGATTGGGCGCAAGGTCAGGGCGGAACTTGATTTTCACCACGCCCGTATCGAGCTCAAGCGTCAGGGTATGAAAGGAATTATCGACCACCAGCGTCTCTCTCTTTCGTTGTCGCGCGGCACGCGCGCGGGGATTTCAACATCGCACACCGAGAAATCGGCGCGGCGATCACGCCGCGTGCGATCAATCAGCTCACGGAACTCAGGCCCATCGGTGCGCAGCACATAAATGGGCGCGCGCTCCTCTGGAGGCAAATCGGCGGCCACGCGCACGGCCAGCATCCGATCTGGATTGGCCGGCGGCTCGCCCGTCACGATCGCGTCCACCGCGTTTTGGCCCCAAACCACCCGGCCCCAGGCGGTGTAGGTTTGGTTCAGCGATGAGCGCGCGCCGCGCATCAGGAAGAATTGACTGTTGGCCGAGTTCACCGCCGTGGCGCGCGCCATCGAGGCGACGCCCCGGCAATGCAGCGCGTAAGAAAGCACGCCTCGCGCATTGATGGCGAGTTGCGCATCCGGCTGGGTTTGGATCGGCAGCGCCTTGTAAAAGCCAAGCGGGCCATCGGTTTGCGCAGCGGCCTGCACGAACGGCATTGATTGCGTACGCCGGAAGGAAAATTCCGGGTTAAGATCGGGCAGGTTCGAGGCGCCCTCGCCGGTGCCGAGCGGATCGCCGGTTTGCGCCATGAAGCCATCGATCACGCGGTGAAACAGCACCCCGTCGTAATAGTTAAGCCGCGTCAGCGTCCTGATCCGCTCAACATGCGCAGGCGCGATCTCGGGATACATCTCGATCACGATCCGGCCATGCACGGTATCGATATAGAGCGTATCTTCCGGGCTCAGCTCACGCCAATTGCGCGGGTCGGGCCGCTCTTGCGCCAGCGCGGCGCCATGCAGGCTCAGCGACATCAAAGCCGCAGCGAAAAATCCAAACATGCGCAGCATTCAAGACACCCCGAACTTTGCCTTCAGACGTCTTTCTACTTCCTGCGGCACAAAGTGCGCGACGCTTCCTTGCAGCCGCGCGATTTCCTTGACCAGACGCGAGGCGATCGCCTGATGCGTCGGATCAGCCATCAGAAAGACCGTCTCCACCTCGGGATTGATCTTCTGGTTCATTCCCACCATGGCGAACTCATACTCGAAATCCGCGACGGCTCGAAGTCCGCGGACGATGATTTGCGCCCCTACGCTCTCAGCGAATGACATCAGCAATGTGTCAAAAGGTTGAATAACGATCTCGGCGCCGGTGATGCCGGCGCATTGCTGCTCGACCATCTCGACCCGCTCGGCCAGGGAAAAGAGCGGGCCCTTATCCTCATTGATGGCGACCCCAATCACCAGCCGATCGACCAATTTGGCGGCGCGGGTGATGATATCGACATGCCCGTTGGTGACGGGATCGAACGTGCCAGGATAGAGGCCGACAAGCGGCTTGCTCATTCTCCGCCCTCCTCAGCCTCGGCCCCACCGAGATTTTCCAGCCGCTCGGCCGCCACGACATGCTCATCTTCGGCCACATCGATCAGGATCACGCCCTGGGTGGCGCGGCCGGCGATGCGGATGTCGTCGACGCCGGTGCGGATCAGCTGGCCCTTATCGGTGACAAGCAGCAATTCCTCGCCATCCTTCACCGGGAAGGAGGCGGTGAGCCGGCCTTCGCCGGTGAGGCGATGCGCGATCAGGCCTTTGCCGCCGCGATTGGTGACGCGGTACTCGTAAGCGGAGGCGCGCTTGCCGAGGCCCGTTGAGGTGACGGCCAGGATGAATTGCTCCTGGGTTTTGAGCCAAGCGAGCCGCTCAAACGGCGTGGGCGCGTCGCCCTCGGCGGCGGGCGCATCTTCTTCGGCTTCGACCTCAACATCGCCGCGCGACTGGGAATCCCATTTGAAATAATCGCCCACCTCTTTGGTGGTGACATCCACGTGGCGCAGCACACCCATGCCGATGACACTATCGCCCTCTTTCAAATCAATGCCGCGCACGCCGGCGGAATCGCGGCCCTTGAACACGCGCACATCCGTGGTGCGAAAGCGGCAGCACATGCCGTTTGCGGTGGTGAGCAGGATGTCGTCATCCTCGGTGCAGATCTGCACCTCGACGATGCCATCGCCCTCATCGGGCTTCATGGCGATCTTGCCGTTGCGGTTCACCTGAATGAAATCGCTGAGCTTGTTGCGCCGCACCCCGCCCGAGCGGGTGGCGAACATCACATCGAGCTTATCCCAATCGTGCTCGTCTTCCGGCAGCGCCATCACCGAGGTGATGGTCTCGCCCGCCTCCAGCGGGAAGAGATTGACGAGCGCGCGGCCCTTGGCGCGCGGATCGCCTTGCGGCAGGCGCCATGTCTTCATCTTGTAGACCATGCCGGCCGAGGAGAAAAACAGAATTGGCGCATGCGTCGAGGCCGAGAACACGCGCGTGACGAAATCCTCGTCCTTCATCACCATGCCGGCGCGGCCTTTGCCGCCGCGGCGCTGGGTGCGGTAGAGCGCGAGCGGCGTGCGCTTGACATACCCGCCATGGGTGACGGTGACGACCATATCCTCGCGCGGGATCAGCGCTTCATCGTCGATCTCGCCTTCGCTTTCCGAAATGGGCGTGCGGCGCGGCACGCCGAAGGCGTCTTTCACCTCACCCAATTCGGTTTTGACGATGTCGAAAATCTTCACGCGGCTGCCGAGGATTTCGAGCAACTGGCGGATCTCATCGGCGATTTCATTCGCCGCCTTGGCGATGTCATCGCGGCCAAGGCCGGTGAGGCGCTGCAGGCGCAATTCAAGGATCGCGCGCGCTTGCTCATCGGAGAGGCGAATGGTGTCGCCCTCGCCCACGATGGTGCGCGGATCGGCGATCAGCGCGATCAGCGGCATCATATCGCCTGTCGGCCAATCGCGATCCATCAAGCGCTCGCGCGCTTCGTTCGGATCGGCCGAGGTGCGGATCACGCGGATCACTTCGTCGATATTGGCGACAGCGATAGCAAGGCCCACGGTTTCGTGGCCACGCTTGCGCGCTTTGGCCAAACGGAACTTGGTGCGGCGCGTCACCACCTGCTCGCGGAAGCCGATGAACGCCTGCAGCATCTCGCGCAGGCCCATCTGCAGCGGGCGGCCATTGTTGAGCGCCAGCATGTTCACGCCAAACGAGGTTTGCAGCTGCGTGAAGCGATAGAGCTGATTGACCACCACATCGGCCACGGTGTCGCGCTTGAGCTCGATCACCAGGCGGATGCCAAGCCGGTTGGATTCGTCGCGCACTTCAGCGACGCCTTCGATCTTCTTTTCGCGCACCAATTCGCCGATGCGCTCATAGACGCTGGCTTTGTTCACCTGGAACGGAATTTCCGTGAACACGATGGCTTCGCGCCCGCGGATCGCCTCAATCTTGTAGCGCGCGCGTGTGGCGACAGAGCCGCGCCCCGTCAGCAGCGCCGCGCGCGCGGCGGTGCGGCCAAGAATTTCGCAGCCTGTCGGGAAATCAGGGCCGGGCACGATGTCGAGCAAATCGACATCTGAAATATCTGGATTGTCGATCATCGCCACCGTGGCGTCGATGATCTCTGAAAGATTGTGCGGCGGGATATTGGTGGCCATGCCCACCGCGATGCCGCCCGCGCCGTTGACGAGCAGGTTCGGATAGCGCGCCGGCAGCACCGTGGGCTCACGCCGCTCGCCGTCGTAGTTGTCTTGGAAATCGACGGTGTCTTCATCGATATTGGCCAGCAGCGCGTTCGCAGCTTTGGCCATGCGGCTTTCGGTGTAGCGCATCGCCGCCGGCGGATCGCCGTCGATCGAGCCGAAATTGCCCTGCCCGTCGATCAGCGGCAGGCTCATGGAGAAATCCTGCGCCATGCGCACCAGCGCGTCATAGATCGCCTGGTCCCCGTGCGGGTGATAGCGGCCCATCACTTCGCCGACCGTGTTGGCCGACTTCCGGTAACGCTTGTCTGCGGTGTTGCCCGCTTCATCCATGGCGAACAGGATGCGCCGGTGCACGGGCTTGAGCCCGTCGCGCACGTCGGGCAGCGCCCGGCTCACGATCACGCTCATCGCGTAGTCGAGGTACGAACGCTTCAGCTCATCCTCAACGGTGATGAGCGAGACGCCTTTGGGAAGGGTTGGGCCGCCGCTATCGGCGGGATCTGACGTGTCTGACACGGATCGCCGGTCTCAATCTGCTGCTGAACGAAATAAAATAAAGGCGGTGAAAACTCGCCCTCGAATCCAAGGCAAACTAACATCGCTGCGCCCCCGCCGCAAACCAAGGAGCCTCCCGCATGCGCCGTCTCGCCGCCCCGGTTTTTGCAGCATTTTTCTCAGTCCTCGCCGCAGGCTGCGCCAGTTCAGCGCCGGAGCGCTCGCCCGCGCTTGATCTGCCGGCGCGGACCGTCTGGATCGTGAACCGCCAGGGCGCGGCCATCGGCCAAGCCCAATTCGCCGAGGCGCCTTCCGGCGTCTTGATTCGGCTGGAATTTTCGCCCGGCGCGCTGGAGCCAGGCTGGCATGGCCTGCACCTGCACACGCGCGGCGATTGCAGCGATTTCGCCGCCGGCTTCCAAGCCTCGGGCGGGCATTTGGGCATGCGCGAAGGCGTGGCGCATGGCTTGCGCAACCCTGAGGGGCCAGAGGCGGGCGATCTGCCGAACATTTTCGCGGGGCCCGGCCCGTTCGGCGCGGAGGTCTTTAGCCCATATGTCACACTGCACTCGGCGCCCGTCGCGGGGCGTACGCCCTTGCTGGACGGCGATGGCGCGGCGCTTTTGATCCACGCCGGGCCCGACGACCACATGACCCAGCCGATCGGCGGCGCGGGCGCGCGCGTCGCCTGCGCGGCGCTCACGCCCTTGCCTTAAACGCTCTCGGCCAGTTCATCCCGAACCTCGGCGGCGATCTCGTAGGCGCGGACGCGCGCGCTGTGATCATAGATGTGCGAGGCGAGGATCAGCTCATCGGCGCCGGTGCGGCGGATGAAGGCTTCGATGCTGCGCTTGACCGTGCGCGGGGAGCCGATCGCCGATGAGGCCAGCACCATTTCTAATTGCGCGCGCTCAGTGACATTGAGCCCGCTCTCAAAATCGGGATCCGGCGGCTGCAGTTTGCGCGGCACGCCCCGGCGTAAACTCACGAACGCTTGCATCAGCGAGGTGGAGAGCAAGCGCCCCTCCTCATCGCTCGGTGCGGCGAAGATGTTGAAGCCCAGCATCACATAAGGTTCTTTCAGCGTGTCCGACGGGCGGAACGAGCCGCGATACACAGCCAGCGCCTCCATCATCTGCGCTGGCGCGAAATGCGAGGCGAACGCGAACGGCAGGCCGCCGAAGAAGCTGCCCGACAAGCCGCCGAACACC
>DAORMO010000059.1:14150-15201 GCA_035440585.1 Terricaulis sp.
AGATAGGCCGCCAGCTGCGCGCCGAAAGTGGACGAACCGAGGATCCAGAGCGGCACATTGCTGCCCTCGCCCGGTATAGCGCGCACGGCTTGGCGATGCTCGCTGGGGCCCAGCAGCGCTTGCAGCTCGAGCACATCCTGCGGAAAGCGATCTTCGCCGCCGATCAGCGTGCGCCGCAGCGCTTTCGCCACCGCGCGATCGCCGCCCGGCGCACGGCCAAGGCCAAGATCGATGCGGCCAGGATAAAGCGCCTCCAGCGTGCCGAATTGCTCGGCGATCATGATCGGCGCGTGATTGGGCAGCATGATCCCGCCGGCGCCGACGCGGATGGTTTTGGTGGCCGCCGCCGCGTTCATAATCGAAAGCGCCGTGGCGGAGCTGGCGATGCCCGGCATGGCGTGGTGCTCGGCGAGCCAGAAGCGCTTGTAGCCCAAGCGCTCGGCGTGCTGTGCGAGATCGCGGCTATTGGCCAGCGATTGAGCCACATCCCCACCTTCGATGATGGGCGCAAGGTCGAGAACGGAAAACGGGATCATGCAAACAATATGGGCGCGACGGGCGCGCGCGCCAACGCCTTCCTGCTCGCCCTTGATGGGCGAGCTGTCAGCGCGCGTCAGCGCGATGACTGAGTGGGTGGCGGCGCGGTGTTTCCGATTGCGCCAGCCTGAGCGCGGCGTTCAGCAACGCATCGGACACCGTCCGGCACACCCCGTCGAACTCACGGTCAATCTCAACGTTCCAGAATCTGATAATGCTGAAGCCGCCGCGCTCGAGCGCCGCATCACGCAGCCTGTCCCTTGCCAGCCCCGCAGGCTCGCCATGTTGGCCGCCATCTGCTTCGATGATCAGGCGCGCTTCAAAACAGACGAAATCGACGATGAAGCCACGCAACGGAATCTGGCGGCGAAACTTCCATCCATCAGACTTTTTAAGTCCGCGTAGATACAGCCAAAGCTTGGTTTCTTGCGGCGTCATGCGCTTGCGCAAGGCGCGCGCCAGGGGATTGGCCATACATCACCTCGCGGCGCCGCCACCCACTCCGTCTCGCGGC
>DAORMO010000060.1:0-15114 GCA_035440585.1 Terricaulis sp.
GGGCTGAGCCCCTCTGATCCGGGCGGCGTGCTGGTGGCGCTCAATCAGCGCGACGCCTCCTACCCCGACGTGTTTCGCTATGACCTCGCCACCGGTGAGCGCACCCTGGTTGAGCGCAATCTCAACATCGCCAGCTCGCGCGGCTTCATGCGCTTCATCGCTGATGGCGAAAACCGCCTGCGCCTTGGCGTGAAAGGCCTGCCCGATGGCGGGGCCGAGGTGTTCGTGCGCGCGCTGGAGAGCGGGGTGTGGCGCAGCCTCTTCACCGTGCCGGCCGAAGATGCGCTCGCCTCCGCGCCGCTGGCGGTGGAGGCGGATGGGCGCACTTTCCTGATGCTGGATTCCACCGGGCGCGATCGCTTGAATCTCGTGCGCGTCGATATGGAGAGCGCCGCCAAGACTGTGCTGGGCGAAAGCGCGCGCGCCGATGTGATCGATGTTTGGCTTGACCCCAGCACCAACGCGCCGGAGGCGTTTGCCGCCGATTATCTGCGGCGCGAATGGCGCGCGCTTGATGCAGATGCGCAAGCTGATCTTGAGTTTTTAGGCCGCCAGCTCACCGGCGATTTCAACGTGGTCTCGCGCTCACGCGATGATGGGCGCTGGATCGTGGTGGAAGAGGGCCCAACGCTGCCGCCGCGCTCCTACATTTATGAGCGCAGCGATCGCGCCCAACGGCGGCTCACCTTGCTGTTCCGGCATAGGCCCGCGCTCGAGGGCGCGCCGCTTTTGCCGATGGCGCCGGTGGAGATCGAAGCGCGCGATGGGCTGACGCTTGTGTCATATCTCACGCTGCCAATCGGCAGCGATGCGAACGGGGATGGCCGCCCCGAAGCGCCGACGCCTTTGGTGATCGCCCCCCATGGCGGGCCGTGGGCGCGCGATTCCTACGGCTTTAATCCGCTGCATCAATGGCTCGCCAATCGCGGCTATGCGGTGCTGAGCGTCAATTATCGCGGCTCCACCGGGTTTGGCCGCGCCTTCCTCAATGCCGGCAACCGCGAGTGGGGCGGGCGCATGCAGGAAGATCTGCAAGATGCGGTGCAATGGGCCATCAGCAATGGCGTTGCCGCGCCTGAGCGCATCGCCATTGTCGGCGCCGGCTATGGCGGATACGCCGCGCTCGCTGGGCTTGCCTTCACGCCCGATCAATTCCGCTGCGCCGCCTCGTTTGGCGCGCCGCTGCATTTGATGACGATGCTCGATAGCGCGCCTTCGTCAGCCGCTGCGCTGCGTGATGGGCTTTATCTGCGCGTGGGCGATCCGCGCACCAGCGAGGGCCGCCAGCTCTTGCGCGCGCGCTCGCCGATTGCGCAGGCCTCGCAGGTTGAGCGCCCGTTGCTGCTGGCGTTTGGCGCGCGCGATCCGAACGTCTCGCGCGCCGAGCATGATCATTTCGCCTTCAATGTGCGCGCACGCCGCGCCGGGCTGATCTACATGGCCTACCCCAATGAGGGCGCGCATTTGGCGCGGCAGCAGAACCGGCTCTCTTATCTCGCCGTGCTCGAACATTTCCTGGGCGATTGCCTGGGCGGGCGGGCCGAAGCGGCGGGCGCGGCGTTCGAGGGCGCGCAGTTTAACGTCTATGACGGCGCCGCCAGCGTGCCGGGTCTCTCGGCGTTCGCGCGGCGCGCCAGCGTGGCTGCGCCCGCGCCAGCGCCAACCGTCACGCCTCTGCAGGCGTTCGGCGAAAGCCCCGCCGATAGCGCGCCCGAAAGCACAGACTAACCCGCAGGGGTCACGCCATGGCGAAGATCATTTTCGGAATGAACGTCTCGCTCGACGGCTTTGTCGATCATGACAAATTCGCGCCGGGGCCGGAGCTGTTCAGCCATTGGATCGCGCACGTGCGCGAGCTCGCCGGCAGCCTCTATGGCCGGCGCATGTACGAGATCATGGCCTATTGGGATGAGGATCATCCCGAATGGGGGCCGGCCGAGCATGAGTTTGCGCAAGCCTGGCGGGCGATGCCGAAATGGGTCGCCTCGCGCACGCTCAATGCCGTCGGCCCAAACGCCGAGCTGATCGCCGGCGATGTTGTCGCCGCCATGCGGGATTTAAAAACGCGCCAAGAAGGCGAGATTTCCGTATCTGGGCCGAACCTGGCGCAGACCTTTATCGCCGCCGGCTTGATCGATGAGTATCGGCTTTACCTGCACCCGCTCACGCTCGGGCATGGCGCGCGATTTTTCGCCGCCGCGCCGCCGCCATTGCGGCTGCTTGGGCACGAGCATATCGGAGAATCGGTGGTGCGGCTCCGCTACGCGCCGGCCGCCTGATCAGCCGCGCAGCACTGAGCGCACGCGGATCTTGCGGCCCGAGAAGCTGTCCCACACCACGGTTTCCACGTGCGCGCCCTCAGCCGCAAACAGCACGCCCGCCAGCATCGAGCCGTCCGTCACCCCGGAAGCTGCGAACACCACATCGCCAGGGACCATATCGTCCAGTGTCAGCTTGCGCGTGACATCTTTATGGCCCATGGCGCGGGCGCGCTCGCTTTCCTGATCGTTCTCAGGCGCAAGCCGCGCTTGCATCTGCCCGCCGGCGCAGCGGATGGCGGCGGCGGCGAGCACGCCCTCGGGCGCCCCGCCTGAGCCGAAATAGATGTCCACGCCCGAGCGCGCGGCCTCAGTCGTCCAGAACACGCCGGCCACGTCGCCGTCGGGGATAAGCCGGATGCCGGCGCCGGCTTTGCGCAATTCTTCAATGATCGCCGCGTGGCGCGGGCGATCGAGCAAGCAGGCGCGGATCTCAGAAATTGGCACGCCCTTGGCTTTGGCCAGGCGCGTGACGTTCTCTGTCGGGGAAACATCAAGATCGATCAGCCCCGCCGGATAGCCGGGGCCGATCGCCAGCTTGTGCATATACATATCCGGCGCATGCAGCAGCCCGCCCGCGGGCGCCAGCGCTACCACCGTCATCGCATTGGGCGCATCATTGGCGCAGAGCTTGGTGCCTTCGAGCGGATCCACAGCGATATCCACCTTCAGCCCGCCGGCGCCGAGCTCCTCGCCGATATAGAGCATCGGCGCTTCGTCCATCTCGCCTTCGCCGATGACGACGCGGCCGGAGAAGGGCGCGGCGCGGAAGCTGTCGCGCATGGCCTCAACGGCGGCTTGATCGGCGTCGTTCTTGCGGCCAAAGCCGCGCAGCTTCGCGCAGGAGACAGCCGCCGCCTCGGTGGCGTTGAGCGCGATCTGGGAAAGAATGAAGCCGGTTTGAATATCGCCCACGTCGCCCTCTTTGCTTTGCGTGCGCTCTCTTATCGCGCCGGGCGGGGCGGGCAAGGCTTACGGTTTACGCCAGCGTGAGGAGGTCGGCGCAGATGGCTTCAAGCCCCGCCTGATCGGCGGCGTCGAACGCGGCGAATGCGGTGGAATCCACATCCAGCACGGCGGCGAGCGCGCCAGCGGCGTCAAACACCGGCACGACAATCTCAGAATTGGAGCGGCTGTCGCAGGCGATGTGGCCGGGGAAGGCGTGCACGTCCGGCACAAGCACGGTTTGGCGCCGCGCCGCCGCCGCGCCGCAGACGCCCTTGCCGAACGGGATGCGCAGGCAGCCCAGCGTGCCCTGATAGGGCCCCACCACCAGCTCATCGCCCTTGGCCGCGTCCACCAGATAAAAGCCCACCCAGAAAAATCGATCAGGAAACGCCTCGCGCAACAGCGAGGCGGCGGTGGCGTAACGCGCCGTGCGCGAGGGCTCGCCCGCGATCACCGCGCCGATTTCGGCCCGCAGCGCGGCGTAACGCGCTGATTTTTCATCAGGTAAAGGCGCGCGCGCGACCTCGGCCATGGCTTACGGCCGGTTCGACTTGCGGCCCTGGCGCTGCACGATCTCCTGCTGGATCGCCTTGCGGTGCTGCAGCGCGCCGGAAAGCTTCAGCGCCGTGGCCTTATCCTCGCGCGGGCTCTTGGGCCGGGGGCGGGCGTTGATCATCGCCCCGAACGCCACCGAGAGGCCGACAATGATCAGCACCAGGACCAGAATCCAAATCCAGAAATCCATCGGTTCCTCCGCGACGCAGCCAAGATAAGCGCTCGCCGTCGCCAAGCAAACGCCAGAAGCAAAACGCTTGAGCGGGCGGAAAGTCCCTGCCGCGTGTGTGGGCTAGATCGCCGCTGACACACTTTGACAAAAAGTGCGGCGCCGGCCCCGTTTGCTATTGCGAGACGCTCGCAGCCTATTTATGCGACCTCCTCTCAATATCAAATTCACGCCGCGTGAGGGGAAAAATACAAGTGAGCAAATCGGATCAAGGGTCGCGCGTCGCGGGATGGCTGCTTTCAACCGCGGTGGGCGTCACCGCCGCAGCGGCGTTCGGCGCGCCGGCGATGGCCGAGGAAGTTGGCGCCGACGATCAAGCCGCCCCCATCACCGTGATCGGCGAGCGCCCGCGCGGTGAGCGTTCCGATCCGCGCTCGCCCACGGTTTTGCTCGATACGCCCCAATCGGTGCAGGTGATCACCTCCGAGCTGTTCCAAGAGCAGGGCGCCCGCAACCTGACGGACATCCTGCGCAACACCCCGGGCATCACCTTCAACGCCGGCGAAAACGGCTTCTCCACCGGCCTCGCCAATTTCAGCCTTCGCGGCTTTGACGCCTCGGGAAATATCTTCGTCGATGGCGCGCGCGATTCCGGCAGCTTCAGCCGCGACTCGTTCAACATCGAACAAGTCGAGGTCGTTAAAGGCCCGACGGGTGACAATGGCCGCGGCGCGGCCGGCGGCTATGTCAACATCGTCACCAAGACGCCGAACGCCGAAGCCAGCTATCGCGCCAGCGCCAGCTACGGATTTGATGAGTACAATTCCGATGATCGCGCGCGCGTCACGCTCGATCTCAATCAGCCGGTCTCGCCCAGCGCGGCCGCGCGGCTCAACATTCTTTGGGAAGATGGCGGCGTGCCGGGCCGCGAGATCGCCGGCCGCAGCAGCTTCGGCTTTGCGCCCTCGATCGCCTTCGGCCTTGGCGGGCCGACGCGCTTTGTGCTGGCCTACCAATTCGTCGAACAGCAAGACACCCCCGATTGGGGCGTGCCCGCGTCCTTGATTGACGGCATGTTGCGCTATGATTCATCGCTCGACGCCGACGCGCTGCGCGATCGCTATTATGGCCTCGTCGGCGATTATGATGATACGCAATCGAGCGTGGCGTTGGCGCGATTTGAGCGCACGCTTTCGCCGAACCTCGAATTTTCCACGCAAGTGCGCTGGTCCAGCACGGAGCGCGACTCGGTGTTCGGCGCGATCCTGACTCTGCCGACGGCGGGGACGATCGTGTCTGGCCAGCGTCAAGCTTATTACCGCGAAAGCGACGGCCTCACGAGCACCACCAATCTCAGCGCGCGCTTTTCAACCGGGGCGCTGCGGCACAATCTGGCGGTGGGCGTCGAGTTCTCGAATGAGGAATCGCACGCGCTGCGCTTTAACACGCCGGCGAGCAATTTCGATCTCATCAACCCCGATCCGTATCGCGCCCCGGTGTTCCCGGTTGCGCAGCAATCGAGCGATGTCGCGGTCGAGACTGCGGCGATCTATCTCTACGATACGATCGATCTTTCGCCGCAATGGCAGATCGTCGGCGGCGTGCGCGTCGAAGATTACAAAATCTCGCTGAACTCGCGCGATGCGGCTGGGCTGCCGATCTCGGGCGATGATTACGAAGCCTCTGAAACGCTGGTGAATGCGCGCCTTGGCCTGGTTTACAAGCCGGCTGAAGATATCAGCCTCTACGCCACGGCGGGTGTTTCTTCGCTGCCGCCCGGCAACTTCCTTTCCGGCTCCGACATCTCCCGTACGGGCGACAACGCGTTCCCCGGTTTTTCGACGGGCCTCAACAGCCCGGACGCGGATGTGCAGGAATCGGTGAACTACGAGATTGGCGGCAAGTGGGAGTTCAATGACCGCTTGCTCGCGTCGGTGGCGCTGTTCCGCACCGAGCGGCAGAACGTGGCGATCAGCGGCCGCGAGTATGATGCGAGCGTCCCGCCCGTGCTGCTGCCGGCGCGCATCATGGGCTATGGCGAGCAGATCGTGCAGGGCGTTGAGCTGAGCCTCAGCGGTCAGATCACCGAGCAATGGTCGATCTTCGCCGGCGCGCTGTTCATGGAAAGCGAGCGCAGCCACAGCGCAGCGCTCGATCTCGCGCGCTGCCGCGCCAACCCGGCCGATTATGGCGCCGCCAACGCCGCCGCATGTGATGCAACGCACGCCACCAATGGCGATGCGCTGGCGTTCACGCCGGAGGTGTCGGCGAGCCTCTGGACGACGTATCAAACCACGTTCGGCCTCACCCTCGGCGGCGGCGTGCGTTATGTCGGCGAAAGCTATGCGGGCCGCCCCGATGACGCCGAGCGTATGATCCCGAACGGCACGTATGGCGAATTGCCGGACTATTTCGTGATCGACGCGGTGGTGTCTTATGCGCTGAACGACAACATCGATCTGCGCCTCAACATCGATAACGTGACCGACGAACTCTACGCGGTTTCGACCAATTGGCCGGCGCAGCGCGCGCTGATCGGGCCGTCGCGCTCATTCATGTTCACCATCGCGGCCGATTTCTGATCCGGCTGGCAAGGCCGCCCGGCGAGGGCGGCCTTGCTTTCTCGCTTGACGGGAAGGCGAGCGGCTGGGATCGAAAACGATGCTGATCGCCATCCCTGACGTTCTTACGCCCGCGCAAACCGCCGAAGCGCGCGCGCAGCTTGACGCCGCCGATTGGGTCGATGGCCGCGTCACCGCCGGCCATCAGGGCGCGCACGTTAAAAACAACCGCCAGCTGCCGCAAAACAGCGAAGCCGGCCGCGCCGTCGGCGAGATGATCCTGCGCGCGCTTTCAAACAATGCGCTGTTCATGAGCGCGGCTTTGCCGCTGCATGTGTTGCCGCCCACCTTCAATCGCTACGAAGGCGGGGAGGCGTTCGGCAATCATGTCGACGGGGCGATGCGCTTTCTGCCGAGCGGCCAGCGCATGCGCACCGATCTTTCGTGCACGCTGTTTTTCTCTGAGCCCGCTGAATACGAGGGCGGGGAGCTGATCATCGATGATGTGTTCGGCTCCAAAAGCGTGAAGCTGCCGGCCGGGCACATGATCCTCTATCCCTCCAGCAGCGTGCATCAGGTCACGCCCGTGACCAAGGGCGCGCGCGTCTCGTCCTTCTTTTGGCTGCAGAGCATGATCCGCGACAATGCCCAGCGGGCGCTGTTGTTTGACATGGATGTCGCCATCCAGCGCCTCACCGGGGAAGTGGGGGCGACCAATCCGTCCGTGGTCCAGCTCACCGGCGCCTATCACAACCTGCTGCGCATGTGGGGCGAGGTGTAGGGCGGGAACATTGCTACTTTAAGTTAACGATCCCGCGTCAAATACTACCCCAGGTAGAATCATGCCTGGAGGGCGCTCATGTCTCGTTTCGGATCCGCAGCGGCTTTAAAGCAAGCGGAGGCGCCCAATCAAGAAGCTGCGCGCGAGGCGATGTTCAAACAGGCCGCCTTCGCCGGCGCCTCCATCGCGATGATGACGATCGATCGGGATTTTAAAGTCCTCCACGTCAACGACGCCACCAAGAAGCTGTTCGCCGATAATCTCACCGCCTTCCGCACCATCTGGTCGAGCTTCAATCCCGACGCCATCATCGGCATGTGCATCGATTTCTTTCACAAGAACCCGGCGCATCAGCGCCAATTGCTCTCCGATCCCTCGCGGCTGCCCTATCGCACCGATATTAGCGTCGGCGATCTGAAATTCGCGCTCAATGTTTCGGGCGTGTTCGATGAGAACCGCCAATATGCCGGCAACGTGCTGGAATGGGCCGATGTCACCAAGTCACGCTCCGATGCTGGCGCGCTTGCGGCGCTCGATCGCTCGCAGGCGATCATCGAGTTTTCGCTCGATGGGAAGATCATCACCGCCAACAAAAATTTCCTCGGCGCGATCGGCTATAGCCTCGATGAAATCCGCGGCCAGCATCACGCCATGTTCGTTGAGCCGGCGCTGCGCAACAGCCCAGAATATCGCGCATTCTGGGATAAGCTGGCGCGCGGCGAATATGATGCGGGCCAATATAAGCGCCTCGCCAAAGGCGGGCGCGAGATTTGGATTCAGGCGAGCTACAACCCCATTCTCGATGGCAATGGCCGCCCGTTTAAAGTGGTGAAATTCGCCTCCGACATCACCGAGCAGATGAACATCGCCTTCCGCGTGCAGGAAATCGCGGACGTCGTCAGCGCCGCCTCCACCGAAATGCGCGCCACCGCCGAAAGCATGGCGCGCATGGCCGAAGAAACCACGCGCCGCGCCTCGGAGGTCGCCTCCGCGTCCGAGCTTGCCTCCGCCAATGTGCAAACTGTGTCCACCGCGGGCGAGGAGCTTTCCGCTTCCATCGCCGAAATTGCGCGCCAAGTGGCGGAATCAAATTCCGTCACCCAGCGCGCGGTGAGCGAAGCCGATCGCACCTCAAACTCCGTGCAAGGCTTGGCCGATGCGGCGCAAAAAATCGGCAATGTCGTCACGCTGATCAACAATATCGCGGGGCAAACCAAGCTGCTCGCGCTCAACGCCACGATCGAGGCCGCGCGCGCGGGCGAGGCGGGCAAGGGCTTCGCCGTGGTGGCCTCCGAGGTCAAAAGCCTCTCAGATCAAACCGCCAAAGCGACGGACGAAATCTCGAGCCAAGTCTCGGCCATGCAGGCGGCCACCTCCGCCTCCGTCAGCGCCATCCAAGGCATCGCCGAAACCATCCGCAAGGTCGCCGAAATCGCCGCCGCCATCGCTGGCGCGGTGGAGGAGCAAAGCGCCGCCACGCGCGAGATCGCCGCCAATGTGGCGCAAGCAGCGGAAGGCACCTCGCAGGTTTCGGCCTCGATCGGCGGCGTCAGCGAGGCGGCGGCGCAATCAAGCGTGGCGTCCGGCGATCTGTTGCAGGCCTCGGGCGAGCTTTCGCAGCAATCGGAAGATCTGCGCGCCACCATCGAACGCTTCGTGAGCCGCTAAGTGCCGATCGGCGTTCTTGTCGTTGACGATTCAGCGGTGGTGCGCGGGCTCATCGCGCGCGCCATCGGCGCTGATCCGGCCATCCGCGTCGTCGGCTCTGCCGGTGATGGCGCAGCGGCGGTGGCGATGGCGCGCAGCGCAGCGCCCGATGTGGTGCTGCTCGATGTTGAGATGCCGGTGATGGATGGGCTGAAAGCGCTGCCGGAAATTCTGGCGGCGCGGCCGGGCGTTGCGGTGATCATGGCCTCTGCGCGCACGCAGCGGCACGCAAGCCTAAGCCTCAGCGCGCTGCGCCTGGGCGCCGCCGATTACGTGCCCAAGCCCGAAGCAGGCAATGACAATCTGCCGGCGTTTTTTGATGAGCTGATCGCTAAAATCAAAGCGCATGCGCCAAAGCCCGCGCCTGCGCCCGCGCCGCCTTTGCCGCAAGCGCCCGTGTGGCGCTTTGCGCCCAAAGCGGTCGCGATCGGCGCTTCCACGGGCGGGCCGCCCGCTTTGCTCAAAGTGTTCGCCAAGGCGCGCGGCGGCATCAAAACGCCGGTGTTCGTCACCCAACACATGCCCGCGACATTCACCGCGATTTTGGCCGAGCAGCTTGGCCAAGTCAGCGGCGCGCGATCGTTTGAAGCGCGCGAGGGCATGCGCGTGGAGGAGGGCTGCATCTATGTAGCGCCAGGCGGCAAGCACCTGATCGCCGCGCGCGATGGCGCGGGCGTAAGCTTGAGCCTCTCCGACGGGCCGCCGGAAAATTTCTGCAAGCCTGCGGTTGATCCAATGCTGCGCAGCCTGGCGAAAGCCTATGGCGCGGGGCTGGTTGTCGGCATCCTCACCGGCATGGGGCGCGATGGCGCCGATGGCTGCGTGGCGGTGGCCGATGCTGGCGGGCGCTTCTTTGTCCAGGATGAAGCCTCGAGCGTGGTGTGGGGCATGCCGGGCGCGGCGTTTAAAACCGGGCGCGCGATGGGGCAGCTCAGCTTGGATGCGGCGACGGGCTATCTGGCGTCACAAATGCGGGGCGGGCGATGATTTCGAGCGCGGATTTTCTTGCGTTGCAAACCTTGCTGCAGCAGCGCTGCGGCATGGCGCTGACAAGCGATAAGCTCTATCTCGTCGCCGCGCGGCTGGGCCCCGTCGCGCAGCGCCTCGGCCATCGCAGCGTGATCGAGTTGATGGCGAGCCTCCGCACGCGCCCCAGCGAGGCCAGCATCAACGCCGTGGTTGAAGCCATGGTGACGCATGAATCGCTCTTCTTCCGCGATGGCAAGCCGTTTGAGCAATTGCGCGCGCTACTGCCCGATCTGATGCGCGCGCGCGGCAATGAGCGGCGCATCCGCATCTGGAGCGCGGCTTGCTCCAGCGGGCAGGAGGCCTATTCCATCGCCATGCAGATCGCGGAGGAGTGCGCGCACACTCCCGCTTGGCGTTGGGAGATTGTCGGCACCGATGTGTCCCTCTCGATCGTGGATAAGGCGCGCATGGGGGAGTTCTCTGCGTTTGAGGTCAAGCGCGGCCTGAGCGAAGCGCGCCTTGCGCGCCATTGCGAGCCGCGCGGCGATGGCGGCTGGCGCGTGAAACCCGCCTTGCGCGCCATGACGCAATTTCGCATGCACAATCTCTTGGAAAGCGCCGCCCATCTTGGCCGCTTCGACATCGTGTTCTGCCGCAACGTGCTGATCTATTTCGATGCGCCTACGAAAACGCGCGCGCTTGACGTGATCGCGCGGCAGATGGCGCCCGATGGCGCGCTGTTTCTGGGCGCGGCCGATAGCGTGGCGGGCATCAGCGATAAATTTCAAAACGTGGATCGCGGCTTGTTTAAGCTGGCGCAGCCGGCGTTGAAGAAAAGCGCCTAAGCCGCCGCCGCCTCGATCTCCAGCAGCGCATCGATATCGAGCACGATCAGCATTTGCCCCTCTTGCCGATAAAGCCCGCGGCAAAGCTGGCTCCAGCTTTTATCGAGCGTCACAGGGTTGGGCTCATAAAGGCTCGCGCTCAGCATCATCACATCGCCGATTTCATCAACCAGCAGCGCGTAGGGCTCCCCGCCGGTGCGCTCCACGATCACGCATTTGCAGCCGGCGCGGTTTTCCGCCGGCGCCATACCAAGCCGCGTGCGCAGATCAATCGCCGTCACAATGCGTCCGCGCAGATTGATCGAGCCGAGGATCGAAGCCGGCGCCAATGGCGCGGCGTAAATCTGCGGCGCAGCCAAAACATCGCGCACGCGCGTCACCGGCACGCCAAAATAGGCGCCGCCGCTATACATGGTGACAAGCTGGGCGTCTTCGCTGGCGGTCATGCGGCGGCTCGGGCGGCGATGGAGTCAAGCGTGGTGAGAAGCGCGGCGCGGTCGAACCGGCAAGCCATTTGCGCAAAGCCCTCCGCATCCGCCTGGCGCACGTTCAGCGGATCGTCATAAAGCCCAATCACTGGCGCGGCCGCCGCAAGCGTTTCGCGCGCGGTGATCGCGGTGTCTGATAAGATCACGCTGAAGCTTTCGCGTTCTAGCAATGCGCTCGCCGCTTCGGCGGTCTCGGCGGTGGCGACCTCATAGCCCGCCATCGCCAAGAGCGGCGCGATGAGATTGCGTTTAAAGGGGCTGGGATCAACGATCAGCGCGCGCTTGGCGAGCGGGGCCGCGCTCGTGCGCGCAGGCGCGGCGGCGTAGGCGGCCTGGCGCCAATAATGTGCAAGATCGATGATGTCCGTCACGCGATCGGCCACCACGAGGCTGCCCAGCGCCTCTGGCGTGGAGGGCTTGAAATCCTGGCGCAGCGGCGCTTCGATCACATCGATAATTTCTTCAACCACGAGGCCAATCGCGCGCGTTTCATCCTCAAACACCACAACCGGCTGCTTGCCTTGGCCGATGCGCATGCCCTCATCCAGCGCCGCCAGCGGCATCAGCCGCCCGCGATATTGCAGCACCGGCTTGCCATCGGCGTATTCCACCGCTTCGGCCGCCGCTTCCTCGATGCGCGACACCAATTGCAGCGGCGCAGCCTTCAGCGTCGCGCCAGCGCCGCGCATAATCAGCAGCTGCACCAGCGTCTCGCCGCTGCGGGTTTCTTCGTGCGTGTCCTCGATGTTCGTATCAATCGCGCCCAGCGTTTGGGCCACGCCTTTGGGGTCAAGGATCATAATCACCGCGCCATCGCCCAGAATGGTCGCGCCCGAATAATAGGGGATGGCCCGCAGCACAGAGGCCGTGGGTTTGACCACGATCTCCTCTGTATCGAACACCCGATCCACGATGATGCCGTAAGATAGCGATCCAACACGGATCACCAGCACGCAGCGCTCGGCTTCTTCTTCGCCCTCAAGCCGCATCAGGTTTTGCAGCGCAATCAGCGGCAGCAGCCGATCGCGCAGGCGCAGCACCGGCGCGCCGTTCACATACTCAATCTGCCGGCCAGACCCGCCGCCAGCGCCCACCAGCTCCACCACGCTCGATTGCGGCACGGCGAATTTCTCGCCCGCGCAGCCAACGATGAGCGCCGAAACGATGGTGAGCGTCAGCGGAATGCGGATGGTGAAGCGCGTGCCTTTGCCCTCAGTGGATGAAAGCTCCACCGTGCCGCCGATCTTCTCGATATTGGTGCGCACCACATCCATGCCCACCCCGCGCCCGGAAATGCCGGAAACCTGCGCGGCGGTGGAAAAGCCGGGATGGAAGATGAGCTGCTGAATTTTGTTTTCTGAAAGCGTTTCGGCCTCAGCCGGGGTGATCAGCCCTTGCGCCAGCGCCTTGGCGCGCAGCTTGGCTGTCATCAGCCCGCGCCCATCATCGCCCACTTCGATGACGATATGGCTGCCCTCATGCCGCGCCGAAAGGAAGATGCGCCCAGTTTCGGGCTTGCCGGCCTTGGCGCGTTCGCCCGGTGGCTCAAGCCCGTGATCGGCCGAATTGCGGATCATATGCGTGAGCGGATCCTTGATCTGCTCCAGCACTTGGCGATCGAGCTCAGTTTCCGCGCCCTGCGTCACCAGCTCGATCCGCTTATCCAGCTCAATCGCAAGATCGCGCGCCAGGCGCGGCAGCTTGGCCCAGGCCGCGCCGATCGGCTGCATCCGCGTGGTCATCACGCTTTCCTGCAACTCGCTGGTGACGTGATTGAGCCGGTTAAGCGGGCCGGCGAACGGGCTTTCCGGCTGCGCGCGCAGCGTTTGCAGCAATTGATTGCGGATCAGCACCAGCTCGCTCGCCACATTCATCAGCTGCTCAAGCGCATCCACATGCACGCGGATGGTCTGCGCTGGCGCGGCGGCGGGCGCAGGCGCCGCCATTGGCGCAGCTTTCGGCGCCTCGGGCGTATCGCGGCAGGCGGCGATCGCTTGCGCTGCGGTTTCGGGCTCAACGCCGAGCTCGCCCAGCGCCGCCTCCAGCTTTTGCAAAAGAAGCACCAGCTCGGCCTCGCCCCCGAGACCGAGCTGGTTGAGCGCCGCCGACAGGGAGGGACCGGCTTCGCCCGAGATCGCGCCCCAGGCTGCATCGCGCAGGGCGGAATGAAGCGCGTCATCTTGCGCGCCATGCAGGCGCACCCCTTCGGGGCTCGCCTTGGCGCGCGCAAGTGCAAGTTCGATGGCGCAATCGATGGTGGAAAGCCCGCCAACGCGGGCGGCTAACGGCTCTTCGGCGGCGTGCGTTTGCGCGGGCGCATCGGCGCTGGCGATGGCGTTGAGCCGGCTGATCAATGCGCCGTCATCGCCCGCCGGCTCTGCGCCATGCGCGTCAAGATGGCCGATCAGCGCTTTGATGAGATCGATCGATTCAAGAATCGCCGAAACTGAATCCTGCTTCGGCGTCAGCGCCCCATCGCGGAATTGGCCGAGGATGTTTTCGCCGGCATGCGCAATGGCGGCCAGGCGCGCCAGGCCCAGGAAGCCGCACGTGCCTTTGATCGTGTGCATCACGCGGAAAATTTCAGAGAGCAGATCTGGATCTTCCGGCTCGCGCTCAAACCGCACCAGCGCGCGATCGAGCGCATCGATGCTGTCATTGGCTTCAGCGATAAAGTCGCGGAGGATATCGTCCATGGCCGCGCCACTTTTCGCGACACAACCTAAAATAGAGTAAATACGCCCTTCACCCTCGCGTTCAGGCTTTTGCAAGGGAAGGGGTGCTATCAAAGGTTGAATTTAATCGGGCGTGGGGCGCGTGATGGCCGTTTCCAAAGATATGTCGATTCTGATCGTGGACGATTACAAGACGATGCTTCGCATTGTTCGTAGTCTTCTCGAGCAATTGGGCTTCCGCAATGTCGATGAAGCCACCGATGGCAAATCCGCTTTCGATATGATCGCGGCGCGGCCTTATGGGCTGGTGATTTCCGATTGGAATATGCAGCCTGTCACCGGGCTTGATCTGCTCAAGAAGGTGCGCGCCAACGCCAGCACCGCCAATCTGCCCTTCATCATGGTGACAGCCGAGGCGCGCACGGAGAACGTCGTCGCCGCGCGCCAGGCGGGGGTGAACAATTACATCATCAAGCCGTTCACGCAGGCCGTGCTGAAGCAGAAAATCGCCGCCGTCCTCGGGGAGTTTTGAGCATGAGCGCGTCCGAAGCCGAGGAGCGCCGCGCGCTGCTGCATTATGTGATGGCCGCCCGCCGTGCGATCGCCGACTTGCGGCCCGCGCAGATGCGCCTGCAAAATCTGCCCACCGCGATGAGCCAAATGGGGCTGATCGTCGAAACCACCGAAAGCGCGGCCAATCAGATCATGCAGGCGGTGGATGAAATCATGAACGCGCGCGATGATCTTTCGCCGCCCGCCTATCGCTCTTACGTCGAAGAAAAATGCCTATCGGTGCTGGAAGCCTGCTCCTTCCAGGACATCACCGGCCAGCGCATCACCAAAGTGGTCGAAACGCTGCTGACGCTCGAAGATAAGCTCGCGGGGCTTTCCGGGTTGCTGGATGAAGAGCAGGCGGCCGAGCCTGAGCCCGCGCCCGAAGGCGATGCGGTGCTGCTCAACGGCCCCGCCATGCCGGGCGAGGGCGTGGATCAGGACGAGATCGACAAGCTGGACGCCGCCCAGGCCGCCATCCGCCGCGTGCGCGCCACGCCCGGGATCGACAAGGCCGCCATCACCACCAACGGCTGGAACCTGGCG
>DAORMO010000061.1:0-3897 GCA_035440585.1 Terricaulis sp.
CCACTCGGGATCGTAATCGCGCCCGCCGCGTATTTGGCGCACCAGCGCCATTACCCGCGCGGCGCGATCGGGAAAGTGCGCGGCCAGCCATTCGCGGAACAGATCCTTGATCTCCAGCGGCAGCCGCAAGATCACGTAGCCGGCGGCGCTGGCGCCTGCCTTGGCGGCGGCTTCGAGGATCGCTTCGATCTCACTGTCATTGATGCCTGGAATGATCGGCGCGGCCATCACCGTGACCGGCACGCCGGCATCCGCCAGCTCGCGCACCGCCTCAAGCCGGCGATGCGGCGCGGCGGCGCGCGGCTCCATTGCGCGGGCGATGCGGCGCTCTAACGTCGTGATCGAGATCGCAGCCTTCACCAGCCCGCGCGCAGCCATGGGCGAAAGAATATCGAGATCACGCAGCACAAGCTGGGATTTGGTGATGAGCGCTGTGGGATGTCGCCAGCGCGCCAGCACCTCAAGGATCGCGCGCGTGACGCCATAGCCGCGCTCGATTGGCTGATAAATGTCGGTGACGCCGCCCAGCATGATGGTGCGTGGCTGATAATTCGGCTTGGAGAGCGCCGCTTCCAATAAAGCGGGGGCGTTGGCCTTCACAAACAGCTTGGTCTCAAAATCGAGCCCCGGCGATAGGCCGACATAGGCGTGGTTGGGGCGCGCATAGCAATAGATGCAGCCGTGCTCGCAGCCGCGATAGGGATTGATCGATTGATCGAAGGAAATGTCGGGGCTTTGGCTGGTGGAGATGATGCTCTTGGCCAGCTCCGGCGTGACGATGGTGTCGAGCCGCGCGATCTCCTCCCCGGCCCAGCCGTCATCAAAGGCTTCGACCGCGAAGCGTTCATAGCGGCCGGCGGCGTTGCTGCGCGCGCCGCGCCCGTGCAGATGATCCTTGCCCATAGCCTAGGATCATAATCCTACATATAGAACAATACAAGAACATTATCCGCAGTGAAAAGGGCGCCGGGTGCGCCGGCGCCCTTAGCCTTGGGCGTTCTGCATTCTTCAGCCTGTTTTGGTTGCGCCTTTAGGGCTGGCGGTTTCTTCGCGTGGGCTTAGGCCCAAAATTGCGCAGTCTGGTTCAGCGCAGCGTAGGCGACGGGCGTGAAAACGGCGATCGCGGCGATCAGGGCGTAAAGCTTGGTCATCTCGGTTTCTCCTTCGGATCACCTCGATCCGATGAGGAGAAGGTAGCGACGATGTGATCGGGCGGATGTGACGGCGGTAACGCGGCGGAGCCATCACCACCAAGGGAACGCAGCGATCTGTATGACGTGCGCGATCCAGCGGCGCACGGCACGGGCGCGGCACAGCATGCCGCCGATAACAGCGCCCGCCGGGATGGCGATCAAGAGCGCCATCCCGCTCGATAGAGCAAAGTTCAAAACGAGATAAAGGCCAAGCGCCGATAAGAGCGCGTTGATCCAGAATGTGAGCCAGAGATTGGCGGCGCGCTCGGTCCCGAAGGGCTCATCCTCGCGCATGCGCAGCCCCCCTAAAGCAGCATCGCCATCGGATCTTCCAAGAAGCCCTTGAACGCTTTAAGGAACGCAGCGCCCAGCGCGCCGTCCACCACGCGATGGTCGCAGGTCACGGTCACGCTCATCATCGTGGCGATGGCGAGCGCGTCGTTCTTTACGACGGGGCGCTTTTCGCCGGCGCCGATCGACATGATCATACCGTGCGGCTCGTTGATGATCGACGCGAAGCTCTTGATGCCCATCATGCCCATGTTGGAGATCGAGAACGTGCCGCCTTGGAATTCTTCGGGGCGCAGCCGCTTGGTGCGCGCGCGTTCGGCGAGATCGGCCATCTCATGGCTGATTTGGGCGAGGCCCTTGGTTTCAGCAGCGAAGATGATCGGGGTGATGAGGCCGCCGGGAATGGCGACGGCGACGGCCACATCCGCATGGTGGTGCAGCGCGATGCCATCGGGCGTGTAAGAGGCGTTGGCTTCCGGCACGATCTTGAGCGCCAAGGCGGCGGCCTTGATGCACATGTCGTTGACGGAGATTTTCACGCCCTGGTCGGCGAAGCGCTTGTTGATGTCGCCGCGCGCTTTGAGGAGGCCGTCGATTTCGATGTCGATGTTGAGCGGGAAATGCGGCACGTCGCGGAAGCTATCCGTCATCCGCTTGGCGATGGTTTTACGCATCATGTCGAGCGGCACGAGATCGTAGCTGCCTTGGCGAATGCCTTGGCTCTCGAGCGATTTGAACGGCGCCGGCGCTTGCGCGGCGGGCGCGCTCGGGCGCGCGACCTCGCGCGATTGCTGCGGCACGGCCTTATCGGCTGCGCGCGGCGCCTTAGCGGCGGCTTCGACATCGGCTTTGACGATGCGGCCATTGGGGCCAGAGCCCTTCAGCCCTGAGAGATCAATCCCGCCCTGCTCGGCGAGGCGCCGCGCCAGCGGGGACGCGAAGGTGCGATCACCTTTGCTGGCGGATGCCGGCGGCGCAGCTGCGGCTTTGGGCGCTTCGGCTTTCGCCGCTTCCGCTTTCGGCGCTTCTTTCTTTGGCGCGGGCTTGGCCTCGCCTTCGCCTTTAAGGCGCGCGATCGGGGTGTTGACCTTCACGCCTTCGGCGCCTTCGGCCACGAGGATTTCTTCGATCACGCCTTCATCGACGGCCTCGACCTCCATCGTCGCCTTATCGGTTTCGATTTCGGCGATCACTTGGCCCGGCTCGATCGTGTCGCCGGCCTTCACATGCCACTTTGTGAGGTTGCCCTCCTCCATGGTCGGCGACAGGGCGGGCATGGTGATCTCAATGGACATCAAGCTTTCCTCGATTGCAGCGCGACGTTCACAACGTCAGGCTTCCAGCGGTGCAGGAACGTCATGTACGCCAGCACGCCATAGACAGAAACAAGGCCGACCCAGAGCAGCAGGCGAACGATGCCGTCGATCCCCTCGGTTGTGTTTTCTAGCGCGGCCCGGCCCGCGGCGGTGAGATTGCCCTCGGCGTCGATCTCATGCAGGCGCGCGATCAAGCCCGCATGCATTTGCTCTGCGCCCAGCATAACCACCACAAGCAGGCCAAGGATGAGGCCAATGAACGCGAACGCGCCAAAACGCGCCAAGAACATCGCCTCACCGACAAAATAATTGAGCGCGACAATATAGGCGGAGACGACCGTGAAGATGAGCGACACCCCGATCAGCAGCACATTGGTGTACTCGATCAGTTGCTCGATAACCTCGCCTTCCTCCATGACGCGCGCTCCCGCTTAGCGATAGGTGACGGCCTTGGCCGCATCGACAATCTTATCCACGTTGGGCAGCGCCAACGCTTCGAGATTGGCGGCATAGGCGAGCGGCGCATCGACCTGGTGCACGCGCGTGGGCGGCGCATCGAGATAATCGAAGGCCTCGCTCACGACGCGCGCGGCGATCTCGGCGCCGACGCCCGATTGGCCCCAGCCCTCTTCCACCGTGACGATGCGATTGGTTTTCTTTACGCTCTCGATGATGGTCTCGGTGTCAAGCGGGCGGATGGTGCGGAGATCGATCACCTCGGCGTCGATGCCTTCGCTTGCGAGCTCTTCGGCGGCTTTCAGCGCAAGGCCCACCATGCGCGAGTGCGCGGTGATCGTCACGTCCGCGCCCTCGCGGCGGATCTTGGCTTTGCCGATCGGCACGATCCAATCTTCAACGTCCGGGATCTCGAACTCCGTGCCGTAGAGCATTTCGTGCTCAAGGAAGACGACAGGGTTCGGGTTGCGGATCGCGGCTTTGAGCAAGCCCTTGGCGTCCGCCGCATCATAGGGGGCGATGACGATGAGGCCGGGCACGTGGCTATACCAGGATGAATAATCCTGGCTGTGCTGGGCGGCCACGCGCGCGGCCGCGCCGTTGGGGCCGCGGAACACGATGGAGGATTTGATCTGCCCGCC
>DAORMO010000061.1:3907-5727 GCA_035440585.1 Terricaulis sp.
AGACATATAGAGCGTCTTGGCGGCGGAATTGATGATCTGGTCAATCGCTTGCATCGCGAAATTCCAAGTCATGAACTCGACGATGGGCTTGAGCCCCGCCATCGCCGCGCCGACGCCAACGCCGGTGAAGCCGTGCTCGGTGATCGGGGTGTCGATCACGCGGCGCGCGCCGAATTCTTGCAGCAATTCGCGGCTGACTTTGTACGCGCCCTGATATTCGGCGACCTCCTCGCCCATCAGCAGCACGCGATCATCGCGGCGCATTTCTTCGGCCATCGCATCGCGCAGCGCATCACGCACGGTGATTTTGATCATCTTCGCGTTCGCCGGGATCTCGGGATCAGCGGCGGGCTTTGATGGGATGGGCGCAGGCTTGGGCACTTCGCTTTTTGCGGGCGCTTCGGCTTTGGGCGGAGCCTTGGCCTCCTGCTTGGGCACGGGCGCTTCGGCTTCGCCGCTGTCTAGAACGGCGATGGGCGTGTTGACCTTCACCCCTTGGGCGCCTTCCTCAACCAGCAATTGGCTGATTACGCCTTCATCGACGGCCTCGACCTCCATCGTCGCCTTATCGGTTTCGATCTCGGCGATCACCTGGCCAGGCTCGATTGTATCACCGACCTTGACCAGCCATTTGGCCAAATTGCCCTCTTCCATCGTGGGCGAGAGCGCGGGCATGAGAATTTGCGTCATCAGGCGATGATCCCGAAGAGAGCCAAAAAGATCAGCGCGCAGGCGATAATGCCGGCGAACCAGAAAAATCCGCGCAGCACCGGCCAGCCGAAGCCGTACCAGATGGCGTGCGCGATGCGTGAAAAGAAGAAGAGCTGTGCGCCAAGCACAGTCCATTGATTGGAAATGTCGGCTGCCGCCGCGATCAGCACGAGCGGGGCGAAGAACCAAAGGTTCTCGCGGAAATTATCTGTGAGCCGCTTCATCCGCGCTTGAAACAGCGTGGGCGGCTTAAGGCTATCGCGATTGTTCATCATCGCGGCCACGCCATTATTGGCGAGCCCGGAATAGGCTTGCACCATCACGACCACGAAAAAGAGCGCGATCGTATAAGCCAGATACGTCAGTTCGACGCTCATGTTCTTATCCTCCCCCGCGCTTGTTAGGCTTCGATATAAACGTCCGTCAGCAATTCGCTCGGATCAGGCTCGGGGCTTTCCTGCGCGAATTCGGCGCTTTCCGTCACCACCGTGCGGATCTCACGATCGATCTGCTTGAGCTCTTCTTCGCTGGCGTGGCCAGCATCGAGGATCAGCTTTTTAACGTGCTCGATCGGATCTTGCTTGGCTTTGACCGCATCGACCTCTTCCTTGGTGCGATACTTCGCCGGATCGGACATTGAGTGGCCGCGGTAGCGGTAGGTTTTCATCTCGAGCAGGTACGGCCCCTCGCCCGCCCGCGCACGCTCCACCGCGCGCCGGCCCGCTTCGCGCACGGCGACGACATCCATGCCGTCCACCTCTTCGCCGGGAATGGCGAAGGCGGCGCCGCGTTTATGCAGGTGCGTTTCGGCGCTTGAGCGCTGCACGCTCGTGCCCATGGCGTATTGGTTGTTTTCGATGATGAAGATCACCGGCAGCTTCCACAGCGAGGCCATGTTGAAGCTTTCATAGACCTGGCCCTGGTTGGCCGCGCCATCACCGAAATAGGTGAGGCAGACTTTGCCATCGCCGCGATATTTGTTGGCGAAGGCAAGGCCTGTGCCGAGCGAAACCTGCGCGCCAACAATGCCGTGGCCGCCGTAGAAGGCTTTCTCGATGCTGAACATGTGCATCGAGCCGCCCTTGCCCTTGGAATAGCCGCCGCTTCGG
>DAORMO010000061.1:5858-15098 GCA_035440585.1 Terricaulis sp.
GCCGATATAGAGGTGGCAAAACCCGCCAATGAGACCCATGCCATAAAGCTGACCGGCGCGCTCCTCAAAGCGGCGGATCAGCAGCATGTCCTGATAATATTGCAGGAGCTCATCCTTGCTCGCCTCGGCGGCATGTGAGCCATTCGCGCGTTTGGTCGCGGCGTTCGCCATATCTGAGTATCCTCCGCCGCTAGGTAAAGGCGCGCCCGCGCGCACTGTCCACCATTCGCGGCGGGGTTCTCTTATGCGAATTTTACGGGGCTCGCCAACAAGCCTTGCGTTGTTGCAGTGCAGCAAGCGCCTCAGCGCTGATCGAGCGCGAATACCAATTCTTCCGGGCTGCCGGCCGCCAAGGTGATGCGGGCGCGCTCATCGAGATAGTCTTCATCGATGCTTCCCGGGCGAAGCCGCGCGGCGCGCGCTTCAAGCTGGCTCTGCTCAAGGTCGAGCGCCGCGACACGCTCCTCCAGCACGCGCTCCTGGGCTTGGAGATCAACATAGGCCACCAAGCCCTGGCGGCCCGTCACGGCGTGCGCGGCCAAGTAAACGATGGCGCCGCCGAGGACAATATTCAAAGCTGTCGCGCCGTGCTTGCCCATGGCCTCACCCCGATTCGAGGGGACCGTGAATCGCATTGGTTAAGGAATCGTATAGACTCGAAAATATTCCCGTTACGTTCTTTTCTCTATTTATCAATAAGTTGAGTAAAGCCTACTAGTGCTAGGCGTGAACAAACCGAGTCTGCACCCAATAGCTTGCGGTTCAGCGCTAGGAAAAAATTTCACCCTAAACGCCCTAAGCGAACCCACGCTGCCCCACCTATTCAGGGGGGATGACGTACCGGGATTTCACTTGCACAGCCTCGCCCCAGCGCGCGATAGAGCGTGAAGCCGTTGTAATCTGCGATTCAGCAGGTCATGGCGGCGATGAGGGCGTGAGCAAAAGGACGACTTACCTATGAAGAACGCGAAGAACGCGGTGCGTGGCCTGTTGGCGGCAAGCGTAGCGGCCGCAACACTTATGTTCGGCGCGACGGCCGGCGCACAGCAACAGCAGGAAGAGGTGTCTCCTCACGTCCAAATCGTGATCGACCAATTCTCGCAAATCGTTCCCGTCATGCGGGAGCAAGGGTACCAGAATTTTGAGGTGATCACCCTCAACGCCATCAATACCGGCGCCACGGAGACCACGAACTACACCGCCCAGGACAACGGCGACATCGTGTTTGTTGCGGTGTGCGACGGTGACTGCACCGATCTCGATCTGCGCGTTCGCAGCGGCGGCGGCACGATCGGCGAAGATGTGCTCGAGGACTCGGTGCCGGTGGTTCAGGTCAGCACCAACACCCGCCCGCTGAGCGTGGACACCATTATGGTCACATGCTCGGTAGAGCCATGCGTGTACGGCTTGGCCGTGTTTCGCCGCTGATCGACGCAACAACAAAACATAAAGGGAGAGCGCTTGGCGGCGCTCTCCCTTTTTCTTTGCCGATAGACTCGGCTTAGCGCCCGATAATCGTGCCGGCGCCGGCGTATTCGCCCATATCATCGAGCAATTCGGCGATGCGAATGAGCTGATTATACTTTGCGGTGCGATCGCTACGGGCGAGCGAGCCGGTTTTGATCTGGCCGCAATTGGTGGCGACAGCGAGATCGGCGATGGTGCTGTCTTCGGTTTCGCCGCTGCGGTGGCTCATCACGGCGCTGTAGCCGGCGCGCTGGGCCATCTCGACCACGTCGAGCGTTTCGGTCAGCGTGCCGATCTGGTTGACCTTGATGAGAATGGAATTGGCGAGCCCGCGCTCCATGCCCATCGCCAGCCGCTCCATGTTGGTGACGAAGAGATCATCGCCCACCAATTGGCAGCGATCGCCGATCAATTCCGTCAGCGCCTTCCAGCCTTCAAAATCATCCTCGGACATGCCGTCCTCGATCGAGATGATCGGGTAGCGCGCAACGAGATCGGCCAGATATTTGGCATGCGCTTCAGGCGAGAGCGATTTGCCCTCGCCTTCGAGCTCGTACTTGCCGTTCTTGAAATACTCGGTGGAGGCGCAATCGAGCGCCAGCGCGATATCTTCACCGGGTTTGTAGCCGGCCTTTTCGATGGCTTTGAGGATAAAGCCGATCGCCTCATCGGCGCTGGCGAGGTTGGGCGCAAAGCCGCCTTCATCACCCACATTGGTCGAATGGCCGGCGTCTTTGAGCTGCTTTTTCAGCGTGTGAAACACCTCGGCGCCCGCCCGCACGGCTTCGCCGATGCTTTCCGCGCCAATCGGCATGATCATGAATTCTTGAATGTCGATCGGGTTATCGGCATGGGCGCCGCCATTGACGATGTTCATCATCGGCGTCGGCAGCACGCGCGCCTGCACCCCGCCCAGATAGCGATAGAGCGGCGTGCCGGCGCTTGAGGCGGCGGCCTTCGCCACCGCAAGCGAGACGCCGAGGATCGAGTTGGCGCCGAGGCGCGCTTTGTTTTTTGTGCCGTCCAGTTCGATCAGGATTGAATCGATGCGGCGCTGATCTTCGGCGTCGAGCCCGAGAACGGCGTTGGCGATCTCGCCATTGACCGCTTCCACAGCGTCGCGGACGCCCTTGCCGAGATAGCGATCGGGCTCGCCGTCGCGCTTCTCAACCGCTTCGTGCGCGCCAGTGGATGCGCCTGACGGCACCGCGGCGCGGCCAAAGCCGCCATCCTCCAGCACGATGTCGACCTCAACGGTAGGGTTGCCGCGGCTGTCGAGGATTTCGCGGCCGATGATGTCGGCGATGCCGGTCATGGAATGATCTCGCTGGCTGGATTTTGAGTAGCGCTTTACAGCGCGGGCGCATGCTTCGCGCAAGCGGCTTCACCGCGCGAAACGTCACGTCTGGTCTGCAAGCAGCACAAAGCCCACGGCGCGCGAACGCCGCGGGCTGATGCACGCCTCAAAGCCGATTGGCTTAGTCTTCTTTGGCTTTCAGCACCTGGCGGCCGCGATACCGGCCGCTTTTCAGGTCCACATGGTGCGGGCGGCGCAGTTCGCCGCTTTCCTTGTCCTCGACATAGGCATTCTTGCCGAGTTTATCGTGCGCGCGGCGCATGCCCCGCTTGGAGGGGGTGGTTTTTCGCTTCGGAACGGCCATGGCCGGAAAACTCCTGGATCCCGCAACGCGGGAAAGTGGGGGCGGATACCCGATACCGGGCCAAGGGGCAAGGCCTTGGGGCGCTATCGCGGCAAGGAACCTGAAATCCTGGCGTTTATCCCGAGGCGCCGGCGTGGATCTCGGCAGGCGCATCGGCCCCGCCTCGGCCCGCCAAGCGGAACGCGCGCCGGCTGGCGCTCTGGGCCCGCCCCTGCACCACGTGCAGAACCTCCGTTTCAATGACATTGGGCTCAGGCCGGCGGATCGCGGTAAAGGCCGGCGGCTCGTGCCGCAAACGCTGCGAGAGCGTGCCAGAGGAGACGCAAAGCGCCCGCGTGCCGTAGAGCCGCGCGGCGGCGAAATGCAGGTGGCCGCTGAGAAACAGCTCCGCGCCGGAAATGGTGAGCGCTTCAAGGCCACGCACGCCGCCGATGGTTTGGCCCTTGATCGGCGCATCATTGGGCCAATCAAGCGGATGGTGAGTGATGACGATGCGTAGCGCGCCGGGGGCCGCCTTTTGCAGTTCGGCCCCCGCTTCCGCCGTTTGCCCGCGTGAGATCGCGCCTTGGGCCCAATTGGCGCGCAGCTGCCAGCCCCGCGCGGTGTTCACGGGCACGATACTCCATTCCGGCGTGTGCCAGGCTTCGGTGCGCAGGCCATGCGTGGCGCGGCGGAAGCGCGTCCAGGGATAGAGCAACCTGCCAAGCGGCTCGTAGTACGGCACATCGTGATTGCCGGGCGTGACGATGACAGGCGCAGGCAGCGCGCGCATCCATTCGCCCGCTGCGTCCAGCTCATCGGCGCGGCCATCCTGCGAAATGTCGCCGGTGACGATCACCGCGTCGGGCTTGTGATCCTCGACATATCGCGTCGCGGCCTCGATGGCGCTGCGATCTTCGCAGCCAAAATGCACGTCCGTGAAATGCGCCAACAGCAATGGCTCAGCCTTTCTCCAGCGCCAGCACGCGCACGCCCCTGGGATCATAGCTCACCCGCACGCGCGAGAAGAAGTTATGCGGCTCCCCGTCCAACGTTGCGGGGATCATGCCCATGGAGACGACATCGCCCACGCGGGCGGGCCATGTTTCGACGGCGCTGTCGTCGCGCCAACCTTCTCCCAACGCACGGACGCTCACACGGGCAAGATCAACAAAATGCGTCGCTTTCAGGTGCACCCATTCCAGCCCGTCGCCTTCAAGGCCGCCGCTGAAGGAAGGAAGCAATGCTCCGATCGCCTCGGCCTTCTGGAAAGTATGGCGCTCAGGCCGCGCGCGAATACGGCGGGTGAATGCCCGTTTGAAATAGGCCCCAAGCCGGCCAACTGCTTTAGGCAGATCGCCATCACGCGCCGCTTCTCGCGCGCGCGCCAGCACCGTCGGCGCGCCAAACATGGCGGCGACGAAAAAGCGCTCGCCATTGGCGACGCCCGCCGGCATGCGCTTTTCAACACCACGCTCGAGCACCGCCGCAAGCGCTTCGGGCCAGGGCAAGTCGCCATAGAGCGCCTTGGGCAAAATATTGAGCGTGCCGCCCGGCAAGAGCACAAGCGGCGCTGCATCGCGCGGCGCCAGCGCGGCGGCGGCGCGCGCCGTGCCGTCTCCGCCAAGAACGATGATCGCGTCAAACTCTTTGGCGCGCGCCAGCAATTTGCGCGTCATGCGCTCGGCGCTCACAACCGCGTATTGGGCGACCCCGGCCGCCTTCAAAAGCTCAAGCAAACGCTCCCCGTCCCCGGGCTGCACGCTGCCGGCTTTTTCGTTGAACAGCACAAGCGCCTTGTTCACCCGCTGGCGTGCGGGCGGCTCAGCGAGGGCGAGACCTGGTTCCATGGCGGAACAACACCCGCGCGCCGCGCGAGTTCCGCCGGTACGCTGGTCAATTTAAATGATATTGCCGCGCTTGATGTCGCCTTCCACGCCGCGCAGCATTTGCGGAGCCGAGGTGCGGTCAAATCCAATTGCGGCAGTGTAGTCGATTAAGGCCGCGTGCTCAGATTCATCAAAGCGCCCATCGGCCACGAACACGGCCATCAGCGCTTTAAGCAGCCCCATTTTCTGCTCACGCGAAAAGCTTGCTGCGCGCGCTGTGAGGTAGGCCGTCAGTTCGCCCTTGCCCAGTTTGGCGTTGGCGAAAGCGTTATCCAGCACCGGCGGATCAATGCTGACGCCAGCGGTTTCAGTGAGCGCTTTGGCGATCGCGGCGCGCTCGGCGTCATTGACGCGGCCATCGATCTTGGCCGCATTGACCAGCGCTTCCAGCACGAAATCCTCATAGCGCCCGCCGGTTGCGCTTGCAGCCTTCTGGGCGCGCATCAACCGCACCAGCCACCCCCAAACGAACCAAGCGATCACCACACCGATAAGGCCGGCGGCAAGCAACGCGCCTTGCGCGCCGGTTTCAGCGGCGGCGGGCGCAGAAGCGGCGGCGAAAGAGATCAAAGCGCTCATGGCCCCGCCCTAGCGGCTCCGCCTGCCGCTGTCGATCAGAAAGGGAGCCAGTCGCCGCCCTGGCGCGTATATCGCTGCATGATGGCTCTCCAAACTTTCCTGCGCGCCTCTGGCGTCGCTGCGCTTCTGGCCCTGACAGCGGGCTGCGTTTCGATTGGCGCCTTCAACCGCTTCACCCCCCATGACCCTGGCGCACGCCAAGTAGCGTCAGGGCTCGCCTATGGCGAGGGGCCGCGGCGCACCCTCGATGTTTACGCCCCTGCGGCAGGCGCTGAAGGCGCGCCTGTGCTCGTATTCATCTATGGCGGGGGTTGGCGTTCTGGCGCGAAGGAGGACCACAGCTTTATCGGCGACGCATTCGCCGCGCATGGGTTTGTCACGGTCATCCCCGATTATCGGCTCGCGCCGGAGACGCAATTTCCCGGCTTTGTAGATGACGCCGCCCAGGCCATTGCGTGGGTAGAGGCCAACATCGCAGCGTATGGCGGCGATCCGCGCCGCATCGTGCTCGCCGGCCACAGCGCCGGCGCCTACAACGCCATGATGGCCGCGCTTGATGTTCGTTACGCAGCAGCGGCGGGGTTTGATCCCCGCGCGATACGCGGCGTGGTCGGCCTTGCCGGGCCGTACGGGTTTTATTTCAACAATCCAATCATCCGCACAGCCTTCGGCGATGCGCCTGATCCGGCGAACATGCATGCGATCGGCTTCGCACGCGCGGATGCCCCGCCCCTGCTGCTGCTCACTGGCGACGCCGATCGCCGCGTGCCGGTGCGCGCAAGCGAAGAGATGGCTGAAGCCGCGCGCGCTGCGGGCGGTCAAGCTCAACTGATCATTTACCCGGGGCTTGATCATCCAGGCATTTTGCAAGCGCTGGCGCCGGCGCGGCGCAACCGTGCGCCAGTGTTTGCGGATGCGCTCGCCTTTGCAGAGCGTGTGACGCGCTAAGCGGGCAACCCGTCGCGGAAGGCGAGGAAATCGCCGCGCTCCAGTTTGATCCAGCTCTCATTGCTGGTGAGTGGCTGGGTGGCGATTACGGTGACGATATCTTTCGGCGTCGTCTCCGCCGCGAAATCGACCTCGACATCCTCATCCAGCAGCGTCGCCGGCCCAAATGGGGCGCGGCGCGTGAGATAGCAAAGCCGTTTCGAGCAAAACACATAAAGCGTGCGGCTGTCGCTCAGCATGGCGTTGAACACGCCGTGGCTATTGATCTCCGCAAACAACGCTTTGACGGCGCGATCGAGCGCTTTTGGCGCAGGCAAGCTGCTCCAGCGCGCGGCGAGCTGATCAAGTATCCAGCAAAAGGCGTGCTCACTATCGGTGCTTCCCACCGGCTGATAACGGCCAAGCGGGCGTTTCTTCACGCCCTTAAGCTGGCCATTGTGCGCAAACACCCAGGTGCGCCCCCAGAGCTCGCGCGAGAACGGATGGGTGTTTTCCAGCGAAACCCTCCCGCGATTGGCGAGGCGCACATGCGCGATCACCACTTTGCTCTTGATCGGATAATTGGCGACCAGATGCGCAAGCTCTGACTTTGCGCTCGGCTGCGGATCATGAAAGCAGCGCGCGCCACGCCCCGCATAGAAGGCAATGCCCCAGCCATCCTTATGCGGCCCTGTTGCGCCGCCGCGCTTGGCGAGGCCCGTGAAGGAAAAGCGAATGTCGGTGG
Source organism: Terricaulis sp. (assembly GCA_035440585.1). GTDB lineage: Bacteria > Pseudomonadota > Alphaproteobacteria > Caulobacterales > Aquidulcibacteraceae > Vitreimonas. Next base: position 13,106 of record DAORMO010000061.1, read on the forward strand.
GCACATTGGCGCTCATGCCGAGCAATTCGCACATGCGCTAAACCAGCCGGCTCTGCTCCAGCGCGGCAGCGATGAAGCTGGCGAAGAGCGGGTGCGGTTCAAACGGGCGGCTTTTCAGCTCGGGGTGATATTGCACGCCGATGAACCAGGGGTGATCGCGCCGCTCGACAATTTCAGGCAGCAGCCCATCGGGGCTCATGCCGGAAAAGATGAGGCCCGAGGCTTCGAGCTTTTCGCGGTATTTGGTGTTCACCTCATAGCGGTGGCGGTGACGCTCGGAGATGGTTTCCCCGCCATAGATTTCCGCAACTCGGCTGCCGGGCTCGAGCGCGGCGGTGTAGGCGCCAAGGCGCATCGTGCCGCCAAGATCGCCAGCCTTGTTGCGCTTTTCGAGATCATTGCCCTTGAGCCATTCGGTCATCAGGCCAACGACGGGATGCTTGCTTTCGCCAAACTCGGTGGAGCTTGCCCCTTTGAGGCCAGCTTGATGGCGTGCGGCTTCGATGCAGGCCATCTGCATGCCGAAGCAAATGCCAAAGAACGGCGCGTTGTGTTCACGCGCGAATTGCACGGCGGCGATTTTGCCCTCGCTGCCGCGTTCGCCAAAGCCGCCAGGCACAAGGATGCCGTGCACGCCGTGCAAATCTTCGTGCCAGGCATCGCCCCGCTCTTCAAAGCGCTCGCTTTCGACCCAGCGGATATTGACCTTCACGTTGTTGGCCACGCCGCCGTGGTGCAGCGCTTCGATCAGGGACTTATAGGCGTCCTTCAATTCGGTATATTTGCCGACAACGCCGATCGTGACTTGCCCGTCCGGCGTTTTCAGCCGTTTGACGATGGTTTCCCACTTGGCGAGATCGGGCTGGGGCGCAACGGAAACGCCGAAATGCTTCAGCAATTCGGTGTCGAGCCCGGCGGCGTGATACGCGATCGGCGCTTCGTAGATGGTTTCGAGATCGCGTGCTTCCACCACCGCGCTTTCGCGCACGTTGCAAAACAGCGCGATCTTGCGCTTTTCATCAGCAGGGATGGGCCGATCGCAGCGGCAAAGCAAGATATTGGGTTGGATACCGATGGAGCGCAGCTCTTTGACGCTGTGCTGGGTCGGCTTGGTTTTCATTTCCCCGGCGCTGGGAATGTAAGGCAGCAGCGTTAAGTGCACGAACGCGACTTGGCCGGGATCAAGCTCCTGCCCCAGCTGGCGGATGGCCTCAAAGAACGGCAAACCCTCGATATCGCCCACTGTGCCGCCGATTTCGCACAGCACGAAATCCGCATCGCCGTGATCTGAGAGGATGAACTCCTTGATCGCGTTGGTGACGTGCGGGATCACCTGCACGGTCGCGCCGAGATAATCGCCGCGCCGCTCCTTTGCGATGATTTCCTGATAGATGCGCCCGGTGGTGATGTTGTCGCCCTGCGTGGCCGATACGCCGGTGAAGCGCTCATAATGGCCAAGATCGAGATCAGTCTCGGCGCCGTCATCGGTGACGAACACCTCCCCGTGCTGATAGGGGCTCATCGTGCCGGGGTCGACGTTGAGGTAAGGGTCGAGCTTGCGGAGTCGGACCCGGTATCCCCGGGCTTGCAGGAGCGCGCCGAGAGCGGCGGAGGCGATGCCCTTCCCCAAGGAAGAAACCACCCCGCCCGTAATGAACACGTAGCGCGCCATTGTCCTTTCCGCGTTTCAGCGCCGGCAAAGCCGGCCAAGCAAGCCGCTTATATAGGGGCGCTTATTGATCTGGCCCGGCGCGCTCGCGCCGCACGGTTTCTACGCCCGCGCTAGGATCAACCGATTCGCCTGCAGATACCTCAGCCGGGAGAGGCTGCGGGGCCGGGTTTTGCGCCGCAGGGCGCGGGGCCGATACTGGGGTCGCGGTTTCGGTGCGCTGGGGGCTCCGCTGGGCGGCGGGCTGAAGCGCAGCTGTCTGGCGCGCCTCGATCGGGGCGGCGCGTGAGGCGGAGGCGGGCTCTGCCGCGCTGGCGCTCGACG
>DAORMO010000062.1:0-15061 GCA_035440585.1 Terricaulis sp.
CACGCCGCCGCCGCCTATGAGCGGGCGATGCGTGAGCGGCAAAAGCTTTTAAGCGATCGCAATTTTGATGATGCGTGGCTCACCGGGCTTGAGCGGGAAATGTCAGCCCATGGTGCGGCGATTGCGGCGGCGCGGGTGGAAACGCTGGCGCGGCTGCAGCAGGCGATCGATGCGCGGCCAGATGGCGCGTTCCCGAAAGCGATCCTGGCGCTTGAAGGCTTGCTGGAAGCGCGATTTGAAGCAGGCGCCAATAGCGCCGATGTAGAGGAAGATTTCGCCGAGCTTTTGCGCGATGTGCGCGGGCGCGATGCGGGCGCGGGGCGCGCGCTTGATGGGCCGCATCGCTCTGATCTCAAGGCGCGGCACGCCGCAAAAAATATGGAAGCCGATCAATGCTCGACGGGTGAGCAAAAGGCGCTTCTGCTTGGGCTGACGCTGGCGCAGGCGCGCGCGCTGGCGGATGATCCGGGCGCGGGGGCTTCTCTCATTTTGATCGATGAAGCGGCGGCGCATCTTGATAGCGTGCGGCGCGCGGCGCTGTTTGAGGAATTGCTGGCCAATCCTGGCCAAGCCTGGCTGACGGGCACGGACGCTAATCTGTTTGAAGCCTTCGGCACGCGGGCGCAGAGCTTTGAAGTGCGCGAAGGGCAGGTGCGCGGCGCTTAGGCCGCTTGCTGCAGAATCGGCGCGCTTAAATTCGCGGGAATAAGCAGGGTGAAGGTTGAGCCTTCGCCCGGGGCGCTCCGCACTGTCACGTCCCCGCCCATCAATTGCGCAAAGCGTTGCGTGATGGTGAGGCCAAGGCCGGTGCCGCCGAAATTGCGCGCGGTGCTGGCGTCGGCCTGCATGAAGGGCTGGAACAGGCGCTGCATTTGCTCTTCGCTCATGCCGATGCCGGTGTCGCGCACGGCGAAGCTGAGCCAATCTTGATCGCCCGCGCGCTCGCGCGAGAGGCCAAGCGAAACGCTCGCGCCGCTGCTAAATTTCACCGCGTTGGACAAAAGATTGAGCAAGCATTGCTTGATCTTGAATGCGTCGCTGAGGCCAACGCTGGCGTCGGGCGCAAGATCGAGCAGAAGCGTGACATTGCGCGCGGCGGCGGCGGGGCGCACGGTGTCGAGCGCATCGCGCGCGAGGGCCGCGGCGTCGAACTCCATGTTCTCAAGCTCAACACGGCCCGCGTCGATCTTGGAGAGATCGAGGATGTCATTGATGAGTGCGAGCAGGTGATGGCCGGCGGCGATGATGCGCTTGGCGTCCTGCTGGGCGGCGGGGTCGTCCACGTCTTCGGAGATAATTTCGCCATAGCCGATGATGGCGTTGAGCGGAGTGCGCAATTCGTGGCTCATATTGGCGAGAAATTGCGATTTGGCGTCATTGGCGGCCTCCGCGCGTGTGGTGGCGGCGGCGAGCTCGGCGGTGCGTGCGGCGACGGTTTCGCGCAGGCGCATGTTTTCTTGGCGTTGCCGGTCTGAGAGATAGACATCAGCCATGGCGGCGGCCAGCGCGGCGATCACGCAGAGCAGCGCGCCAAAGCCAACGATGACGCCAAGCATGGATTGCGAGATGCCATCGGGGGCGGCAAAGCCGGTGGGCGTCAATGTCAGCGCGCTCATGCCGGTGAAGTGCAGCGCGCAGATGGCCAGCACCAAAACCCCGCCCGCTTGCAGCGTGCGGCGTTTGCCGTTGAGCGCGCCAAACAGCACAAAGGCGCCGGCGCCAAACAACACGCTCATCATCGCGGACGCAACGACCAGCCCTTGATCCCATTGCATCAAGGCGGCGGCTTCAACGCCGGTCATGCCGTAATAATGCATGGTGATGACGCCGAGGCCCGAGAGTGCGCCGGCGAGGCTGATGAATCGCATGTCTGCGGCAAAGCGATGCGCGAGCCAGAAGGCGGCGCTTTGCGCGAGCAGCGAGACCAGCAGCGAGCCAAACAGCGGCGCCGGCGAAAACGCCAGCGGCAGGCCGACATCATAGGCTGTCATCGCCACAAAGTGCGTCGCCCACACGCCGAGCCCGGCGGTAAGGCCCGCGGCCAGCGCCCAGATGCGGCCGAGCAGCGGCGCGCGCCCGGCGCCGCGCGACAGCATCAGAAACGCGCAAACACTGGTTGCCGCGCAGATGAGCGCGGCGAGCAAGAGCAGCCAAAAATTGTGCTCTTCGGTGAGGCAGGCGATGATACGTAACATGGCGGGGGCGACCTTGGTTGGCGCGCTGTTAAGCAGCATCACCCGCTAAAATCAGGCTAACGAGACAGACAGATTTCGCGGCCATGCGGCGCCCGCATGCCGTGGCGAGAGCGGTGACAGCTGCAAAAAAATTTGCTGCAGTCACCGGCAACCAAAAAGGGAGCGCGCGATGGCCAATGCTGATTATGTCGGCCGGCACAATCCGGACTATGTGTTCGACTACAACCCGAGCGAGAATGCGTGGAGCGCCGATCTCTCGACGTTGGACATGAGCCGGGGCGAGCGCTTCCGCGACAACACCATCTGGCCGTTCTTTGAGCGGCTGCGCAAAGAGGATCCGGTGCACTATTGCCCGGATAGTTTGAACGGGCCGTATTGGTCCGTCACCAAGTACAACGACATCATGGCGGTGGATACAAACCACCAGCAATTTTCCTCCGAGCCGTCGATCGTGCTGTTCGATCCTGAGGAGGATTTCCCGCTGCCGATGTTCATCGCCATGGATCCGCCCAAGCATGACGTGCAGCGCAAAACCGTTTCGCCCATCGTGGCGCCCAATCATCTTGCGCTGCTAGAGCCGATTATCCGTGAGCGTGCGGGCAAGCTATTGGATGAGGCGCCGCGCGGGGAAGTGTTTGATTGGGTCGATAAGCTCTCGATTGAGCTGACCACGCAGATGCTGGCCACTTTGTTTGATTTTCCCTGGGAGGATCGCCGCAAGTTGACGCGCTGGTCTGATGTGGCCACCGCCGCGCCGGGGCAGGGCATCGTCGATACCGAAGAGCAGCGTAGAGCCGAGCTGATGGAATGCCTCGGCTATTTCATGAATCTCTGGCAGGAGCGGGCCGCCGCGCCGCCGCGCAATGATCTCATCTCCATGCTGGCGCATGGGGAGAGCACGAAAAACATGCCGACGCAGGAATTTCTCGGCAATCTCTTGCTGCTGATCGTGGGCGGCAACGACACCACGCGCAATTCCATTACCGGCAGCGTCTACGCCCTCAACAAATTTCCGGAGCAATACGCCAAGCTGAAAGCCAACCCTGCGCTGATCCCAAACCTGGTTTCCGAAACCATCCGCTGGCAAACGCCGCTGGCTTACATGCGCCGCACCGCGCTTGAGGATGTGGAGCTTGGCGGCAAGCAGATAAAAAAGGGCGATAAGGTCGTGATGTGGTACGTCTCGGGCAATCGGGACGATGAGGTGATCGCCAATCCCGATGCGTTCGATATCGAGCGCGAGAATGTGCGCCGGCATCTTTCCTTTGGCTTTGGCATCCATCGCTGCGTCGGCAACCGGCTGGGCGAGATGCAATTGCGCATCGTCTGGGAGGAAATCCTCAAGCGCTTCGATCATGTCGAGGTGATGGGCGAGCCGCGGCGCGTCTATTCCTCGTTCGTGAAGGGGTATGAGAGCCTGCCGGTGCGCATCGCCGGGTAAGGAACCTGCTTGCGCGCCACAGCGTTTGGCGCGCAGATGAGCGACATGACAGCGCCAGCCTCCTCGAGCCTGCCGGCGCGCCGCAAAGGCGCGCTGCATGAGGTGCTGGACGAATTGGTCGAGGCCGTCAGCGATGCGGCGCATGAGAAGGTGCGCGTCGGCGCGCTGGTTAGCGCCGTGGGGCGGCGCACCTACGGGCCGCTGCTGCTGGTGGTGGGCCTGTTTGCGATTTCGCCGGCCACCATTGTCCCGCTGATGACCAGCTTCACCTCGGTGGTGATCTTGGCCATCGCGCTGCAGATGGCGGCGGGCCTGCGCCGGCCCTGGCTGCCCAAGAGCATGCTGGATATCGAGATCCCGCGCCTGGCGATGCTGGGCTTCTTTGAGAAGCTGCGCCCGGCGGTGGATCGGCTCGACGGGGCCTGGTTGCGCCCGCGCCTGACGTTCCTGACCAAGCCGCCCTTGGTGAACTTGGTGGCGCTGTGCGTGGCGGGGGCGGCGCTGATCACTATCCCGCTTTCGCTGATCCCGTTTGCGCCGCTGGCGCCGGGGCTCGCCATCGTTTTGTTCGGCATCGGGATGACGGCGCGGGACGGGCTTTGGCTCGCGCTTGGGCTGATGGCGACGGTGGGCTCGGCGCTGTTCTGGATGAAGCTGATCGGGCTGCTTTAGCGGCTTGTTTGGAGGCGGCTTTTTCCAGCCGGCTGCGGCGCCAAAACCGCACTCAAAACCAAGACTTTCGCGCCCGAAACACCTATATTGGAGCATGTTTTCCGGCACGATTCGCACCCCATGAACGCTCCCCAAAACGCAACCGCGGGCGCGCCTGAATATGGCGCAGATTCCATCAAGGTTCTCAAAGGCTTAGACGCTGTCCGCAAGCGCCCCGGCATGTATATCGGGGATACGGACGACGGCTCGGGCCTGCACCACATGATCTATGAGGTCGTCGATAACGCGATCGACGAAGCCTTGGCCGGGCACGCCAAGAATGTGCAGGTGATCTTGCACCCTGACGGCAGCGCCGAAATCACCGATGACGGCCGCGGCATCCCCACCGACATCCACCCTGAAGAGGGCGTCTCGGCGGCCGAGGTCATCATGACCCAGCTGCACGCGGGCGGAAAGTTTGACCAGAATTCCTACAAGGTCTCTGGCGGCCTCCACGGCGTTGGTGTCTCGGTTGTGAACGCGCTGTCGGAATGGCTGGATCTGCGCATCTGGCGCGGCGGCAAAGAGCATTACATGCGCTTCCGCATGGGCGACGCTGAGGCGCCGCTGGCGCTGGTGGGCGATGCGCCGGACAAGCGCGGCACGTCCGTGCGCTTCCTCGCCAGCCCCGCCACCTTCACCATGGTGGAATACGATCGCAAGACGATCGAGCACCGCCTGCGCGAGCTCGCCTTCCTCAATTCTGGCGTGAAGATCATCTTCAAGGATCTGCGCGGGGCTGAGCCGTTTGAAGAGACGCTGTATTACGAAGGCGGCGTCAAAGCCTATGTCGCGCACCTTGATCGCTCGCGCGCTTCGCTGATCCCCGATGCGATCTATGTGGAAGGCGAGAAGGACGGCATCAGCGTCGAAGCCTCCATGCAATGGAATGACGGCTACCACGAAAACACGCTGTGCTTCACCAACAACATCCCGCAAAAGGATGGCGGCACGCACTTGGCCGGCTTCCGCGGCGCGCTGACGCGCGTGGTGAACGCCTACATGCAAAGCTCCGGCCTTGCGAAGAAGGAGAAGGTGGAAATCACCGGCGACGACGCGCGCGAAGGGCTCACCTGCGTGCTCTCGGTGAAGGTGCCTGATCCGAAATTCTCATCGCAGACCAAGGAAAAGCTGGTTTCCTCCGAAGTGCGCCCGGTGGTCGAAAGCCTGATGGCGGATGCGCTGAACCAATGGTTCGAGGAGAATCCGAACAACGCCAAAATCGTGATGGGCAAGATCGTGCAGGCGGCCGCCGCGCGCGAAGCGGCCCGCAAGGCGCGCGAGATGAAGCGCAAAAGCTCGCTCGATGTGGCCTCCTTGCCGGGCAAGCTGGCTGACTGCCAGGAGAAGGATCCCAGCAAGTCGGAACTCTTCATCGTCGAGGGTGACAGCGCGGGCGGCTCGGCCAAGCAGGGCCGCAGCCGGGAAACCCAAGCGGTGCTGCCGCTGCGCGGCAAGATCTTGAATGTGGAGCGCGCGCGCTTCGACAAGATGCTGTCGTCCGACCAAGTCGGCACGCTGATCACCGCACTGGGCGCCGGCATTGGCCGCGGCGAGGGCGATATCGATCTCAACAAGCTGCGCTACCACAAGATCATCATCATGACTGATGCTGACGTGGATGGCGCGCACATCCGCACACTGCTGCTCACCTTCTTCTATCGGCAGATGCCTGAGATCATCGATGGCGGCTATCTCTACATCGCCCAGCCGCCGCTCTACAAAGCCAGCAAGGGCAAGAGCGGGCGCTATCTCAAAGATGAAGCCGAGTTTGAGACCTATCTGATCGAAGAAGGCTCATCCGGCGCGGTGCTGGAAACCGAGGCTGGGCTGCAGTTTGCGGGCGAAGATTTGAAGCGCTTGGCGCGTGAGGCGCTGGGCGTGGAGGCGCTGATCCAGCGCTTGCAGCAGCGCGTGCCCGCAGCCGTGCTGGAGCAAGCGGCGATCGCCGGCGCGCTTGCCGCCGATGCGGGCGAGGCCGCCGCGCAGGAAGCGGCGGTGCGGCTCAACGCCATCGCTGAAGAAGGCGAGGCCACCTGGGAAGGGCGGTTTGATCCTGATCACGCTTTGGTGCTCGAGCGCACAGTGCGCGGCGTGCTTGAGCGTGTGGTGATGGATAAGGGGCTGCTGGCCAGCGCCGATGCGCGCCGGCTTGCCGATCGCGCGGCGGGCCTGCGCGAAACCTATGCCGGGCGCGCCAGCCTCAAGCGCAGCGCAGATAGCACCGATATTCGCGGGCCGCTCTCGCTGCTCGCGGCGATCCAAGCCGCCGGGCGCAAGGGCATCTCGATCCAGCGCTATAAAGGCCTTGGTGAGATGAATGCCGAGCAGCTGTGGGAAACCACGCTCGATCCGGAAATCCGCAACCTCTTGCAAGTCAAGGTCGATCACGCCGATGAGGCCGATGATCTCTTCGCCAAGCTGATGGGCGATGTGGTCGAGCCGCGCCGCGAGTTCATTCAAGAAAATGCGCTCGAAGCGGATGTGGATGCTTAAGCGCCATGTCTGACGAAGACGATTCTGAGATCCCTGAAGGCTATGCGCGCGCTTTGGCGATCGCTGAGCGATTTTTGCAAGAGGCTGAAGCCGAAGCGGGCGAGCTTGATGAGTATGTCGTGCTGGCGATGCTGGAGGCGGCGGTGAACCGCGCTGTCGATGTGGCGGGGCACGAAGATATCGTCGCTGTGCTGCGCGATCTCGCGGATCAGATTTCGCGCGATCATAGTGAGGAAACTGCGCACTAGCGCGCTTACGCAAGCAGCGTCCGCCACAGCATGTAGCTCGCCACCGCGAACACCACGCCAGCAAACACGCGCTGCAGCATGCCGCGCTGTTTGGATAGCTGCTCGGCCAGGTTCGCGCCCATAATGCCGCCAATCACGCCGCCGAAAATGAAAAGTCCGGCGATGCGCCAATCGACAAGCCCGCTGGCGGCGTAGCTGGCCGCCGTGGTGGCGCCAAAGGCGCCGACGCTGAACAGCGATGAGCCGATCGCTTGCAGCATCGTCATCCCCGTTGCGCCGATGAGGCCGGGCACGATGAGAAAGCCGCCGCCAATGCCGAAAAAGCCTGAGAGCGCGCCCGCGCCAAGCCCGTAAGCGATCAGCTTGGGCGCGTTCTCGCGCGAAAGCCGCACGCTGCTATCGCCATCATGCTTGCGTGGACGCAGCATGGCCACGCCGATCACGATCATCAGCACCGCAAACAGCGGCAGCAAAATCTCCGCGCTCGTGATTTTGCCGAGGCCCGCGCCGAACGCCGCGCCAACCACGCCCGCGCCGCCAAACAGAATGGTGCAGCGCCATTTCACATTGCCGCGCCGCGCATGGGTGATGAGATTGGCGAAGGCGTTGATCGAAACCGCGAGCGCGCTGGTGCCGATCGCCATGTGCGGATTGGAAACGCCGACAATGTAGAGCAAAGCGGGCGTGGCCAAGATTGAGCCGCCGCCGCCGATCAGCGCCAGCACAAGGCCCACGGCTGCGCCGCTTAAAAACGCCAAAATGTCGGCGAATTCGATCACGCGGCGAGGCTCCGATTCCACGGCATCCGCTTGAGCAGCAGCGCCATGCCGCACCAGCCGCTGGCGCCCGCGAAGGTGAGCCCGGCGCCGACAAAGGCGGAGAGCGCATAGAAAACAGGATCAAGCAGAAAGCCAAGCCCAACGCCAAGCAGCACAAGCGCGCCGGCGGCGATCTGCACTTGGCGCATGAGCTCAAGCGGCGCACGCGTGTTGGCGCGTACGGGCAGGCCCGCAGCCTTCCAGGCATCCAACCCGCCTTCGAGGCAATAGGCTTCGGCAAAACCCGCAGCCGCGAGCTTTTCGATGTTGGCTTTGGTGCGCATGCCGGATTTGCAATGGAAGATCGCAATGGCGGGGGCGTCCGCAGCTAAGGCGCCGTGCTCAAGCGTGGAAAGCGGCGCAAGCTTGGCGCCGGGCACATGCTCTCGCGCGTGCTCATCCCGCTCACGCACGTCAATCAGCACGGCTTGGCCGGAATCAAGTTTTTGCTTTGCGGTTTTGGCGTCGATGAAGGGGAGGGTCATTTCTTTATCCGTTTTGGTGGGGGGCAGTAGATGGCGGAAAGCGTTTCGAGCACGCGCTGCACCTTTGCGTCGGCGATGCTGTAGAAGATCGTCTGCGCCTCGCGCCGTGTTGCGACGAGGCCCGCCTCGCGCAGCTTGGCGAGGTGCTGGGAGAGCGCCGATTGCGAGAGGCCCGAGCCTTCTTGCAACGCGCCGGCTGAATGTTCCCCCTCGGCCAGTTGGCAAAGCACCATCAGCCGCGCCTCATGGCCTAAAAGGCGCAGCAAATCAGCGGCTTCACCAGCCTTGGCGGCGAATTGTGCGGGGGAAAGGTGGAACGCCATGGCTGCAATATATGAGTTGAAACTAAATTAGCAAGCGCTAATATATGGACGAGACGAAAATCTTTGCTTAGGAGAACACTCATGGCTCGCCCCCACGTCCGCGCCTTTTTCCATGAGCCCACCAATACGGTGAGCTATCTGGTTTGGGATGCCGCCTCAAAGCGCGCGGCGATCATCGACAGCGTGCTTGATTTCGATCAGGCCTCAGGCCGCACCAGCGCCGAAAGCGCCGAAGACCTGTTGGCCGCCGTAGCGGAGGAAGGGCTCAGCGTGGATTGGCTGCTGGAAACGCACGCACACGCCGATCACCTCTCTGCTGCGCCATTTCTCAAAGAAAAGCTCGGCGCCCCGATCGTGATCGGCGAGTACATCACCCGCGTGCAGCAGGTGTTCAAGGATGTGTTCAATCTCTCCTATGTCACTGCCGATGGGCGCCCCTTCGATAAGCTGGTGAAGGAGGGCGATGCGCTGCCGCTGGGCGAACTGACGATCGGCGTCGTGCACACACCCGGGCACACGCCTGCTTGCGTCAGCTATACGATTGGCGATGCGGTGTTTGTGGGCGACACGCTGTTCATGCCCGATTACGGCACCGCCCGCGCCGACTTCCCTGGCGGGGACGCGCGCACGCTCTATCGTTCAATCCAAAAGCTGCTGGCGCTGCCGGACGAGACGCGGGTGTTCTTGTGCCACGATTACAAGGCGCCCGGCCGGGATGAGTATCGCTGGGAAACCACGATCGGAGCCGAGCGGGCGAACGTGCACCTGCAAAAATGTCCGAGCGAAGACGCCTTCGTGGCGATGCGCGAGGCGCGCGATAAAACCCTCGGCATGCCGCAACTGATCCTGCCTTCGATCCAGGTGAACATTCAGGCCGGGCAATTGCCGCCGGCTGAGCCAAACGGCGTTCGCTATCTAAAATTGCCGCTCAACGCACTGTAAGAGGGATTTTTGCATCCAAAGCGCGCGGCCGCGCATCTTGTGCTTGCCGCCGCGCTTGCGCGCGGTACTGGATTGCGTGCGCCTGGCCGGGCGCGGGAGGGGTTTGGGATGCGGATGATCGTATTGGCAGCGCTTTCGTGCGCAGCGTTTCTTGGCGCTTGTGCGCGGGAGCCGGCGCCGCTTGCGGGCGCGGCGCTTGTGGCGCGGGGCGAGTATCTGACGCGGCTCGCCGGCTGCCACGATTGCCATACGCCAATGACGCCGCAAGGCCCGGACATGACGCAAGCGTTGCAAGGGGCGACGCTTGTGTTCACGCCGACGATTGAGATGCCATGGGCGCCGATCGCGCCGCCGCTGGCTGGCGTGCCTGGGCACTACACGCAAGAGCAATTGCAAAGCTTCTTGCAAACAGGCGTGCGCCCAGATGGTTCGCGCGCGCTGCCGCCGATGCCGCCTTTTGCGATGCATGAGGAAGATGCGCGCGCTGTTGTTGCCTACATCGCTTCGTTGCCGCCGGTGGAGTGAACGCGCGCATCATTGCGCGCGTTGCTTTGCATTCATGATTTCGGTTTCGACTTGACGCGCGTGCGTGTTGGGTGTTGCCTTGCGTTGTCGGAAGATATCCGCGCCTGCCGCCGGATCCCGCTTGCAACGCTGTGCAGCACACAACACCTGGGCCACGGCGCGCGCTGATCATCTTCCCGTCCGACGAAAACACCGCCGCAGCAATGGTGCTGCAATTGAGCGGGCCATTCGATCTCGGGCCGGCGTCAGGCGACGTTTCAGCGTGTGGTGATGTAGAGGCGAACAAATCGGCAACGCCGATTTGTTCGCTCGGGCAATGGGCAGTAGGCAATGGGCAATAGGAAGCAGAAAGCGCAGCGCGCATTCATGGGGCGGAATGCGCTGGCTCGCACGATAAGTCACGCACACACTCCCTATTGCCCATTGCCTACTCCCCATTGCCTAATCACCGCATGTCCCTCCGCCTCTTCGCCGCCATCGCCATTCCTGATGACATCGCCGAGCGCCTGATGGCGTTGCAGCGCGACGTGCCTGGCGCGAAATGGCGGCCGCGCGAAAACTTGCATCTCACGCTGCGTTTCTTCGATGAGGTCACAGAGCCCATCGCGGATGAGATTGATGCAGAGCTGGCGCGGCTGGCCGAGGCGCACAGGCCGTTTGAGCTGCAGCTGAAAGGGGCGGGCGCATTTGGCGGCGCTGATCCGCATGCGATCTGGGTGGGTGCTGCTGAAAGCGCGCCGCTGAAAAAACTCGCCGCCGATTGCGAGCGCGCGGCGCGGCGCGTGGGGCTGAAGCCTGAGAAGCACAAATTCACGCCGCACGTGACGATGGCGTATCTCAGCAATGCCGAGCTTGGCCGCGTGCATGCGTTTGAGCAGCGCCTCGGGCTGTTTCAAACCGCGCCGTTCTGGGTGGAGCGGTTTGGGCTTTATTCGAGCTGGCAAAGAAAATCCGCCCCGAGCCTTTATCGGCTCGAGGCGGAGTATCAATTGATTGGCTAAGCCGCGCGCGGCTTAAGCGCTTTATTTTACGAAACGCTCGCCGGCGCCGGCGTTTGCGGCTCGGGCGGGGTTTCATCGCGCACCATGGTGGCGGGCGGCAGGTTCGGGCCCATCGCGCAGCAGCGCACTTGCACTTCAAGCACTTGGCTGTTGAAGCGGCATTCGCTGTCATTGATGGAGCGCAGGATGGCCATGCCGCCAGCGCGCGTGGTGTAGCGCGTTTGCGTGCAGCCCGTCAGCGTGTAGCCCGGATCGCAGGAGCCTTCACGCACGCGATTGAGCGTGCGCGTCACGCATTGCACTTCGCGCGTCATGGCTTGATCGGCCGTGGCTTGCGCGCGGTTGGCGATGCCGAACACTTCGGCGATGCGCTGGCCAAGGCTGGTGCGCACTTCTTCGGTGTCGGCGTGTTGTTTGCAGATGTCTGTATCGGCGCGGCCAGCATCCTGGGCGCACCATTCGGCGATTGTGAGATCGCCGGTTCGGCTAGCGCAGCCGGCCAGGCCAAGACCCAGCACCGCCGCAGCGATAATCATTTTGATGCGCATTCTTGCGCCTTCCCTCTAAAGTTAACCCCAACGGACGCACCCCAAACCCCAAAGCGGTAAAGCGGTCAACCCTTGCCGCGGTTCCATTTTTGGGGGCGCGATTGCTGCTTTTTTGGAGCCAGCATGGCTTTGCCGAACATATTCGTGCTGACGGGGGCGGGGGTTTCCGCTGAATCCGGGCTCTCGACCTTTCGCGATAAGGACGGGCTTTGGACGCAATATCCGCTTGAAGAAGTCGCCTCGATTCAAGGTTATGAGCGGAATCCGGCGCGCGTGCTTGAGTTCTATAATTTGCGCCGGTCCAAGCTTTCTGCGGCCAAGCCAAACGCCGCGCATTTTGCGCTGGCGCAACTGGAAACTGCGTGGGCCGCGCGCGGCGCGATCATGACTTTGTGTACGCAGAATATCGACAATCTGCACGAGCAGGGCGGCTCAAAGCGCCCAATCCATATGCATGGAGAGCTTTCCAAGTCGCGCTGCCATGATTGCGGGGATGTAAGAATTGCCGATGGCGATCTCTTGCTCACGCTTGGCTGCGGCGCGTGCGGCCGCATCGGCGGCTTGCGCCCGCATGTGGTTTGGTTTGGCGAGACGCCGCTTTTTCTCGATGAGATTTATGATGCGCTCGCCGGCGCGGATCTTTTTGTCTCGATCGGCACGTCGGGCGCGGTGTATCCGGCGGCGGGCTTTGTGAGCATGGCGCGGCAAGCGGGCGTTGCGACGATGGAGATCAATCTCGAGCCGTCGGAAAATGCGCATGCGTTCGATTCCGCGCATTATGGCAAAGCCAGTGAGGCTGTGCCGGCCTGGGTGGCGCAAATGATTGCGCTGGCGCACTAGGCGGGGCGGGTTTAGCCGCTACATTCAAAGAGAAGCTTTGAGGGAGCAGGTGATGATCGGACGTTTGGCGGCTTTGGCCGCGCTTGGGGCGCTCGCTGCGTGCGCAAGCATGGAGCCGGCTGGCCGCAATGCGCGCGAGGCTGCGCCCGCGCCGCCGCCGGCCGTGGTGCAAACCGCGCCGCAAGCCGCACAGCCCGCGCCGCAAGTGGCCGCCCCTGGCGTCACGGTCAACGCGCCGCCCACGCCCAATCCGGCCGAGCCGCAGCGCACGGCCAATGGCGGCGATATCGTCGTGCCCGGCCAGCAAGAGCGGCAAGTGCCTGTGCCCGATGGCGATCCGCGTTCGGCATCAGAGCGCATGGCCGATATTCGCGCGTGGGATCGTTGCGTCACGCAAGTGCAGCGCCGCGCCGATAGCGACCCGACGCGGCCGTCGTTCGATGTGCCCGAAGATGTGTGCCGCAGCGAATTGGGCATGGCCAATCGCAACGCCGTGCCGAACCGGCGGCGCTAGTCGGCTTCTTCGAGCAGCTGATCCATGGCCTCATCGCTGAGGCCGAAATGGTGGCCGATCTCGTGGATCAGCACGTGCGCCACCAGATCTGACAGCGCGACATCGCCGCGCTCGATCCATTCCTCCAGAATGGCGCGGCGATAGAGGAACACCATCGCCCGCTGCTGCGCGGGGTGGGTGATGGAGTCCTGCGTGAGATCGACGCCGTGATAAAGTCCCGTGAGCTCGAACGGGTCTTCGACGCCCATGTCGGCCAGCACCTCTTCATCGGCGAAATCCTCGATCCGGATCAGTACGTCCCCCGCCATGGCGCGGAAGGGGGCGGGCATCGCCTCCCAGGCGGCGCGGGCCATGCGGTCAAAATCGTCGAGCGAGGGGGCGGGGGCGTCGGTCATGGCGAGGCTTTTAGCCCAGCTTGGCCGGAATGGTATAACGGTGACGCCTGCGTCATTTTTCTTGAAAGGCGAAATTCCCCGTCTATAATGTGGACATCAAAACGATGGCCGGGGCGCGCCCGGCCGCAAAAGGGAGTGACGAAGCGATGGCCGATTCCGCCGCCCCACCGATCCGCCAGATCACCAAGGACAACGTCTACGACGCCGTGGCGCCGACCGATTTCGGCGCGATGCTGGATATTGACCGGCATCTCAACCGCTCGTCCGCGTTCGATAAGATCATCTCAGCCACGCACGACCACTTCTGGGATCCGCTGGATAAGAAATACATCGACTTCGTCGATGATTTTGATCCGGACGCGACAGACTTCATTCCCGACTACATGGTGCCCTCGCTGCAGACCAAGTATGTCGAAGACTTCTTCGCCGATAAGCCGGCTGAGCGGCTGCGCTTTAAGAGCCAGATCGGCCGCTGGATCATGAGCTCGATCCTGCACGGTGAGCAGGGGGCGCTGAACCTTTCCGCTTCGCTCTGCCACGTGCTGCGCGATCCGGGCGCGCAGGAATATGCGTCCAACCAGTGCCGCGAAGAGGGCCGCCACGTCACCGCGTTCGCCAAATACATCATCGCCCGCTGGGGCAGCCCGCGCCAATGCGGCCCGGTGCTTTCAGGGCTGCTGCAAGAGATCGTGCACGCGCCGGAGGTCTATAAAAAGATCGTCGGCATGCAGATGCTGGTGGAAGGGCTCGCCATGGGCGCGTTCGCCACCATCTTCAAAGAATGGGACGATCCGCTCGCCAAGAAGCTCACGCAGCTGGTGATGACGGATGAAGCCTTCCACCACAAATTCGGGAAAATCTGGGCCGATCGCACCATCCCGAAGCTTTCGGCTGAAGAGCATGAGATCGTGGAAAACTGGGCGGCGCATTGCTTCCAGACGCTGCTGTTCAACCTCGTCGCGCCGCACCAGATGACGGACATTTATGTCGAGTTCGGCATGGATCCGGAAAAGGTGATGGCGAGCTTCCAGGAAGCTGTCACCGACGACATGCGCCGCGAGCACATGAAGGAAGGCACGAACATCTTCCGCGTGCTGGTCAAAACGCTGTGGAATGCCGGCATCATCACCGAGCGCACCAAGGGCTTTTACGCCATGTATGTGAACTTCGAGGAGTTCGAGGCCGAAGGCACGGATATGGTGGGCGACGCCATCGCCGATGAAGGCATCCAGTATCTCAAGACCATCAATTTCGGCATCAATACCGGCGCACTGAACGACGTGAAGGCCGCAGCCGTGGCGGCGGAATAGGCGCCGCGACAACGCAAATAAAGGCCCGCGTCTCAATGGGGCGCGGGCCTTTTTATTTTAGCGCGGGTTCGGCGCGCCGGTGACGCTGCCGAGGTTTTCCAGGTTCTCGCCAACCTGCTCAGCCACTGCTTGCGGATCGATCACTTGATAGCCGGGCGGCACGCCGAAGAGGGCCGGGTCTTGCTCGCCGCGCTGCAACGCTGAGGCTTCCCAAAGCGGCGCGCCATCTTGCGTCACGCGCAGCACGATGCCGTCGCCGGTGATCGGGC
>DAORMO010000063.1:0-14918 GCA_035440585.1 Terricaulis sp.
TGGGCGGTTCGGGCGGATCGATGTTCGCGCTGGCGGCCTCCGCCGTCTGCGCCCGCGCGCTCAGCGCGGCGGCCAGCACAAGCAGGTTTGCGAACCAGCCGTCATGCTTTCGTGGTTTGCGCCGAGCCATGCCGGGATGCGCCGTCAGGAGCCGCCAGCGCGCACGCGTCCCCG
This sequence comes from Terricaulis sp., assembly GCA_035440585.1. GTDB lineage: Bacteria > Pseudomonadota > Alphaproteobacteria > Caulobacterales > Aquidulcibacteraceae > Vitreimonas. The sequence goes on from DAORMO010000063.1 coordinate 175, forward strand.
CACGCTTGCCGCCGCAGGCGCATCCGCAAGTGGCAGCTCTGCGATGCGGCGCTTGCCTGGCTCTATCAAAGTAACGCCAAGCGCTTCTGTGAGCTGATCTTGCGCGAAGCTGGGGCGTGCGATCACCGCGCCAGCGCTGTTGAGCACTTCAAGGTCGTAGGTCGCATGCTGCAGATAGGCATAGCGCGTGCCGGAGTTTTCAATGGTGAGGCGCATCACAGGTGCGCCCGCCGCGTTGCGCGCAAGCTCGGCGGAGACGAGATTGAGGTTCGGCCGCGTGGCGCGCGGCACGACCTGCACCGCGATGTCAAACGCGAACGCCACCTGCACCTGCGCGCCTTCGATGGGCGCGAGCGCAATGGGGATTTCACGCAAGTTGGCGTAATAAGAGAGTGATTGATCCGCAGCTTGCTCTCCTACCCATTGCAGGCGCACGACCTGCACGCGGCCAGGCGGAATCACCAGCTGTGGCGGCAAAACGACGAAATCGTCGTCCGCGGGGGTGCGTGTTTGAGTTCCGTCTTCGCTGACGCTGCGCCGGCTGATGGTGACCTCGATCGTCAGCGGCTCGGCGCGCGTGTTTTCGATGCGGATCGAGGCCGAGCGCCCTGGCTCCAGCTCAACCAAAAGCGGCTGTACGCTGAAGGCGTGTGCGGGCGCGAATGCAAACCCCATAAACGCAAATAGCGCCGCCAGCGCGACGCAAAAATGTCCCAGATTCTTCATTGAAGCTGTCCCCTAGATCCCCTGCGGCGTAAGTTGAATCGTGATGTTTTCCTGATACGAGCCGGCCAGCAGGTTCATCGATGGCGCAAGCTCAACGGGGTTGAACGTGATGGTGAGCGGCGCCGACATAGGCGGCAGCGGCGACGTGAAAAAGCCCACGCCGGGCCCAAAACTTGGGCTGGTGTAGCTTGGCCCCCCGCCGCCGGAAGGCAGCGTCACCCCACCAAGCACGGCGTTTAATGTGTATTTCAGGCCGCCCGCAAAACCGGAAACGGGCGCACCCTGATGCAAATACGCATCCCCCACGATCGCGGGCTGCAGCGCGCCCGGGGTGATGTCGACATTCTCCAAGCGCGCATATTGCGGCGTAAAGCCGATAACGAAATTCTGAGTGCAGGTGACGTGCAGATTAAGTGTGATGTTCGGCAGCGATTGCGGGTTGGAGAGATTGACCGTGCGGGAAATTGTATCGGGCAGGCCAACGAAACCTTCCCCCGTGAGCGTGCACGCGGGCGCGACAGTCCCCTCAAGCACGACCGAATCCTGCGCCTGCGCGCAAAGCGGCGCCAGGAAAAGCGCTAGTCCAAGGAGGCTGTGTGCAAAGTGGCCCATGGTGCGTTCCAAGAGAGCGCCGGCGGCCGGAGAGGGATTTCCCGGCCGCCGGCGTTTCGTTTGCTTAGAGCCCGGTCGGCGTGATGCCGATCGTGATGGTGTCCGAATAGGAGCCGGCCGTCAGCTGCTGGCCGCCCGTCAGTTCGACAGTGTCGAATTCAAGTGAGACAGAAAGCGTGGTCGGCGGGTTGGAGCCAAGATTGGTCGTGGCGCCAGCGCCAAACGAAGCGGAGCTGACAGGGCCGCCGATTGACGGCGTGATGACGTAGTCAAGCGCGGCGAAGAAGGTGGTCGAGCCATCATAAGCGTGCGCGCCAGCGCCGGTCTCAGGGCCAACCAAGGCGATGGGCGCATTGGTGTTCAGCAGGCGGCCATTTGCAGAGCTGAACGTCGAGTCGAAGTTCACGTTGCAATAGAGGTTGTAATTGATCGAGATCGGGTTCTCGACGCCTTGCGCGCCAAGATTGCCGAAGTTCACATTCGTTGTGCCGGGGGTCAGCGCACAGACTTGGCTGACGCTGCCGCTAAGATTGATCGTCTCGGCGCTGGCCGGGGCGGCCAAGCCAAGCGCCGCAGTCGCTGCGGCAAGAGCTAATAGTTTACGCATCACCATACTCCTAAGTGCGGGGCGCGCCCGCATGAAACCGCGCGAGGCGGCAGGGAGGAGAGCCGGCGGCGTATCCCGCCGGCCTCCGCGCTCACGATCCTTGCGGCGTGAGCGTAAGTCTGAAGGCGCTCTGGCGCTCACACGCGGCAAGTGCGCGAGCTGCGCGAGGAAGGGCTGCCTTCGTATGCAAGTGCGTTCTCCCCATTCCAGCGGATGTCCGCCCATGTTCATTGGCCATCCAGGACGATTGTGATGGTGAGCACGTCGCGATAGCGGCCTTGCGCAAGCATGCGCTCAGGCGCCTCCCAACGGATGCGAAGTTGGCCATTGCTTTCAAACGGCACGAAATCACCGAGAGTGTCGTGCGCCGCCGCTTCGCGCATGTCGGCGCTTTTCACCATGCGGCCGCGCCGCGCCTGCGCGCCGTCGAGCTCAAGCTGCGCGGTGTAGCGGACGAGATAGTCTTCAGCGCTTTGATGGCGCAGCCCGCCTTGTTCAGAGCGCAGCGCGTATGTCAGCGAATGGTTGCAAGCCAGCGTGAACGGCACGCGCGCTTCGCCCGCGCGGGTGAGCTCGCCCAGCTCAGCAAAAGGCTGTAATTCAAGCGCGCAAGCGGGCGTGATCCGCCCTGCGATGTCGAGGGTGACATGTGCGCGCTCGCCGTGACCCAAAGCGGGCGTGGCGAAAAACAATGAAGCGATCGCTACACAAAAAGTGTGCGCCATCCTCGCCGGCATCGAACGGCCCCCCTCGCCGGGTACGCGAAGCGACCCGTTAAAAATCTCTTAACCAAGGAGGTTTCGTAAGTAATTCCCCAGTCGGGGAAGGCGCGCGCGAATTATTTCTTACAGTAGATGAGCGTGGCGACTCTATCACTCACCCATTTGGGTAAGTGTAGCGCGCGCGACATCGACGCGAAGTGTTCACTACGCAAATAGAAGCGCGCGTCCTCCATTTGGATTATAGCTCAGTCGCGCGTTTACCACTATTCGTTGCAGCCGCAGGGGGCTGTGATGAGCGTTGAATCTGCGCGCTTAGAGCAAGCGCGGCACATTGATCAGTCGGACGCACTCAGCGCCTGGTTTGAAAACACCACGCGCGCCCGATGCTTGCTTGATCGAGAGGGCCAGGTGATCGCGGTCAACGCTGCGGCGCGGCGTTTCCTTGCGAAGGGCGCAGGCTTTTCGCTGCGAAACGGATATATCGATGGCGTGACGCCGGAACTGCGGGCGCAATGGCGCGCCGCGTTGGCGCGGGGCGAGCCGGCCATCGTGTTCGTATCGTCGATGCAAAGGATCAAACGCTTCGCCGTGCTGGAGCCGGTTGGCAATAGCGAGATTGTCAGCGCGGTGTTCTGTGCGAGCGCGCGACCCGATCTGACATTGATGGCCCCGCTTGCGCGATTTTTTGGTTTATCTGGGCAGCACATGCGGGTGCTGCTTGAGCTCGCTTATGGGCGCGACGTGGTGCAGATCGCGCGAAAGCTCGGCGTCAAAGTCGATACGGTGCGCACCCACCTCAAAGCCATCTACGCAAAACTTGGCATCCATTCGCAGACGGGCTTGGCTGCCGCACTGCTGCGCATCTCAAAGCTGCCGGCGTAACGCCAACTTGGATTTGTCGGCTTCCGCTGCGGGCGCTCCGGCGCCGCCTCCCGCCATAGTGGCTTGCATGACGAGACTAACTGTGGCGTAGTGGCCGCAGGTGAGGATGCGTCATGGTCTATATTCTGGGCGGCTGGCAGAGCGATTTTGCGGCCAATTGGGCCCGTCAGGGCATGGAACTGGCTGATGGCTTCGCCGAGTGCGTCGGCCAAGGCCTGGCGGCGACAGAGCTTGATCCCAAGGACATCGGCACGGGCCATGTCGGCAATTTCGTCGCCGAATTGTTTGCGGGCCAGGGGCTGCTAGGCGGCTTTTTCGGTCTTGTGCATCCCGATTTCGACGGCATGCCCACATCGCGCCACGAAGGCGCCTGCGCCTCGGGCAGCCTAGCGATCCTGGCGGCGGCGGCGGAGATCGAAGCTGGCCGATACGACACGGCGTGCGTGCTTGGCATTGAGCAGATGCGCAACGTGCCGGGCTCGCTCGCCGCGCAGCACTTGGGCACAGCCGCGTGGGCCGGCCACGAATTTCAGGACGCAACCTATCTTTGGCCGCGCGCCTTCTCTGACCTTGGCCATGAATACCAGCGGCGCTGGGGGCTCAAGCATGAGCACCTGATGGGCATCGCCGAGATCAATTTCGCCAACGGCAAGCGCAATCCGAATGCGCAGACGCGCGGCTGGAAATTCACCGACGCCAGCTTCACCGCCGATGATGAAGCCAATCCGGTGGTTGAAGGCATGATGCGCAAGCAAGATTGCGGGCAGGTGACGGACGGTGCGGCTGTCGTGTTCCTCGCCTCAGCGCGCGCGGCCGCAGATTATGCGCGCAAGCGTGGGATTGCGCTTGAAGATCTGCCGCGCATCAAGGGCTGGGGGCATCGCTCGGCGCCGATTTCGTATGAGCGCAAAGTGCGCGCCAGCGAAGGCCAGCCTTATGTGTTTCCGCAAGTGCGCCGCGCCATTCTCGATGCGCGTGAGCGTGCAGGTGTGAGCGACATCAGTGAAATCCAAGCGGTCGAAACCCACGATTGTTTCACCACCACCGAATATATGGCGATCGAACATTTGGGTCTTACAGCGCCAGGCGAAGCCTGGAAGGCGATTGAAGACGGCTCCATCGCCATGGGCGGGCGCTTGCCGATCAATCCCTCCGGCGGGTTGATTGGCTTGGGCCATCCTGTCGGCGCCACTGGCGTTCGCATGGTGCTGGATGCGTATAAGCAAACCACAGGCAAAGCCGGCGATTATCAGGTCGAAGGCGCGCGCAACGTGCAGACGCTGAACATCGGCGGCTCCACCACCACCACGGTCAGCTTTCTCGTTGGAACCTAGCTGAAATCGCGCCGCCCGCAGGCAGGGCTTGCGTGCGCCCGACTAACTTGTATAAAGAGACTGACAAAAGAAATGCGCAAATCCAAGCGCGTCAAAGCAGGGAAGGATGCAGCATGGGCAAGCATATCGACACATTGCATGACGTGATCGAAGCGTGGCATCGGCTCGATGTCGAGGGCGTGCTCGCGCGCCTGCACGATGATTTCGTCTGGAACAATTCCGGCGGCATGATGGCCACCATCAATGGCAAAGACGCGATGCGCGCAGCGCTCACGCGCATGGCCGGCAAAACCAAATCCAACGATTGGCGCCTGTTCGATTATGCCGAGGTCGGCGACACGGTTTGGATGGAAGGCGTTGACGAGTTCATCCAAACCGATGGCGTGCGCTTGGCAGTGCCTTATGCCGGCGTGCTTGAGTTCAAGGATGGGCTCATCCTCAAATGGCGCGAATATTTCAACGCCTATGTGCAAACCAGCCAGCGCGAGAAGAAGGAAGTCTCGCCCCTGGTTGACGCCATGTTGGATCGCCCGGTTGTGAAGCGGGGCGCCTAATGGCGGCCGGGTCTTCTCCAGCGCAAGCGCCGCTGCGCGAAGCGCGCCTTTTGCCGGTTGATCTCGATGTTGAGCGCCGGGCCGATGGCGCGATCCTCATGCGCTCGCGCATCCCGCTTCGCGCCTATGACGCCAATCTGCCGGCGCATTTTGCGCGCACAGCGGCCGAAAAGGGCGATAAGCCGGCGATGGCCAAGCGCGCGGCCGGCGGCGGCGATTGGGATTTTGTCTCCTATACGGAGATGAAGCGGCGCATGGATGGCGCCGCGCAATGGCTGCTCGATCATGCGCCTCCTGGCCGCGCCTTGCTGATCATGGCGGACAACGGCCCGAACTTTACAGCAATGACGTTCGCCGGCTGGGCCGCCGGCATGCCCGTCTGCCCGGTGAGCACCACCTACGCTGCGCTCGGCGGCGATTATGGCCGGCTCAAACACGTTGTCGCCAAAGCTAAGCCCGCAGTGATCTATGCTGAAAGCGCGCGCGCTGTCGCCGCATTTGGTGAGATCGACATTGGCGATGCGATTATCGTGACGGCTGCGGATGCGGATGCCGCGACGCAGCTTGAGACTGTGCTTGCGACGCCTGTGACGGATGCGGTTTCCGCCTCAATCGCCGCGCGCAAGCCCGATGATGTTGCAGCCTATATGGCCACATCCGGCTCCACCGGCCTGCCTAAGCTCGTCACCATCACGTTCGATAATCTCGCCGCCAACAGCGCCCAATGCCAGCAAACCATCGGCGAAAGCGCGGGCTGGCATGATGTGATGCTCGATTGGCTGCCCTGGCATCATGCGGCCGGCGCGTTCGTGATGCGCACGACGCTGCTTGAAGGCGGCACAGTCTATGTCGATGACGGCAAGCCCGCGCCGGGGCTGTTTGATCAATCGATCCAGAACCTGCGCGAGATCAGCGTCGGCTATTACAACAACGTGCCGCTCGGCTATTCCATGCTGGTGGATGCGCTGGAAGCTGATCCGGTGCTGCGCAAAACCTTCTTCGCGCGCATGCGTCTGATGTTGTACGGCGGCGCTGGGCTTTCGCAGCCGGTCTATGATCGCCTGCAGGCGGCGGCGGTGGCGGAAACCGGCCATCGCATCATGCTCACCAGCGGCTATGGCCTGACCGAAACCGTGTCAGCCTTCATGGTGATCCATTTTGAGAGCGAGAAGGTGGGCCTTGGCCTGCCAACGCCTGGCGCGGAAATCAAACTGGTGCCGAGCGGAGATCGCTATGACTTGCGCGCGCGCGGCCCGAACGTCACCGCCGGCTATTTGGATGAGCCGGCCAAGAATGCCGAGGCCTTCGATGAAGAGGGCTTCTTCCGCACCGGCGATTTGGCGGTCTTCCATGATGAAAACGATCCCGCGCAGGGCCTCGCGTTCTCTGGCCGCGCGGCCGAAGAGTTCAAGCTCTCAAGCGGCGCATGGGTATATGGCGGGGCGCTGCGCGAGGCGCTGATGCGGCAGCTTTCGGCGCTCGTGGCCGATGTGGTGCTTTGCGATGAGAACAAGCCGTATCTCGCTTTGATGACTTGGGCAAAGCCCGGCGTTGCGCCTGAGGCGATCACCGCCGCCATCGCGCAGTATAATGCGGCCCAACATGGCGGCTCGCGCATCCATCGCGCGCTGCTGCTGACGACCCCGCCCGATCCAAACGCGCACGAGATGTCCGATAAAGGCACGGTGAACCGCCGCGCCGTCATTGATCGCCGCCGCGCTGAGGTGGAGCGGCTGTATGCCGAAACGCCCGATGCGGACATTCTTATTATTGAAGGAAAGCCATGAGCACGCGCGATCCAGAAATCCAGGCGCTACTGGATAAGCAGGCGATCACAGAGGTGATCAATCTTTACTTGCGCGCCGCCGATCGCGCCGATGTGGAGCTGCTCGCCACTTGTTATCACGATGACGCTTGGGAAGATCATGGCGGGCTCTTCAGCGGGCCGGCTTCTGACTATGTGCAGCAGATGGCCAAAGTGCTGCCCTCGGCAAAGGTGATGAACCACCTCGCCACCAACATTCTCATTGATCTTGATGGCGATAGCGCGCGGGCCGAGCATTACATTCTCGCCTATGGCCGCATGAAAAAGGACGGCGAGAAGTTCGATTCCCTCACGCTGGCGCGCGCCATTGATCGGTTTGAGCGGCGCGATGGCGCCTGGCGCATCGCCAAGCGCCAGCTTGTCTGGGAGTGGAATAATGATTTGCCGTTCGCCGAAACTTGGGGCCGCGGCCTGATGGCGGCGGACGCCTCCGTGCTGGTGCGCGGCGGCAAAAAGCCCAACGACCCGATCTACGCGGAGGCCTAAGCCATGGATATTGCGGGCTCCGTCGCGCTTGTCACCGGCGGCAATCGCGGCATTGGCGAAGCCTTTGTGCGCGCCTTCATCGAAGCGGGCGCCAAGCGTGTCTATGTCGGCGCGCGCAATCCGGAAAGCGCGGCCCATCTTGTGGCCGAAGCGCCAGATCGCATCGTGGCGCTCAAGCTTGATGTGTCGCAGCCCGCTGACATCGAAGCGGCCGCCGCGCAATGCAAGGATGTTTCCATCCTGGTCAACAATGCCGGCGCCTTCCTCAATCAGCGCCTGATCGGCGCCGACACGATGAGCGCCGCCCGCGAGGAGATGGAGGTCAATTATTTTGGCCTGCTTGGCATGTGCCGCGCCTTTGCGCCAGCGCTGCAGGCCAATGGCGGCGGCGCGATCGTGAACGTGCTCTCCGCCGGCGGCCTGGTGGCCGTGCCGGCGATGGGCGGCTATAGCCCCTCCAAGTTCGCCGCGCGCGCCGCCACCACCTCGATCCGCGCAGAGCTTGCAAAGCAAGGCACGCATGTTGCCGCGCTGATCGTTGGCTCTGTCGATACGCGCATGGCCGCGCACGTGGCGGGCCAGAAGGAGCGTCCAGAGGATATCGCGAGAATCGGCCTCCGCGCCATCAAGCGCAAAAGCGATGAGATCGACACCGATCGCATGGCGATTGAGGTTCGCGCCGATCTCGCGCGTGATCCCAAAGCGCTCGAGCGCGCGATGGCGCGCATGCTCGACGCAACAGAAATATCAACGAAGCGATAGGGGCGGGCTTTGTCTGAATTGGTTTCGGTGCTGCTGGTGAATTTCGGCGTGATGTGCGCCGGATTTTTTGTGCTGTGGTTGATCACGATCGCGCTGAAGGATCCCACCATCGTGGATGCCTATTGGGCGCTCGGCATGGTTGTGCTGGCGGTTTCGACCTTCCTGCAACAAGGCGCCACCGACCGGAATCTGCTTCTGCTCGCCATCTGCGCCATCTGGGGCGTGCGCTTGGCCGGCTACATGTATTGGCGCTGGCTCGATCATGGGCATGACCGCCGCTACAAAAAGATGTTTGAGCGCCTGAAAGAGCAGAAAAATTGGGGCTTCGCCACATCAAGCCTCATCGCCGTGATCCTCACGCAAGCGCCGCTGCAATTCCTCGTGTCGCTGCCCGTGCAGCTTGGCCAGATCGATGCTGAGCCCGCAGCGCTTGGCGCGCTGGCCTGGGCGGGTGCGGCCATCGCCGCGTTTGGCTTCATCTATGAATGCATCGCCGATTGGCAACTCACGCGCTTTCGCAAAACGGCGGGCAATGAGGGCAAGGTGATGCAGGCCGGGCTCTGGAAATATTCGCGCCACCCGAACTATTTCGGTGAAGCGCTGGTGTGGTGGGGCCTTTTCCTCATCGCAGCAGAAACGCAAACCGGGCTCTGGTCTTTCATCGGCCCGTTATTCTTGACGTGGACCTTAGCGAAATGGTCGGGCGCGCCGACAATGGAAAATCGCATGCGCCGCACCAAGCCCGAATACGCAGATTACATCGCGCGCACGTCATCGCTCGTGCCTTGGCCGCCGAAGAAGGCTTAGAAGCGCGCGCGATAAGCGCCTGGCGCGGCGTAGCTGAAAAAGCCGGGCGCGGCGGCGCACACGTCGGGGATGCCGCGGAGGGCTGCCGCCATGGTCGCGTCCGTCAGCGCGCGTGAGGGCGGGGCGGCGGGATCGCCCTCGTGAATATCGAGGCTTATGCTGATGTTCGGCCGACCTTTGATGTCCACTTGCCAATGGCCGCCGGTTTCGCCGCCATGCAGCGCCGGTGATGCGGTCCAAAGGATTGAGAGCGTGAAGCCAGCGCTATTTTCATAATCGGCGCGCCAGCGCCAGCGCGTCGCGGCCACCGTGCCTTTGGGCACAACGCCCGCGCCAATGGTGAGATCCTCCGGCGCCAGCGTCAGCTCGTGCAGCGGCTCAAACCGCGCGATTTTCGTCTCCATGGCGTGGCCGACGAAGGCGAATATCTCACCGAACAATTTGGTGTAGAGCGCCGCCAGCGGCCCTTTGGTGATGTCCTCCTTTGTGGGATCTTTGCCAAAGCCCATCATGCCGAACACAAACTCAGGCGATGTCATCGCTGAAGCATCCACCATTTCGCGCACGTCGATATGATCGAGCTGCGCGCAAAAGCCGGTTGCGGCCATCACCAGCCGCTCGACCAAGCCGCCAGGATTGACGCCAAGGCCCGCCAGCGTGCTTTGCCCCTTAAGGCACGCCGCGCGCAGCGGCGTGGCGTAATCAGCGCCGTGCGTTTCGGGGTAGTGGAAGCCTGCCGTGGAGATCACGTTTTTGCCGGAGGCCAAAAGCAGCGTCACGTCCGCGTTCAGCTTCTCATACGGCAGGGTGATGCGCGGCGTGTGGATCACCACATCCGCCTCAAGCGCCAGGATGTCTTCGATATTGGCTGTGGCGATCACGCCGGTATCGGGGCGCTTGGCGATCTGGCCTGCATCGAGCCCGGCCTTTTTATCGCTATAGACGTAAACGCCCACGAGCTCGAGATCGGGATGGTCGATGATGCGGCGCAGGCTTGTCCGCCCCATGGAACCTGTGGCCCATTGAATGACACGATACATAGGCAAATCCTGTCAGGCCGCTTGCCGCCGCCGCCGCGCTTAGTTAGTCTTGTTATGCAAGGAAAAGAACCGGGAGGGAAGCGCCATGTTCGTCACGCCAAAAGAGCGCGTTGAAGAATACACCGCCAAGGGCTGGTGGGGCTCAACCACGCTTGATCACCTGGTGCAGCGCAATCGGCGCGAACTGGGCGATAAGCCCGCGCTGATCGACCCGCTCAATCGCGCGGCGCTCGATGGCAAAGCCCCGCGCCGCTTGACCTGGACGCAATTGGGCGATGAGATCGATCGCGTTGGCGCGGCGCTGCTTGGGCTTGGGCTCCAGAAGGGCGATATCCTCACCTATCAGACGCCGAATTTTGTCGACACGGTGGTGCTTGCGCTCACCTGCGCGCGCATCGGCGTGATCATCAGCCCCGTCGTCACCGCCTATCGTGAGCATGAGCTGAGCTATGTGCTCGATAAGGTAAAGCCCAAGGCGTTTGTTACGCTCGCGCGCTTTGCCGGCTTTGATCACGGCGCCATGGCGCTGAAATTGCGCGAAGGCCGCGATTTTGCGGTGCTGATCCTGGGCGGGGATGCGCCAGAAGGCGCGATCGATTTTGACGCCGCCATCGCGGGCGCCGATCCAGCGCAGGCTGCGGCCTATGCCGAAGCCAACCCCATCGCCCCCGATGAGGTGTTCACGATTTTCTGGACATCGGGCACGGAAGCGCGCCCCAAAGGCGTGCCGCGCGATCACAATCTTTGGATCGTCAATGCGCGCATGGTCAGCGAAGCGGCGGATTTGCGCGAAGGCGAAATTCTGCTCAACCCGTTCCCGCTGGTGAATATCGGCTCGTTTGGGCTGGTCACGCCGTGGCTGTGGCGGCGCGGAGTGCTGGTGCTGCACCATCCGTTCGATCTCAAAGTCTATCTGCAGCAGATCGCGGCAGAGCGCGTGAATTACACCATCGCCCCGCCTGCGATCCTCAACGCCATCCTGAAAACCCCGGCTCTGGTGGAAGGCGTTGATCTCAGCTCCCTGCGCGCCATCGGCTCAGGCTCTGCCCCGCTGGCGCCCTGGATGATTGAAGGCTACGCGCAAACATACGGCATCGAGGTTTGCAACATTTACGGCTCCAACGAAGGCGCCTCGCTGTTCAGCGGCCCCACGCACGTGCCAGATCATAACGAACGCGCGCGTTTCTTTCCGCGCATGGGTGTTTCCGGTGTCGATTGGCCCGGCGATACGGCGGCGATGATTCAAACCCGGCTGGTTGATCCCGCCACCGAAGAGGAGATCACCGAGCCTGGCCAGCCAGGCGAATTGCGTTTCCAAGGCGCGGCCACTTTCACCGGCTATTACAATCTGCCCGAGCTCACCGCCAAAGCGTTCGACGCGCAAGGCTATTACAAAACCGGCGATCTGTTTGAGATTGCGGGCGATGGCCCCAATCCGCGCTATTATCGCTTCGTGGGCCGCTGCAAGGACATCATCGTGCGCGGCGGGGTGAATATTTCGCCGGCCGAGCTCGATGATCTGCTGTCATCGCACCCGGCGCTGCGCGAGGCGGCCGTGATTGGCATGCCTGACGATGTGCTGGGCGAGCGCGTGTGCGCCGCCATCGTGCCCGCAGGCGCGGCCGCGCCCGATCTGAAAGAGCTGACAGATTGGCTGCGCACGCAGGGCCTTGCCGTGTTCAAACTGCCCGAGCGCGTCGAGGTGGTGGAAGCGCTGCCGCGCAACGCCATGAACAAAGTGGTGCGCAGCGAGTTGCGCGCGCAGGTGTTGGCGAAGATCGGCGCTGCTTAAGCGCCGATCTGCCCGTCGCGGATAAAGGCCCGGTCGGCCCAGCACGAATGGGTGCCGCTGCTGATCTTGTGCGGCAGCGCGATGCGGACGACGGGGCCTTCCTCAAAGCGCTTGCAATCGATCAGCACGCATTCGGACGTGCCGGCGTTTTCATCGATGATGAAGCTCACCAGATAGCCGTCGTCTTCGTCCTTGGCGTTCACGCGCGGCGCGAGGGGGGATTCTGAGGCAAAGCGCCCCTCGGGCAGGGTGATCTGCTGCGATTGCCCGGTTTCCAGATCGTGCTTCACAAAGCCGTTGAACAAAAACCAGCCGGGCTTGGAGGTGGTGGAATAGACATAGCGATGCTTGCGGCCCGCCACGCGCTGATTGATCATCCCGAATTCGAGATTGCGATCATCCAGCCGCTGCTCCACCGTCTCGCCGGTTTTCAAATTGAAGCGCCAGCGATGCAGCTTGGGCCGGAAGCTGGATTCATCCAGATAGGCCATCATGTGCTCATAGCCTTCAGGCGCTGTTTTCAGCGGCTTTGGCGTTGGGTTTTCCTGAAAGTAGCCGTCCATGATCACCTCATCGCCTTCTTCATAGGCGTTGAGAAAGTGCAGGATGTAGGTCGGCGCCGCTTCAAACCAACGGACATCCTCCGCCTTGCCATAGCGCGGCAGCACGCCAAAGCGCGAGGGCAGGTCGTGCACGCGCACCGCATGGATGTTGCGCTCCAGCAGCGCCGCATCCCAGAACACCGGCAGATCATTCAAGATCGAATAGTTTTCCGAGAACGCCATGTCATGCGGCAGGCGCGGGCCCGGCAGCGGGATCGGCGTGTAATTGGTCACCTTGCCGGTGCGATCGACCACGCCGTAATGCATGTAGGGCGCATGGGTTGAGTAGTTGAAGAACAGAAGCTCGCCCGTGCGCTCATCCACTTTGGTGTGCGCGGACACGCCATCCAGCGGCGCCCAAGGGGCGACGCCAGATTGCTCCAGCGTTTCGGGGTCGAGCGTGTAGGCCTCGCCGCATTGATAGAAGGTCGCCAGCGCTTTGCCGCCATGCACCACGATGTCGGTGCTGGCGTTGTCCTTCAGGCCGCCATGCGCGCCAAAGCCTGGCCGCTTGGATGTGCCCCAGGGATCGGCGAGCCCGCCCCACAGCGAATCGCCCGCAATTTGCTCAGCCTCAAAGCAGCGCGTGCGCACAAAGCGGTTGCGATAGGAGGCGCGCCCGTTCTCAAAGCTGATCTGGTGGATCATCGAGTCCGCGTCGAACGGATGATGCCGGCCAAGCGGCTGGTGCACTTGGTTTTCGGTGTTGCGCAGATAGACGCCGTCGATGTCCGTCGGAATTTTGCCCTCGATCACCTCGAGATCCCAGGCGTTCACCTCCTCATGCAGAGGGGTCCACGCGCCGGTGAGATAGGGGTGGTTGCTGGGCCGCAGCGAGGATTTGATCGGCGGCAGGCGTTCCAATTTCATGCGTTCGCCCTCGAAAATAGCATTGGGCGAGGCTAAACCAGTTAGTCTCGTTATACAAGTAACAAAGCGTCGCGGGCTCAGAGCCGCGTATTTTGCGCGCTGACCGGCTCGTTGCACTGGTCGCAGGTAAAGGTTGTCTCCAGCACTTTGCCGCAGAGGCGATGTCGGATGATTTTGGGCGGCCCCTTGGCCCCCGCGAGCCAGCGATCGCCCCAGCGCACCAGCTCAAGCACCAGCGGAAAGAGATCGAGCCCTTCCTGCGTCAGCCGATATTCCCAGCGCGCGGGCTTTTCCTGATAGAGCCGCTGGCTCAGCACCCCGAGCTCGACCAGCCGCGTCAGCCGATCGGTGAGGATATTGGGCGCAACGCCCAGCGCTTGCTGGAACTCGGTAAAGCGTCTGCGCCCCAGGAAGGCTGAGGCGATCACATGCGCGGTCCAGCGATCGCCCAGCACCTCGGTGGAGCGTTGCATCATCGCATCGCTCGGCGCCGCGGCCTCCACGATCGACCGGCGGTGCGCGCGCGGCTTTTGCGCGGGATCCTCCCCAGCGCCAGGGCCGGGGACGGCGTAGCAATCGCGCGCGTACACCAGCTCACCGCACGCCTTGCAGCGGCATTCGGGCGTAAACGCCTTGCCGCAGGTCTTGTGCTTGATGCGATGGGCCGGGATGCGCCGATCGTAGAACCAGCGTTTCTCCCAGCGGATGATCATCAGCGCCGCGCCGTAGAGATCGCGGCCCATCTCGGTTAATCGGTATTCGTCGCGCGGCGGGTGCTCGCAATAGCGATGGCGGCGAAAGATGCCGACATCCTCAAGCCGGCGTAGGCGGTCTGTCAGCAGGCTGCGCGCAATGCCGATGCGGCCTTGGAAATCATCGAAGCGCCGCACCCCGTTGAAGGCGAGCGCGATAATCATCAAAGTCCAGCGATCGCCAAGGATGTTGAGCGCCCGCGCGGCGGAATCGGCCTCCACCAATTGCGATCGCCCCGCCCCAGCATCAGGCTTTGGCTCCCTGCCGGGCTTTTGTTTTAAGGCTTTTTTCGGAAGCGCCATGGGCCTAAGCGAGCTGATTCAACGCCGGACCCTCAGGGCCGGCGCCGAACAAGTCAAGGGGCCGCCGG
>DAORMO010000064.1:0-3627 GCA_035440585.1 Terricaulis sp.
GCGACTGGTCGCGCTGGCTGGCGCGGCATGGCGCAGAAGAAGGCGAAGCCCAAGCGCTGACGCGTGAAGCGCTCGCTGTGCTGGCCGATGCGCGCTTTGCTGCGGTGTTCAGCGCAGGCAGCCGCGCCGAGGCGCCGATCATCGGCGAAGCGGCGGGCCGGCCGGTGCGCGGGATCGTGGATCGCCTCGTGGTTGAACCCGCGCGCGTGATGGTGCTCGACTTCAAAACTGATCGCCCAGCGCCGGCCGATCCGGCCAAGACGCCACGGGCTTACCTCACGCAAATGGCGCTGTACCGGGCGGTGCTATCTCGCATTTTCCCAGGAAAAGCCGTTTCCTGCGCGATTTTGTGGACAGAAGCGCCGCTTTTGCTCGAACTGCCGCCTGCGATGCTCGATGCTGCGCTTGCGTCCTTTGCGGAAGGTTGAATCCGGGCCCCGCCGGGCCTACATCGCGGTAACGATTCCGAGGTCGATCGAGGAGTAGTCGACGTGGCCACCACCAAAGTGACGGACGATAGTTTTGAAACCGATGTTCTGAAATCGGGCCGCCCTGTGCTGGTCGATTTCTGGGCGGAGTGGTGCGGCCCGTGCAAGCAGATCGGGCCGGCGCTTGAGGAAATCTCGGCGGAGCTGGGCGATCGCGTCACCGTCGCGAAAATCAATATCGATGAGAACCCCGGCGTGCCCACGCGTTTTGGCGTGCGCGGCATCCCCACGCTGATGGTGTTCAAGGATGGCAAGGTCGCCTCCACCAAAGTGGGCGCGATGCCGAAGTCCAAGATTCTCGAATGGCTGAACGAGAGCGTTTAAACGCTCTCGGCCGCCAACGCTTCGGCGGCCAGCATGAATGAGCCGCAGATCAGCACGCGCGGCGCAGGAAACTGCGCCGCGTTTTGCGGCCAAGGTCGGCGCGTGCGTTTCTGAAACACTTTCGAGCGGGGCGTGCGCTTCGCTAAGCGGGATGGCGATGATGTGATCCACGCCGGCGCGCAAGGCGGATGCGAATGCGCTTGCATCCTTGCGTGCGCGCAAGGCCACGATGGCGATGTTGGTTCCGCCGCGCCGCGCCTTCATCGCCGCCATCGCCCGCGCCAGCGCTGCGCCTGCGTGCGCGTTGTGCCCGCCATCGATCCAGACCTCGCCGCCAAGCGCGCGGATCGGCGCGCTGAATGCGCCGCGCGTCAGCGGCTGTAAGCGGCCCGCCAGTGCGCGTTGGCGACGCCTTGCGCAAACGCATCGTCGCTGATCTCGCGCCACGCCATCAAAGCGGCGCAGGCAAGGCCTGCATTATCGATCTGATGGCCGCCCGCCAGCGCGGGCAGGGGCAGATCGAGCGCGCGCGTTTCAGTCTGCACCACAAGCCGGCTGTGCGAGGCGTAGGCATCCCATTCCACGCCCGCGCGCAAAAGCGGCGCGCCGATCTCAGCCGCGCGCGCTTCGATCACGGCCATCGCTTCTGCTTCTTGCCGCGCGATGATCGCGGGCGTTCCGAGCTTTAGGATGCCGGCCTTGTGCGCGGCGATGGCTTCAAGCGATCCGCCCAGCGCGTCCTGATGATCGAGCCCGATCGGGGTGATAATGGTAAGCGCGGGCGCGGCGATCACATTGGTGGAATCATCACGCCCGCCCATGCCGGTTTCGAGCAGCACCAGATCGGCCGGCGTTTCGCTGAACAGCACAAAGGCGGCGGCGATCTGCGCATCGAAATGCGTGAGCGCCGCATCCGCTTGCGCCACGCGCGCGGCCACAGCGATCAGCGCTTCATCGGAAACGGGCTCGCCCGCGATCGTGAAGCGTTCATTCAGCGCCCAAAGGTGCGGCTTGGTGAAGGCGTGTGCGCGCAGCCCCGCAGCTTCTGCGATGGCGCGCATGAAGGCGATGGCGGAGCCTTTGCCGTTTGTGCCCGCTACGTGAATGATCGGCGCAAGCTTGCTTTGCGGATCGCCAAGTTTGCTGAGCGCTGCGCCAAGGCGCGCCAGATCAAACGCCTTGCCGTGCCCGAACTCGGGCCCGAACAGACGTTCAAACGCTTCGCTTGAGGGATCACGCGTCACGACGCAGCGATGCACGCCCGCGCCTAATCCCGCAAGAGCTCGTTCACGCCGGTTTTCGCGCGGGTTTGCGCGTCCACGCGTTTGACGATCACCACGCACGCAAGGCTCGGGCCGCCCTTGGGATCGGGCAGCGATCCTGGCACCACCACTGAATAGGCGGGCACCTCGCCGCGCGTGATCTCGCCCGTGGCGCGATCGACGATTTTGGTGCTTTGCGAAATGAACGTGCCCATCGCCAGCACAGCGCCTTCGCGCACGATCACGCCTTCAGCGACCTCAGAGCGCGCGCCGATGAAGCAGCCGTCTTCAATGATCGTCGGGTTCGCTTGCAGCGGCTCAAGCACGCCGCCAATGCCGGCGCCGCCGCTTAAGTGCACGTTCTTGCCGATCTGCGCGCAGGAGCCGACCGTGGCCCAGGTGTCCACCATCGTGCCTTCATCGACGAACGCGCCGATGTTCACAAAGCTCGGCATCAGCACGACGTTCTTGCCGATGAACGCGCCGCGCCGCGCCACAGCGCCGGGCACGGCGCGAAAGCCGGCTTGCTCAAACGCTGCGCCATCCCAGCCGTGAAATTTGGTGGGCACCTTATCCCAATAGGGGCCCGGTGTTGCATCGCCATTGCCGCCGGAAAGGCCAAGCAGCGCGTTCGCGTTGGTGCGGAAGGAAAGCAGCACGGCTTTCTTCAGCCATTGATGCGTCACCCATGCGCCATCCGCTTCACGCGTCGCCACGCGCGCCGCGCCGCTATCGAGCAGGTGAAGCGCCGCTTCGATCGCTTCCACGTCCGCGCCCTTGCTGGCGGGCGTAAGCTCAGTGCGCCGCTCCCAGGCGGCTTCGATGGCGGCGGAAAGATCAGAATGTGTCATGGCCGCTGAGCTAGCGTGTTTTGGCGCCAAGGCCAATCAGGCGGCGGCGAGATAATCGCGCAAATAGGCTTTCACATCGCTGAAATGGTGATCGAGATAGGCCGGCCGCGGCTCAGGATGCACGGCGCCAACGAGCACCGTCTCAAAGCCGAGCGCGTGCGCGGGCTCGAGGTTTTTGAGCGTATCCTCCACCAGCACAGCCTCGCGCGGATCGAGGCCACACGCGGCGATCAGGCGCTCATAAGCGGCGGGCTCAGGCTTGGGGATGAAGCCGGCGTCTTCCATATCGAACACGCGCTCGAAATGTGCATCAAGGCCAAGCGCCTTGAGCGCACGCTGGCCATGGCCGCCGCCGCCATTGGTGAACACAATGCGCCGCCCCGGCAGGCGCGCGATCAGCGCGGCAAGCTCCTGATCGGCTTCAAGCACGCCGTAATCGACATTGTGCGCGTCATCCATGAATTCGCGCGCATCAATGCCGTGATGCCTGGAGAGGCCTGTTACGGTTGCGCCGTAATGGTGGAAATAGCGCTCACGCACGATCAGCGCTTCTTCGGCGCTGATGGAAAGCGCGCGCGCGATATAGGCCGTCATCCGATCGCCGATGGCGTCGTAGATTTCTGAGATCGGGTAGAGCGTGTTGTCGAGGTCAAACACGAAAACGCGGCGGCCGCTCATTGCGAGGGGCGATCCTGCTGGCTC
>DAORMO010000064.1:3754-4280 GCA_035440585.1 Terricaulis sp.
CCACCACAAGCCCCGCGCGCTCGCGCGTGGAGATGGAGGTGAACAGCGCCGTGCCGTAATGGCGCGCCTCGCAGTTTTCGCGGCCAAGAATGGCGAAGCGCGAGGGGCTCGTGCAGAATGTTTCGCCAGGCGCAGCCAAAACGCGCGCGCCCTGATTGGTGTCCATGCTGGCGTAGACGTAATAGCGCTCTTGCATCAGCGTTTCGTCGATGGTGCGCACGCAGCCGCCGGGATTGAGCTGCCACCAGCCGCGGCTTTCCCAGCCTTCGCCGCGCCGGCGCGCAACAGCTGTCCAGAGCCGCCCGCTGGTGCGGTTGCAAAGCGTGAGGCCAACTTGCTCAGCGCGGCGGCGTGCGGCGGTTTCCAGCGCATCGATCAATTGATCTTCGCTGGCGTTGGCGGCCAAGCGCGCGCTGGCGCGGAATTGGGCGATGGCTTGGGCGATGCGGCGCGGATCGGCGCCGCGGCGGCCTTCGCCGATGTCATAGCCCGCATCCGCGAGCAGCCGCTGCAAGCCCACCGCGCG
>DAORMO010000064.1:4336-9896 GCA_035440585.1 Terricaulis sp.
GCGCTTGTTGATCTGCACGCGGCAGAAGCGGCGCTCTTCATAGCCGCTGACGCCGCAATTGGGCGGGTTTTCGATGGAGAATTGCTGCTGCGGATCCACGCACAGCCGCGCATCGCCGCCCCATTGCCGGCGCCCGCCGCGATGGGCCGAGGAGGTGCGGGCGTAGAGATAGTGCGTGCCGCGCGCGAGCGGCGCGCCGACGGCGGTTTTGCATTCGCCGGGGCGCAGGCGCGTCCAGCCTTGCACGACGATGGCGCGGCCATCAGGGCGGCCGGTGGCGGCTTCGAGCACGTAGCCTGTCTCGTTGCAGACTTGCCAGCCGTTTTGCTGCTGTTGCGCTTCGGCGCGATTGGCGAGGCTTGCGGCGCCAGCGAGCAAAAGCACTGTAAGCGCCGCGCCAATCCCTCCCCTCCAGGGGAGGGTGTCGTGCAGCTTGCTGCGCGACGGGTGGGGTGCAAGTGCAGAAATTTCCGATGACGGCGCTGCCGCCCCACCCGTCGCACTGACGTGCGACACCCTCCCCTGGCGGGGAGGGAAGGCGGCGCGGATCATCCGCTTAATGAATGAGCGTGCCGGCGCCATGCTCAGTGAACAGCTCCATCAACAGCACATGATTTTGCCGGCCATCAAGGATGACGGCCGCTTCAACGCCCGCTTCCAGCGCGGCGATGCAGGTTTGCAGCTTGGGGATCATGCCGCCCGTGGCGGTGCCGTTGGCGATCGCCTCGCGTGCGTCGTCGATCGACATTTCGCGGATCAGCTCGCCGTTTTTATCGAGCACGCCCGGGATGTCCGAAAGCAAAAGGAAGCGCTTGGCGCCCAGCGCGCCGGCCATTGCGCCGGCGGCGGTGTCGGCGTTGATGTTGTAGGTCTTGCCATCTTCGGCGACGCCAATCGGGGCGATCACCGGCACGTAATCTTCCGGCGCGTTGATCAGCGCTTGCACAAGCGTGGGGTCAACATCGGTCGGCTCGCCCACGAGGCCAAGATCGATCACGCGCTCGATCATCGAGTCGGGATCTTTCTTCACGCGCACGGCTTTCTCAACCGTGATGAGGCGTGCGTCTTTGCCCGAAAGGCCAACGCCGCGCACATCGGCCTCCCGCCCTTCGGAGGTGATGAGGTGCGCCAGCTCTTTGTTCACGCTGCCCGACAGCACCATCTCCGCCACTTCCATCGTGTCGGGGTCGGTCACGCGCAGGCCGTCAACGAATTCAGATTTCACGCCGGCCTTTTCCAACATGCGGGAGATTTGCGGCCCCCCGCCGTGCACGACGACCGGGTGAATGCCAACGAGCTTCAACAACACGATGTCTGCGGCGAATTTGCGGGCGGTTTCGGTATCGCCCATGGCGTGCCCGCCATATTTCACCACCACCGTCTCGCGGTCGTAGATTTGAATAAAGGGCAGGGCCTCCGCCAGGGTCTTGGCGGTGGCGAGGCCGTTCTCGAGCGCGGCCAGCGGGTTTTTAGGCGGAGGCTTGTTGGTCACTGCCGGTTCCTAAGCGGTTCGGGGCTTTACGCCAAGGCCGCGATCTCAGCCCGCAGCGCTTCAATCCCCAGCCCCGTTTCCGACGAGGTGGCGATGATCAGCGGATGCGCGGCGGGGCGCTTGGCGATGGCGGCCTGCGTGGCGGCCAAAGTCTCGGCCAATTCAGTGGCTTTGAGCTTGTCGGCCTTGGTCAGCACGATTTGATAGATCACCGCCACGGTATCGAGGATTTCCATGACATCCTTGTCATGCGGCTTTAGGCCGTGGCGTGCGTCCACCAAGAGGATCACGCGCTTCAGCTCGGGGCGGCCGCGCAGATAGTCGCGCGTCAGCGCGCTCCAGCGCGCGATCTCGGTTTTCGGGGCCTTGGCGTAGCCAAAGCCGGGCAGATCCACGAGCCGCAACACCTCGCCCAGGCGGAAGAAATTGAGCTCACGCGTGCGCCCCGGCTCGGTCGAGGCGCGCGCCAGCTTGTTGCGCCCGGTCAAGGCGTTGATGAGGCTCGACTTGCCGACATTGGAGCGCCCCGCGAAGGCAATCTCCGCCACATCGCCCGCCGGCAGATTGTCCAGCGCCGTCACGCCGCGCTCAAACGCAACCGGCCCGGCAAACAAGAGCCGCCCCGCTTCAATCCGCTCTGCTTCGTCTTCGTCCATGGTGTTCCAATCTTGGAGGCGACTTAACCCAGGGTTACGCCCGTTTCGACTCGGCTTAGCGTCGCGGCAAAGAACAAAGATAAGGGAGGCTGCCTTGCAAGAACTCGTTGTAGGCGAGGTTGTTGGCGTGCGCGCGCGGATTGCGCTCATCCGTTTCGAAAGCGGTCAGATGGAGATCGTCGGCCAGGCGCGGTTTGAGCGCGGCGATTCTCAGCAATTTGAGGAGCGCATCCGCGCGTTCCTCACTGGGTTCCCCGAGGCGCCGCGCGAAGCCGCCTTCGCGGTCGGCGGGCCGGTGGAAGGCCAGCACGCGCGCATCACCAGCGACAGTTTCGTGGTCTCCGCGCGCCAGCTGCAGCGGCGGCATGGCTTTTCCAGCGTGCTGCTGAAGAATGATTTCGTCGCCATGGCGCTGGGCTCGATGTTCTGCCCGGCGGAAGCGTTTTCGACCGTGGCTGAAGGGGCGGGCGATGCTGACTCGGCGATCGTGACCGTTGGCCCCAATGCGGGGCTCGGCATGGCGATCCTGCAGAAGATCGACGGCCGCTGGCAGGCGTTCGAGAGCGAAGGCGGGCATCAAGCCTACGCCGCTTGCGATCTCGATGAGATGGAGCTGTGGCGCGCGCTGCTGCCTGGGCGCAATTACATCACCTTCGAGGATGTGATCAGTGCTGAGGGCGTGTGCGCCGCCTATCGCGTGTTCGCGCAGGTCAATGGCGAGCGCGCGGTGCTGCAAAACTTTGAAGAGGTGGTCGCAGCGGCTCTTGCGGGCGCTTCGCCGGCGGCGGTGAAGGCGTGCCAAGTGGTTGCGCGCAGCTTGGCGACATTCGCGGGCGACGCTTGCCTTGCCGCCGGCGCGCGGGCCGGTGTTGTCATCGCTGGGGCGCTGGCGAAGGCGCTTGCGCCGTTCCTGCATGATCAGGGCGTGGTGCAGCGGTTCCGCCGCCGCGGGCCTATGACGCTTTACGTGGCCGATATTCCGGTGCGGCTGCTTGAAGACGATACGGCGGTGTGGCGCGGGCTGGCGCATGCGGTGCGCTACGCCGAGCAGGGCGGAGTGGCCGCGCGCGCCTGGCCGGCAAGCGCGGCGCGTCCTGCGATGAACGCGCCGCTCCTGCGCAGCTGAGCTATTTCGTCGGCGCGGGCTTATCTTTGTCTTTGCCGAAATGCTTTTTGAGGAAGAGGTCAAATTGCGTTTCGACGCCTTGGCGGCGCGAGATCACGTATTGCTGCAGGATCGACAGCGTGTTCGACCATGTCCAATAAATCACAAGCCCTGCCGCAAAGCCTGAGAACAGGATCGTGAACACAAACGGCAGCAGCCCGAAAATCTGCTTCTGGATCGGATCGGTGGGCGGCGGCGAAAGCGCCTGCAGCATCCACATGGAAACGCCATACAGCACCGGCCACGCGCCAATCAGCAGCGCCCCGCCCAAGAAGCTTTCCGGAATGCCAAACGGCAACAGCCCGAACAGATTGAAGATCGAAGTGGGATCGCGCGCACTGAGATCCTGGATCCAGCCGAAGAACGGCGCGTGCCGCATCTCGATCGTCACCGTCAGCGTTTTGTAGAGCGCGTAAAACACCGGGATCTGCAAAAGGATCGGCACGCAGCCGGCCACCGGATTGATCTTCTCGGTTTGATAGAGCTTCAGCATCTCTTGCTGCTGGCGCTGCTTATCGGCGGCGTAGCGCTCCTGAATATCCTTCATCTTCGGCTGCAGCCCGCGCATCTTCGCCATCGCTTTGAACGATTGGTAGACGAGCGGGAACAGCAGCGCCTTGATGACGATGGTGCTGAGCAAGATGGCGATGCCGAAATTGCCGGCCCATTGGCCAAGCGGATGCAGCAGCCACAGGAAGAATGGGCGCGTTAAAAACCAGAACATGCCCCAAT
Source organism: Terricaulis sp. (assembly GCA_035440585.1). Classification (GTDB taxonomy): domain Bacteria; phylum Pseudomonadota; class Alphaproteobacteria; order Caulobacterales; family Aquidulcibacteraceae; genus Vitreimonas. Next base: position 8,382 of record DAORMO010000064.1, read on the forward strand.
CGATCGCCCAATCGAAGCGCGGGATCGGCTGGGCGCCGTCTTCGCCTTTCTCATAGGCCTGCAGCAGCTCCACCTCTTTGGCGCCGGCGTAGAAACGCTGCGTATAGGTGATCTCCCCGCCGGCCGGCACATCGCGCCATTGGCCGCGATAGGCGGCGCGATAATCGTTGCGATTGTTTTCCGGGCGCGCGTCGTAGAAGGCCGAATAGCGCTCGTTCTGATCGGGCACCATGGCTGCGAGCCAATAATGTTCGGTGATGCCGAACCAGCCGCCTTGGCCTTGGCGCTCCTCGATGCGCTCATTCTCGCCGGCGCGGCCGCGCGCTTTATCGCGCGCGTGCTTATCGGCGTTCTGGAACGTCACGTGCTCGTACTGCTCACCGAACACGCCGATCAGGCCCTGATGCACGATCGGGTTGTTCCGGTAATTTTCCGGCATGCCCTGGCGGCGCACCACGCCGAATGGCCGCACCGAAGCTGTCGCCTCGCCGGCGTTGCGCACCACCTCGGTGATGGTGAACATATAATGCTCATCCACCGCGATCGTGCGCTCAAGTGTGATGCCGTTCGCGCCCGTGAGCGTCAGCGTCACCGGCGTTTGCGGCGTCAGCCGCGCGCCTTCGGGTGCGCTCCAGGCTGTATCGGCGCCCGCGATCGTCGCGGTGTCTGAGCCTGATTGCAGCTCCCAGCCGAAGAAGGCGTCGTGTCCGTATTCGCTGTTGATCGGCGAAAGCAGCGTCACATCGCCCGAAGCTGGGTCGCGCTGCTTATGATAATTGATGAGGCTCAAATCATCGAAGCGCCCGCCATTCAGCGCGATGGCGCCGCGCGCGGTGGGTGTTTCGATCACGATGCGCCCGCCCGCGCCATTGCTGGCGATGGCTTGCTCGCGCGTGACAGGGCCCGAAGGGGCGGCCGGCGCGCCGCCTTCGGCGATCTGCTCAGCCTCCTGCGCGGCGCGGGTTTCTTCTACGGCGGCGCGCTCAGCCAGCGCGCGCTCACGCGCAGGGGCGTTGTAGAAAAATTCAAAGCCCAAAAAGATCGCCAGCGAGAGGCCGATGGCGAGGAAGACGTTGCGCGTGTCTTGGGGCTCCGGGCCGCCGCGGTATGCCATGAGGTTAGTCGCTTTCGCTGGAGCGTTTGGGGGATCGCGCGGCGCGCGGGCCGGCTTCAAGATCGGCGCGGAGCCTTATCAACGCGCTCTTAAGATCGTCAAGCAAGGCGGGCCAGGGGGCGTCCGGGGTGGATCGTCGCGCCACCAGCACATAATCGGCGCCGGGGAGGCCATGTTCGGGCAAAAGCTGGCGCGCGGCCTCTTTCAGCCGCCGGCGCGCCCGGTTGCGGATGACGGCGTTGCCGATCTTTCTGCTGGCGGTGAAGCCCGCGCCAATGGCGGCCCCGCCCTCGGGGCGCTTCCTGGCTTCCACCAGCACAGCCCCGCGCGCAGCGCGGGCGCCGGCGCGGACAAACAGAAATTGCGCCCGTTTTTTCAGGCGTTGGATGGGAGGTTGGGGG
>DAORMO010000064.1:9906-14800 GCA_035440585.1 Terricaulis sp.
ACGGCACCGCCTCCCGCACTCCGGGCAACCGCTGTGCCGCAGGTTCGCTGCTAGGCCGAAAGGCGCTTGCGGCCCTTGGCGCGGCGGCGCGACAGCACTTTTTGGCCGCCCTTGGTCGCCATACGGGCGCGGAACCCGTGGCGGCGCTTCCGCACAAGCCGGCTCGGCTGGTAGGTCCGCTTGGTGCTCACGTCTGGCCTCGGTCAATTCTCGAAAAAATGAAGGGGCGGGCATTACCCCAGCGCCCCCATCCCGTCAAGCCAAGAGGCCCTGCGCCACAATAATGAAGGCCGCGCACGCCCACATCCCGGCGACAATCCAGACAACGCGGCTGCGGGGGGTGTTTTTGCGGCGCATGGCGGCGGCTCCGCGCCGGTTTGAGGGGGGGGGAGGGAACCGGCGCTATCCACAGCTTAACCGGGTAGGGCCAAACCGCCGCATGAATTCGCGGATGGGAAACCGTGCGCCACGACAGAACCCGCAGCATGCGCTAGGTCAGGGGGCCGATGCCTGAACCGCGCGCCCCTGGCCCCCTTTCCAAGCCCTGGCGGGCGGTGCGCGGCTTTGTCGAGAGCCTGGCGGGCAAGCTGCTGGGGCTGACGCTGCTGGCGATCCTGGCCGGCAACGTCATGATCTTCGCTCCGGCCATGGCCACCTTCCACGAAACCTGGCTGCGCGAGCGGATGAACCTGTCCCAGATCGCCGCCCTGGCGCTGGAGGGCTCGCCCGATTTCGCCATCGCGGAATCGCTGGAATACGAATTGCTCGATAATGCCGGCGTGCTGCGCGCGGCGCTGCAGCGCGAGGGCGAGCGGGTATTGCTGCTTGAGAGCTTTGAAACCCCGCCGCGCGGTGCTCTCGTCATCTACGATTACACCAGCGCTTCAGATGCGGAGCGGTTCTGGTGGGCGTTTCAAACTTGGTTTGCGCCGGATGGGCGGGTGCTGCAGGTGCGCGCGCGCCCGCGCTTTGAAAGCGGCCAATTCATCGAGATCGTGCTGCGCGAGGAAGCGCTCAAGCGCGCGATGAACAATTTCGCCAAGGACTTTGCCTGGTTCTCCACGCTGGTCCTGTTGCTGGCCGGGGCTGTGATCTATCTCGCGCTGACCATGCTGTTCGTGCGCCCGATGCATGATCTCACGCGCAGTATCGAGCAATTCCGCAATCGGCCCGAGGATGTGTCGATCAATTTCCCGCGCAGCGCGCGCGCCGATGAGATTGGCCGCGCCCAGCGCGCCGCCGCCGACATGGCCGAGCAGGTGCGCAATGCGCTCAAGCAGCGCGAGCGCTTGGCCGCGCTTGGCGGTGCGGTGGCGCGCATCGGGCACGATTTGCGCAATATGCTTTCCACCGCGCAGCTGGTGGCCGATCGGCTTGGCCGCTCTGAAGATCCCGATGTGCGCCGCCTGGCGCCGCGGCTTGAGCGCACCATCGATCGCGCCGCCGGCCTTGCCGCCTCAACGCTGAAATACGGCCGCGCCGATGAAAAAGCGCCGGAGCTGCGCCGTGTCGAGGTGGCCCCAGTGGCGGAAGAAGCGCTCTCGGACGCGCTGCTCGGCTTTGAGGGCGTGGCCGCGCGCATCGAGATCGATAAGGGTCTCGCCGCCATCGCCGATCCCGAACATCTGCACCGCATCATCAACAATCTCGCGCGCAACGCCGCCCAAGCCATGAGCGGCCACGCGCGGCGCGATAAGCTCATCACCGTGCGCGGCCTGCGCGTCGAAGGCCGCTGCGAGATCGAGGTGGTGGATCGCGGGCCCGGCGTGCCGGCCAATTTGCGCAAGCGCTTGTTTGAGCCGTTCGTCTCCGCCGCGCCCGAAGCGGGCGGCACAGGCCTTGGCCTTGCCATCTCACGCGAACTCGCCCGCGCCATGGGCGGCGAACTCGAACTCACCCGCAACGGCGCCGAAGGCGCGACGTTTCGGATTACGTTGCCGGCGGGGTGATGCGCAGATTAGGGAAGGACGTCGTTCACAAATGCCTGCCGCGCACCTTGCTGCTGACGCGATCGTCATATTCGACATCACGCGAGAGCCGTTCGATGATTGGAAATCCGGCCCTTTCTTGCTGATGGTTGCGGCAATAATTGCCGCGATTACGTGGCTCGCTGACGAAATCCCAGGCGCGCGGATATTCGGCGTGTGCGTCGCAATTGTAGCGATCGTGGCCGCTCCGTTTACGGTCTACTGGAACTGGCGCGAGCACAATCGCTTAAGAGCGCTTTATACTCATGGAGACTACGAACTGGTCGAAGGAGTAGTCTCCAATTTCCAACCTGATGATTGGCGCGGAAGTCCGCAGCACTTCGATGTGGAGGGGCGCAGGTTTGTCGTCTCGCGTTTGTCGCACATCCCCGGGTTTCAGAACACGGTCGTCGCAGGTGGTCCGAATCTCTCCGGACAGTGCGTCAGGATCGCGGCGACACCTGACAATGAAATTTTATGGTTGGGTGTTCTGGATGCGGAATGTCAAACTTCTGCAATCGGGTCACAATAGCAAAATTTGGAGCTGCGCTCACTGCCCGATCGCCGCCGGGGGCGCTTCCACCGGCAGCCGCCCCACGATGCCATCGCGCCTTGGGTCGGCGCCGCCTTCGAGTCCTTGCGGCGTGACGCGGATCGCATGCAATCCGCTCGCTTCCAGCGCGCTTTCCTGCACGGTCCAGCCGCGCGTTGTCAGCGCGCGCAGCACGCCGGCCGGCATGCGCGGGGCTTCGATGCGCGCGGGCGCTTCGCGCGCGGTGGCGTTGCCCACGTCGATCGCCTGCTGCACCCCGAGCCCCCAATCGAGGATGCCGATGGTGGCGCGCGCCACATAGCCAATGATCGCCGAGCCGCCCGGCGAGCCGATCACCAGCTCAAGCGAGCCATCCTGATTGAGCACGATCATCGGCGACATCGAAGAGCGCGGCGCCTTGCGCGGCTCCACCGCATTGGCCACCGGCAAGCCGTTGATCGAAGGCTCAAACGAAAAATCCGTCAGCTGATTGTTGAGCAGAAACCCGCCCACCATGCGCTGCGCGCCAAAGCCGGATTCGATCGTGGCCGTGAGCGCCACAGCGTTGCCCCAGCTATCGACGATCGAAAGATGCGTCGTGCCGCTGTCATCCCCGCCTGAGCGGCCCCAGCGCTCATAGAGCTCCGGCCCCGCCGGCATGCCGGCGGGCGTGCTGGTCGGCGCGCGTGTGAGATCAATCAGCCGCGCGCGCTCATCGAGATAAGCCGGCGCGATCAATTCGCGCGTCGGCACCGGCGCGAACGCATCGTCGGCCATGTAATGATCGCGGTCTGCGTAGGCGAGGCGGCTCGCCCACAAGAACGCGGACCAATCATCGGCGTTATCCAGCCCGCCCGGTTGCGGGCGCGCGCGCTCATAAAGCCCAAGGATCGCCAGCACCGCATTGCCGGAGCTGGGCGGCCCCACCGTGCACGCACGATAGACGCGATAGGCGCCGCACACCGGCTCAAGCCGCCGCGCCTCCACCGCTTGCAGATCTGAAAGCGTCAGCGCTCCGCCGCGCGGATTGCGCTGGGCTGCGGCCACGATGGCGTCCGCGATCGGGCCTTGCGTCAGCGCTTGCGGCCCTTGCTCGGCCAGCGCCTGGAGCGTCAGTGCATATTGCGGATTGCGCAGCACCGCGCCCGCCTGCAGCGGATTGCCCTCACGGTCGAAGAAATAGCCGCGCGTGCCGAAATCGGCGCGCAGCCGCCCGCGCTCGGCATAGGCCGCGATCAGCGTCGCCAGGCGCGGGGAGACTTCAAACCCTTCCAGCGCCAATTGCATCGCCGAAGAGGCGCGCCCAAGGCAGGCGGCCATGATCCTCATGCGCCAGCTTCAGCATATGCATCAGCGATGGCGCGCCAATTGAGCGTCCGCTCGCCTGCGCATCGAGGAACGCAATCGGCCGGCCACGATTGTCGAGAAACATCGAAGGGCTTGCGCCCGCCGGCGCCCGCTCGCGCCCGTCATACGCATTCAATTGCCGGTTCTGCGCGTTGTAGAACAGCAGAAACCCGCCCCCGCCAATGCCCGAGCTTTGCGGTTCCACCAGCCCCAGCACCAGCTCCGCCGCGATCGCCGCATCCACCGCGCTGCCGCCATCCTCCAGCATCGCCAGCGCCGCTTGCACCGCATAGGGGCTCGCCGCTGTCGCCATCGCTTCGCCGCGCGGAGGCGGCGCTGCGGTTTGACGTTGGGGCGCGCCTGGCGTTTGCGTGCTGACGCACGCAGCCAGCATCAGCGCCATAACCAAAGCGCCGAAGCGCGCGAAAGCGACGTTGGTATGAGTCATCACACCTACCTACACGCCGCGCTCGGCGAGAGAAAACCCCTCAAGAGCAAACCTTGAGGCAGAGAAAACCTTGAGGCGTGCTTTGCCTTGGCGGCTTCTGCGCGCCATATGGGCGCATGTCACATCCTGGCCCCGCCAATTCTCTCGCTGACGTGCCTGGCCTCGCCATCGGCTGCGCGCACGATGAAGCGGCGCGCACGGGCGTTACCGTCATCGTGCCGGATCAGCGCGCGGTTGCGGCCGTGGACGTGCGCGGCGGCGGGCCCGGCACGCGCGAAACCGACGCGCTGGCGGCGGAAAATCTTGTGGATGCGGTGGACGCGATCGTGCTCTCGGGCGGCTCAGTCTACGGGCTCGGGGCCGCTGACGGCGTCGCCGCCGCCATGGGCGCGGAGGGGCGGGGCTATGCCCTTATCCCCCAGCCCGGCGTACCGCCATCGCCGGTGATCCCCACCGCGATCCTCTACGATCTCGCCAATGGCGGCGATAAGGCTTGGGGCCAAACCCCGCCTTACAACGCCCTGGGCCGCGCCGCTTACGTCGCGAGAGCGCGCGCCGTCCCGCTCGGCAATGCGGGCGCCGGGTATGGCGCACTGGCCG
>DAORMO010000065.1:0-9126 GCA_035440585.1 Terricaulis sp.
GGCACGGGCATTGCGGTGCCGCGGCTGGAGGACTACGCCTGGCGCCTGTGGGATTACTGGGAACGCCACCTCGATCCCGATCTCTTCGTCGATTTCAGTCTGCGCAGCCAGGTCGGAGGTCGCGTGGTGCTCGTCACCGGCGGCGGCGGCTCGATCGGCTTGGCGCTGGCCCGCCGCGTGGCCGCGCTTGGCCCGCAGCGCCTGACGCTGCTCGATAGTTCCGAATACAATCTCTATCGCGCCAGCCTCGAATTACGCGATGCAACGCCAGCTTTGGCTGATATTCGCGATCGCGCCGCCATCAATCGCTGGTTTGGGCGTGAGCGTCCGGACATCGTGTTCCACACCGCGGCGCTCAAGCAGGTGCCGATGGTGGAGCAATTTCCGAGCGAAGGCGTGCTTACAAATGTTGGCGGGCTGCGCAATGTGGCGGAGGCCGCGCGCGCCGCTGGCGCGGAGATGGTTTTTGTCTCGACCGATAAGGCGGCCGATCCATCGAGTGTAATGGGTGCTTCAAAGCGCTTGGGCGAGCTGTACTGCCATGCGCTCGATCGCACCGGCGGGCCGCGCGCGGTCGCGGTGCGGCTTGGCAACGTGCTCGGCTCCACGGGCTCAGTGGCGCCGATTTTTGAGGCGCAGTTCGCCGCAGGCGGCCCGCTCACCGTCACGGACGCGACGGTGACGCGCTATTTCCTCTCCATCCCGCAAGCGGCGGACGTGTTGCTGCAGGCGGCCGCCATCGGGCTCGACGCCAAAACCCCGCGCGGGGCGACTTTGGTGGTCGACATGGGCGAGCCTCTGCCGGTGGTGGAGCTGGCGCGCGATGTTATCCGTTTGAACGGGCTGCGCCCCGATGAGGATATGAAGATCACCTATGTCGGCATGCGCCCGGGTGAAAAGCTGCACGAGACGTTGATCGGCGCCGATGAAGAGGTGCTGCCGTGCGAAGCGGAGGGCGTGCAGGCCGCGCTCTCGCCGCAGCGCCCGCTGGGCGAAATCACCGAAGTGATGGATCGGCTCGGCATGCTGGCGCAAGCGGGCGCGGGCGAGGCGATCGTGCAGGAATTGTTCGCAGCGCTTGCGCTGCCGGCGCCGGATGCATCGCTCAGCGCCGCCCGCGCTTAATCCAGCGTGCTGCGGAAACGCAGCAGCGCGAAGCTGGCGAGCACGAGGGTGATCAGCGCTAGCGGGCCAAGGTCGTTCACGATATCGGCAAGGCCAGCTTGCTTTAGCACCACCTCGCGCACGATGCGCAGAAAGTGCGTGATCGGCAGCGCTTCGCCGATCCATTGCGCCCAATGCGGCATCGCCTTGAACGGAAACATAAAGCCCGACATCAGGATCGAGGGCAGAAACACGAAGAACGTCGTCTGCATCGCCTGCATTTGCGTGCGCGCAATGGTGGAGATGAGGTAGCCCAGCATCAGATTGGCGAAGATGAACAGAGCGGTGCCGAGCGTGAACGCCAGCGGCGAGCCGGTAAACGGGATGCGAAACAGCATCGTCGCCATCACCAGCACGATGCCGACTTGGATCGCGCCAATGGCGATGTAGGGCGTTGTCTTGCCGATCATCACCTCGATCGGGCGCACGGGCGTGGCCAGCAGATTTTCCATCGTGCCGCGCTCACTCTCGCGCGTGAGCGAAATGGAGGTGATCATCACCATGGTCATGGTGAGGATGATGCCGAGCAGGGCGGGCACGATATTGAACGCGCTTTCCCCCGCCGGATTGAAGCGGCGGTGCACCACGATTTCGTAAGGCGGCGGCGCGCGCGCAAGCCCGCTGAGCGGGCCTTGGAACGAAGGCGCGAACGCCTGCTGCGCCACGCGCTCAATCGCGGAAATGGCCCCGCCCGCCGCGATCGGATCGCTTGCATCCGCCGCCAGCAGGATTTGCGGCGTTTCCCCGCGCACCAGCCGCCGCTCAAAGCCTTCGGGGATCGAGATGATAAAATTTGCTTCGCCCGAGCGCAGCATCCGATCGCCTTCATCCGCGTTCGTGACGACGGCGACGATGTCCACGTAAGAGGACGCATGCAGCGAGGCGAGAAACGCGCGTGTGAGCGGGCCGTCTTCGCGCATTTCGATCACGGCGGGCATGTGGCGCGGATCGGTGTTGATGGCGTAGCCGAACAGGATCAGCTGCACGATCGGCATCGCCACCATGATCCCGAAGGTGAGCTTATCGCGGCGCATTTGCACGAGTTCTTTGAGGAACACCGCCGCAATGCGCGCCCAAGAAAGATCAAGCGCCGGCAGATTGAAAAGCGCGGGCAGCCTCATTGGAAATTATCCGCCGCGCCGGCCATTAGATAGATGAAAATCTCATCGAAGCCGGCCTCGACTTTGCTGATCGCCACATGCGGGTGCGCCGCTTGCGCCGCCTTCACCGCTGCTTCCAGCGGCCCCGGCTCACGTGCGCAGGCATGGATCGCCGCGCCAAAGCGCGCCACCAGCTCAACGCGTGGATCGGCTTCCAGCGCGTGTTGCACATCGATCAGCGGCCGGCCTTCGATGCGCCAAGCGGAAAGGCCGATTTGCTTAGGAATATCGGCGGTGTGGCTATCGAGCAGCTTTTTGCCGTAAGCGATGTAGGCGATAGAATCGCACTGCACCGCTTCGTCCATATAGTGCGTGGAAACCAAAGTAGTGACACCTTGCGCCGCATAGCGGCGGATCGCGTCCCAGAAATCGCGCCGCGCTTTGGGATCAACGCCGGCGGTTGGCTCGTCCAGCAGCAGCAGCTCCGGCTCATGGATCATGCAAGCCGCCAGCGCCAAGCGTTGCTTCCAGCCGCCGGAGAGTTTTCCCGCAAGCTGGGTTTGCCGCTCAGTGAGGCCCAAATCCTCCAGCGCGTGATCCACGCGCTCTTTGCGGCGATCAAGCCCATAGAGCCGGGCGATGAATTCCAGATTTTCGCGGATCGAGAGATCTTCATAGAGCGAAAATTTCTGCGTCATGTAGCCGACGCGCTCTTTGATCTTTAGGCTCTCGTGCAGAACGTCAAAGCCAAGCACGCGGCCTTGGCCGGCTTCGGGCTTCAAGAGCCCGCACACCATGCGGATGGTGGTGGTTTTGCCCGAGCCGTTGGGGCCGAGAAAGCCGTAGATCGCCCCGCGCGGCACTTTGAGATCGAAATTATCGACCACTTTGCGCGCGCCGAAGCTTTTGGTGAGCCCCGTCACGTCGATGACGAGCGGCTCGCTCATGGCGCAAGCCGCACATCAACAGGCGCGCCGGGCCGGATCGCGCTGGGCGCGTCAAGCCGCGCTTCAATCAGGAACACCAGCTTATCGCGCTGATCGAGCGAATAGATCACCGGCGGTGTAAATTGCGGCTCGGCCGAGGCATAGCTGACGCGCGCAGCCACAGGCTCGCCGCAGCCGTCGCACGAAATCAGGACGCGCGCGCCCACGGGAAATTCGCTCAGGCGATCCTGCGGCGCAAAGAAGCGCACTTTCATGTTTTCTGGCGCAAGCAGCGCCGCCACCGGCGCGCCCGCGGCGATCACCTCGCCGGGGCGATAATAGATGCGCTCAATCACGCCCGCGCGCGGCGCGGCGACGGAGAGATCGCCCATGCGCGTACGCGCCAAATCTGTTTGTGCGCCCGCCGCGCTGGCTTCGCGCCGCGCTTGGGTGAGGCGGGCGCTGGCCGCATCAAGGCTGGCGCGATCGGAATCGAGCCGTGCTTGCGGATAAAAGCCGCGTTCAAACAATTCTTGCCCGCGCGCGAAATTGCTGCGCGCTAGCGCTGCATCCGCCTCCGCTGAGCGCACCGCTGAGGACGCCGCCGCCGCTTGCGCCGCGGCGCTTTGGGCCGAAAGGCTCAAGCGATCGCGATCGAGCGCGAACACAGCCTGGCCGGCCTCCACTGCATCGCCCTCGCGCACCAGAAGATCGCCGATCACGCCGGCCTCTTGGCTGGCGACATAGATGTAATCGGCCTCGCCATAGCCTTGCAGCACGTCGCTGCGCGCGCCGCTGCAGGCGGTGATGAGGAGGGCGAGGGAAAGAATAAGGGTGCGCTTCATGCGCGTTGCTCCAGCCCGTTCAGCAGGATGTCGAATTGGTGGTTCACCAGCGCGTGCGGATCGCTGAGCGCGCTTTCCCCGCGCAGCACGTGCGTCCACAGCGCTTCAAAAAAGAGGGGGCCGATCATCGCGCGCGTCGCGGCGCGCGGATCAACGTTGCGAAACACGCCCTGTTTCACGCCCGCGCGCACGAGCGCTTCAAGCGCGGCGCGCGCCTTCTCCACCACGTGCGTGCGATAATAATCGGCGATCTCTGGGAAGCGGCCCGAGAGCCCGAGCACCAGGCGCGGCACGGCCACGATCATTGGATCGGCCATGCGGTGTGTGGCCATATCGGCCAGCGCCCGCAGCGCGTGCTTGGGATTGGGGAGCCCCGCCGCGGAAAGCGCGGCCACCTGCTCCGTGATCGGCGCCACCTTGGCTTCGATCAGCGCCTCCAGCAGCGCCATCTTGGAGGGGAAATAGAGGTAGATCGCCGCCTTGGAGATGCCGGCGGCCTTGGCGATGTCCTCCATCCGGGCGGCCTCGAAGCCGCGTTCTGTGAACTCCGCCAGCGCCGCCTCCAGAATCTCCTCCGGCCGCGCCTGCGCCCTCCGCTTCCAGCGCGCTGCGGACGGTTTTCGCGTTTTGGGGGAGGGGGTTGCGGGCATGGGGTGAATATAACTGACTGGTCAGTTATATTCAAGTCACAACGCTTCCCGGCCGAGCGCCGGGATCCAGAGCCGCTGCCGCAGCGCTGGATCCCCGCTCGCGCCCCGGATCCAGGTCCGGGGCTTGGCGGGGAAGCGTTTGGCGCCGGCGAGGGCGCCGGCGGTCCAAGCGCGTGACTCAGTCCACCCAATCGCGCTTCAGCGAGCGGGAGGCGATCAGGTAGAGGATCGCGGCGATCACGTAGAAGCCGGTGCCGTAAAGGATCGAGTAGCGCAGGCTTTCTTCGCCATACTGGCTTGAGAGCGCGTCTGAGAGGCGCCCCAGCGCCCAGGTGCCGACGCCAATGCCGATCAGATTGTTGATGAAGAGAAAGCTTGCGGACGCCACGGTGCGCATGTGCGCAGGCGCCAGATGCTGCACGGCGGCGATCACCGGGCCGAGCCACACAAGCCCAAGCGCGGTGGGCACCAGGAAGAGGAAGAACGCCATCGCGGGCGAAGGCGAAAGCAGCCCCACCGCATAGCACGGCATCGCCAGCAGCCACGCAGCAGCCGGCACCAGCGCAAACATCGCGCGCTTCTGCGCGCCCAGCTTGTCACCCAAAAAGCCGCCGAGCCACACGCCGGCCACGCCGCCGATCAGCAACACTGAGGCGTAGAAGAACGCTGCTTGCTGCAAGTCAAAGCCGTAGGAGCGCTGCAGGAAGGTGGGGATCCAATAGAAGGAGCCATAGCCCATCATGGAGGAGCACGCGGCGCCGGTTGAAAGCAGCCAGAAGCTCGGTTTTTTCGTGATGTAGCCCAGCGCTTCAAAAAAGCCGGCGCGCTTGGCCGCCGGCGCTGCGGGCGCATCGGCTTTCACATCATAGCGGCCGCGCTTGGGCTCTTTGACGAAAATACGGAAGATCGGCGCGAACAAAACGCCGGCAAGGCCCACGACGATGAACGCGACGCGCCAATCGACGAGGCTGGCCACGATGCCGCCAAGCGCAATGCCAGCTGCCGAGCCGATCGGAATGCCGAACGAATAGACCGCGAGTGCGCGCGCGCGCTCCTTCGGCGGAAAATAGTCTGAGATCAGCGAATAGGCCGGGGCCACGCCGCCGGCTTCGCCCACACCGACGCCCATGCGCGCGAGGAAGAGCTGCACGTAGTTTTGCGCCAAGCCGCATACGGCGGTGAAGCCGCTCCACAGCGCAAGCGCGATCGTCATGATCCAGGAGCGATCCCAGCGGTCGGCCAGGAAGGCGATGGGAATGCCAAGCCCAGTGTAAAGCAACGCAAACGAAAGCCCGCCCAAAAGGCCCATCTGCTCATCGGTCGCGCCCAACTGAGTTTGGATCGGCACGTTGAGGATGCCCATGATCTGACGATCGATGAAGTTGAACGTGTAGGCGATGAAAAGCAGGCCAAGCACCCAATAGCGATAGGAGGGGGCTTCGGGCTTTGCGGTTGCGTCAGTGGTCATGGGCAAGCTCTACGCAAAAGAAAACGGCGGCGCGAGCATTGTTCGCGCCGCCGTGGAGTAAACCTCTCGGGGAGGAGAGATTAGAAGCGCACTTCGACGGAGGCCGTGAAAGTTTGCGGCGGGCCGTAGAAGCCGATGATGGAATTGCCGAACGTGGCGCCCGGGAAGTTGTACCCGCCGACGCGATATTCTTCGTCGGAGAGGTTCAGCCCGTGCAGGCCAAGGCGGAAGCGATCGTTCTCAGACGTCCACGTCACCGAAGCGTTGTAGAGCGTGTAGGCATCCTGATCGAGCGTCGGGTTGGCGAACTCAAACATTTGGCTGTCGCTGCGATAGGACACCGAAGGCGTGATCGCCAGGATGCCGCCCGCGACATTGGCCGCGTAAGTGAGTGAGAACGCGCCGGTGAGATCGGGCGTGTTCTGGAAGCCGGCGGAGCCTGAAAGATCGATCGGCACAACGATCGTGGCCGGCGGCGGCGCCGGGTTGGCGACGACAGCGCTCGAACGATACTCGCCAAACTCACCTTCGATGTAGCCGATGGCGAAGTTCGCGGTGAGGTTATCGGTCAAGAAGACGCGGCCTTCGAGTTCAGCGCCCCACATTTCCGCTTCCGCCGCGTTGTCGACGTAAGAGGCGATGCCGCCGGTGATGGTCGGCTCCTGACGGGTGATTTGCATGTCGGTGTATTCAGAGAAGAACACCGCGCCGCTGACATTCACGCGCCCGCGCAGGAAGCCGGAATGGAAGCCGATTTCGTAGGTGTCGACAAACTCGGGATCATAGCCGTCCACAGTGCTTGGCGTCAGCGAGGCGTCGCCGCGCATGTCAAAGCCGCCGGACTTGAAGCCTTGGCTGTAGGAGCCGTAGATCGAAATTTCTTCGATCGGCTTCCAGGTCAAGCTGACGCGCGGGGTGAATTCCTCGAACGTGGCGTTGTTGGTGTAGTTGGTGTTGGACGCAAACAACACCGCCGACGAGTTGCCGAAGAAGGGCGAGCGGATGCCGACATAAGTCTGGCGCAGCACGCGCGCGTCTTTTTCATCTTGGGTCCAGCGGCCGCCGATTGAGAGCGCCAGGCTGTCGAGGATGTCGATGCTGACATCCGCGAACGCAGCGATCGATTGGGTGTCGACGCGGCCTTCGGACAGGATGCTAAGGCCCAGCCCGCCAAGCACGGTGTCAAACGCGCCTTCAGCCATCGCGTCCATGTAATAGACGCCGGCGACGCCTTGCACGCGGCCGGCATCGAACAGGAGCTGGAATTCCTGGCTGAATTGCTCGTCCGCGTAATAGGCGGGGATGTCGAGCGTCGGGTTGGGGGTGTTGTCGAAATCGATGTTGCCGCGGGTTTCGCCGTTGCGCCATGCGGAGATCGAGCGGAACGTCAGCGCATCGCTGATTTCCCAATCAACATGCAGCGCTTGGCCGCGAGTCTCAACGTGGTTGCGATCGCCGGCGCCGGCGCGGGTGTCGTAAACGCTCGGCAGCGGATCATAGGCCGCGCCGCCAGCGGGGAAGCTGGTGAGGCGATAGCCGTGGCGGGCGTTGCTGTCATCATCCACGCCATCGGCGGTGAAGCGGATGGTGAGGTTGTCCAGCGGCGTCCATTGCGCGCTGACGCGGAAGGCGTCCACGTCTTTGTTGTAGTGCTCGTTGCCGGTGTTGAGGTTCGTGCCGTAGCCGTCGCGGCTGTAGAGCGCGAAGGCGCCGCCGACCACGAAGTTTTCAGAAAGCGGCAGCGAGCCGGAGAACACGCCGTCAAGCTGGTTGTACGAGCCGTAATTGATGCGGGCCGTCAGGTGCGGCTGCTCATTGTCCATCAGGCGCGTCACGTAACGCACCGCGCCGCCGATTGTGTTGCGGCCATAGAGCGTGCCTTGCGGGCCGCGCAGCACTTCGATGCGCTCGATATCGAAAATGTCGAGCACCGCAGCCTGCGGGCGGGCGATGTAGACGTCATCGACATAAAGGCCCACGCCCGGCTCAAAGCCCCAGAGCGGATCCTGCTGGCCGACGCCGCGAATGAAGGCGATCAGCGTCGAGTTCGAGCCGCGCGCCACCTGCACGGTGGCGTTCGGCACGGTTTGCTGCAGCACGGTGATGTCGGTCGCGCCGCGATTTTCGAGCTGCTCGGCTGATTGCACGGTGATGGCGATCGGCACGTCCTGCAGGCTTTCAGCGCGGCGGCGCGCGGTGACGACGATGCCCTCGTCCTCCGTCACGCCGTCTTGCGCCATCGCCGGCGCGGAAAACGCAAACGGCGCTGCGCACACGCTTGCAAACAAAAGCGCATAACGCGCCGTATGGCCTAACCGCTTCATGGAACTGCTCCTCCGCTCCTCATCTCGGGCCGCCGCGTTGTGCGTGCGAACGCCTCGATCTGTTGAAAAAACGCATCCGGCGCTTCGAGATGGGGCACATGCCCCGCGCCAGGGATGATGACGTGCGCGCCGTTTGGCGCGGCTTGGGCGACGAAGGCCGTCGCGCCATCTTGATAAATTTGGCTTTGCGCGCCGTGCAGCACGAGCATCGGCGCTGTGATCAAAGGCAGGCGCGCGCGGAAATCCTGGCGCGCCATCGAATTCCAGAACGAGGCCATCGCGGATGGATCGGCCTTGGACATTTCAACCCGCGCCCATTCAATCAGGTTGGGCTTTTCGCCGCGCGCGGCCGGCGCAAACATGCGCGGCGCAAAGCGCGTCACATAGGCGGGCCAATCGGCCTGCATCTCTTCAAGGCTGCCGGCGATGTCGGCCTCCGAATAGCCGCCGCCGAGGCCAAAGCCCCAGTCCGCGTCATTGGTCAGGCGCGGCGCCATTTCCTCGACAATCAGCGCTTCAAGCCGATCACCGAGCGCGCCTGCCGCAGACCAGAGCGCCATCGCCCCCATCGACCAGCCCAGCGCGGTCGCGCCCTTTAGATCGAGCGCGGCGGCGAATTCCGCGATATCCTCGCCCAGCGTTTCAATGG
>DAORMO010000065.1:9147-14700 GCA_035440585.1 Terricaulis sp.
GTGAGAGGCAGCGCGCCTCGGTCGGAGCCTGCATGGCCGCGCAGAGTCAGCGTCAGAACGCGCCGGTTTGGCGCAAGCCGCGCCGCGAGATCCCGGAAAAACCCGCCATGAGCGGCCCAGCCATGGATCAGCAAGAAGGGAGCGCCCGCGCCTTGATCGGCGTAGGTGATGGCAGCCCCATCCCTGAGCACATGAACCGGCATGCCCGGCGTTTCCCCCCGGCCCATGCGTGCGGGCCGATTTTCCTTGTGTTGCGACCCCCTTTAGCGGAAACTTGAAACATGAGTCAATATTCAGGTTCGCAATCTGCAGCGGCTGAGGAGCGCTCCGGCCCGAAAACCGAGCGGGGCAGGCGCACGCTGAGGCGTTTGTTGGATGCCGCGGGGGAAGAGTTCGGCGCCCGCGGCTACCACGAGACGGCGATCTCAAACATCACCCAGCGCGCCGGCTGCGGGCTCGGCACGTTCTACGTGTATTTCAAGTCGAAAGAGGAAGTGTTCCGCGCGCTCGTGGCCGATATGGGCGTGCGCACGCGCCATGCGCTGCGCGAAAGCATCAAGGATGCGCCTAGCCGGCTTGAGGCCGAAAAGCTCGGCATCCGCGCCTATCTGGAATTCGCCCGGAGCCACAAGTCGCTCTATCGCGTGGTCATGGAGGCGCAATTTGTCGCGCCTGAAGCGTATCGGGATTACTACAACGTCTTCTCCGAAGCCTATCGCCAGCAATTGAGCCAAGCCGCAGGCCGTGGCGAAATCAGCGCGGGCGATGACGAAGTGCGGGTGTGGGCGCTGATGGGCGCTTCCACCTTCCTCGGCCTGAAATACGGTGTCTGGGAAGATGATGCGGATGTGGACGCAGTTTCCGAAGCCGCCGCTGAATTGATGATCAACGGGCTTGCGCCGCGCCCAAAATGAGGGGACGGCGCCGCTGAAGCGCCGCCTCGGAGGGGAGAGAGAAAATGGGTGTCGACCTCGTCGACATCAGTGCGAAGCGGGCGGCGCTGACGCCGCATCGTGTTGCGCTTATCGATGCGCTGAGCGGGCGCGCGCACACCTATGCCCAATTGAACGATCGCGCCGAACGCGCCGCCGCCGTGCTGGCCGCGCGCGGCGTTGGCTATGGCGATCGCATCGGCGTGCTCTGCCGTAACCGCATCGAGTTTTTTGAGCTGATGTTCGCCGCCGCGAAGCTGGGCGCGATTCTGGCTCCGCTCTCCTGGCGCGCGCCCGCGCCGGAGCTTGCGCCTTTGCTGGCCGATTGCGCGCCGAAGCTGGTGATCCACGGCAGGGAAGATGAAGCGGTCGCTGCTGCGCTCGCCATCCCGCTTCTGGCGCTCGACGGTGATTATGAAGCGCTTCTGGCGCGCGCCGCCCCACTTGAACTTGGCCGTCGTTGGCGCGGGGAGGATGTGTGGACGCTGATCTACACCTCCGGCACCACGGGCGAGCCGAAGGCGGTGATAAAAACCCTGCAAATGGCGGTGATCAACGCGTTTCACGCTACCCAGGCGTTCGGCATCCGCGAGGCCGATCATACGCTGAATTTCCTGCCGATGTTTCACACCGCCGGCATTCATCTGCTGGCCATGCCAGTGCTGATGGCGGGCGGTACGGTGCATGTGCTGCCCAGCTTTGATGCTGACGATGTGATGGCGCTGCTGCCGAAGCTTGATCTCTTTTTCGCGGTGCCGGCTGTGTATCAGCAGCTCGCGCATCATGCCGGATTTGATGCCGCCGATCTTGCGCACGTCCGCGCCTGGGGCTGCGGCGGCGCGCCATTGCCGGATGTGCTGGCCGAACGCTTTGCTGCTAAGGGCGCGCTCGTCTGCAACGGCTATGGCATGACTGAAACCGGGCCCACCTCGTTCGTTGCTGCACGCGAAGATGCGCTCAGCAAAATCGGTTCAGTCGGCAAGCCGCAATTGCTGCTCGATGTGCGCATCGTTGACGGGCAGGGGCGCGATGTGGCCGAAGGCGAAAGCGGCGAGATCTGGATGCGCGGCCCAGGCGTGACGCCCGGCTATTGGAACAAGCCGGGCGAAACGGCGAAAGCCTTCACCGAGGATGGGTGGCTGAAAAGCGGCGATATCGGCCGGCGCGACGCCGATGGCTGCTATTACGTGGCTGGACGGATCAAGGAGATGTTCATCTCCGGCGGCTCGAACGTCTATCCGGCCGAGATCGAGAACGTGCTGGCGCGCCATCCTGCGGTGCTGGAAGCTGCGATCGTCGGCGTTGCAGACGAAAAATGGGGCGAAGCGGGCCATGCCTTCGTGATGTTGAAGCCCGAGGCGGCCTCAATTGCGGAAATTGACCTGATTCAGTTTTGCCGCGCGAACCTCGCGGGCTATAAAGTGCCTCGCAGCATCAGCTTTGTGGCTGAATTTCCGCGCACCGCCGCGGGCAAGATCAAGAAACACCTGCTGACGCCGGCGGCTCCAGCCCCGGTGCGGTAAAGGGGAGGACAGATGATCAGATCGACTTCGCGGCGCAGCCTTTTGGCCGCCGTCTCAGGGGCGGCTTTGACCGGGGCTTGCGCCTCTTTTTTTGAGCCCGCTTCTGACACCGGTGGCATTGATCGCCGCGCCGCCCTGGCTGCGATGAAGCGGGCCACCGCATTCATGCTGGAGAAGGCCGCTTATCGCGGCGGCTATGTGTGGGCGTACCTGCCGGATTTCTCCCGCCGCTGGGGCGAGATGGAAGCCTATCCCAGCATGATCTGGATGCAGCCCCCGGGCACGGCCACGGTGGGGCACCTTTATCTCGATTGCTTCGAGGCCACCGGCGATCATTTCTACTATCGCGCCGCCCTGAGCGTTGCCGAAGGCATAATCGCCGCGCAGCTGCCCTCAGGCGGGTGGAATTACATGCATGATTTCGCTGGCGAAGACAGCATGCGCCGCTGGTACGATACAATCGGCAAGAACGGCTGGCGGCTTGAAGAATTCCATCATTACGATGGCAACGCCACGTTTGATGATGAAGGCACGGCCGAGGCCTCGCAGTTTCTGCTGCGCGCTTATTTGGTGCGGCGCGAGGCGCGGCTATTGGCTCCGCTGCAGCGCGCGATCCAATTCGTGCTCGATAGCCAATACGAAAATGGCGGCTGGCCGCAGCGTTTCCCGCGGGTCGAGGGGGAGGCGCACTATGCGCCGTACATCACCTTCAATGATGCGGTGGCTGATGCGAATATCCTTTTCCTTTTGATGGTCTATCACACGCTCGGAGATGAGCGGGCGCTGGCCTCCATCCGCCGCGCGATGGAGATTTTCCCGGCCACGCAAGGCACGGGCAGCCAGCCGGCCTGGGGCTTGCAGCATCATCACGAAACGCTCGCCCCGATCGGCGCCCGCACCTACGAGCCCGACAGCTACGCCACGCACACAACGGCGGGCAATATCGCGCAAATGATGGATTTCTATGAATGGACGGGTGAGCGCCGCTTTATCGAGCGCTTGCCGCAAGCGCTCGATTTGCTCGATTCCCTGCGCTTGCCCGACGATCAGGTGCGCGTGCCGGGCCGGCATTATCCCACCTTCATCGAGTTTGAGACCAATCGCGCCCGCATCAATCACCGGCGCGGCTCCAATGCGCGTAGCGGCCAATATTATTGGGACTACAATCCCGAAAACCCGATCACTCATTATTCGCAATGGCGCGCCATCAACGCCGCCGCACTACGTGAACGGTTGGAGCAGCTTTCGGCCAACCCGCCCGATTTGGCCAAATCGCCGCTCACGCGCGGCAATTTCCGCATGCCGCGTTTCTTCACCACCGAGAATATCGAAGTGTCTGACATGAACTCGAACGTGGGCGCAGGCGCGCTTGAGCGGCCGGCGGCCGAGCGCGTGGCCGAATTGATCGCGACGCTCAACGCTGAGGGCTATTGGCCGACCCCGCTTTCGGCCACCTCCAATCCGTATATTGGCGAACCTCCGGCCCAGGCCACGCCCGGCGATTTCGGCGGAACTCTGGTGGGCGATCAGTGGGATACTTCGCCCCACATCACGCAAAACCCCGTCACCGGCATTTCAACTGGCGCGTTTATTCAGAACATGAGCGCGCTTTTGTTGGCGGTGGATCGCGCCCGATAGGGGAAAAGATGGCGAAACCGCAATTTGCCCGCTATCGTCCCGGCGTGGGGATTGATCGTGGCGGAAACGGGTGAAGAGCGCACAGTAAGGCTGGCGTCCATCGTTGCGGTGGACATCGTTGGCTTTTCAACGATGTCCGAGCGCGATCAGCGCAACGCCGCGCGCAAGGTCGAAAATTTGCGGGCGCGGATTATCGAGGTGGCGGGCGCCAATAATGGGCGGCTGTTCAACACCGCGGGCGATGGCTTCATGCTGGAATTCACCTCCGCCGGCGCGGCGCTGGGGGCGATCCAGGATATTCTCGATAAGCGCGGCAAGAAGGAGCCGCCCGTGCGCGTGGGCGCGCATGTCGGCGATGTCGTCGTCACCGCGACGCAGGATTTGCTTGGCCATGGCGTGAACGTGGCCGCGCGCCTGCAGGAATTGGCCGAAGCCGGCACGGCTTTGGTTTCGGCCGAGTTCCGTTCCATGGCGCGCTCTTCGCCGACGGCGGCGTTTCAATCGCGCGGGCAAAAGCCGCTCGATAATATCGAGCAGCGGGTGCAGACGTTCGAGATTCTCTCCAAGCGCCAGCGCACTGCACGCGCGATGCGTCGCGTCATGACGGGCGTTGTCGCCGCTTCGATCGTGGGTGTGAGCATTTATTTCAGCCCAGTGCTGATGCGGTTCGCGCAGGATTATCTGCCGCAAAACCCAGAAGCGGAGGCGCAGGCGCAGCCTGAAACCCAGCTTCAGGGCCTGTTGGATGACGCCGCCCCCGCGCGCCGCGCTGGGGAAACTTTCCGCGATTGCCCCACCTGCCCGGAAATGGTGGTGATGACAGGCGGGCTCTACGTCATGGGTTCGCCTGCCGGTGAAGCCGGGCGCGCCGCCGATGAGGGGCCCCAGCGCGAGGTGTCGATCACGCCGTTCGCTGTCAGCGCGCGCGAAATCACCTTCGCGCAATGGGATGCCTGCTTGGCTGCCGGCGGCTGCAACGGCTTTTCCCCGGCCGATCGCGGCTTTGGGCGCGGCGCGCGGCCAGTGATTGGCGTCTCTTGGAATGATGCGCAGGCGTTCCTCGATTGGCTCAACGCAGAAGCGGGCGGCTTGCGCTATCGGCTGCTGAGTGAAGCGGAATGGGAATATGCCGCGCGCGCGGGCGGAGCTGAGGCGTATGCGGTTGGCGCAAATCTTGACGCACAGCACGCGGTGTTCCGCGCGCAGCAGACGGCGCCGGTGGCGTCATTTGCGCCGAACGCCTTTGGCCTGTTCGATATGAACGGGAATGCCGGCGAATGGGTCGAAGATTGCTATGTCGCCAATTATAATGTCGCGCCCATCGATGGCGCGGCGGTGCAGGACGAGGCCTGCGCCCGGCGCGTCCATCGCGGCGGCGCATTCAGCGATGCGGCGCCACGCTTGCGCTCGGCGGCGCGCGCCTCGGCCCGGCCCGATGAGCGCTTGGGCAGCGTCGGCTT
>DAORMO010000066.1:0-232 GCA_035440585.1 Terricaulis sp.
CGCACTGATGACCCCGCTCGGCGCGGTGGTGGCGGCCGTTGGCGCGCTGGCCGCGCTGTTCGTCGCCGCCAACTGGGATCAGTTCAAGCAGTTCGGCGAGTGGTTTGCCTCGCGCTGGAAAGACATCATCGGCGGCGAGGGCATGGGCGATGTCGTCTCCGGCTGGAATAATCTCAAGGCGGCGTTCGAGGAATTCTGGGCGACCGTGAAGCTCGTCTTCCGCGATGACGGC
>DAORMO010000066.1:291-1320 GCA_035440585.1 Terricaulis sp.
CGGCCCTTGAAGTGCTGGGCGGCCTGCTGAACACGATGGCCGAGCTCGTCCGCACCATCGCCGCGCTCATCCGCGGCGATTGGGCTGGCGCCTGGGAGCATTTCGGGCATGCCGTGCAGGCCGCGTTCCGCACCGTGACCAACACGATCGGCTCGCTGTTTCCCGAGATCCAAAAGGTCGTCGACGAAATCGCCAGCTGGATCGAGGCACGCTTTGAGGACATGGGTAACGCCGTCGCCGGCTTCTGGGATTTCCTCACAGGCGGCGGCGGGCGCGGCAAGGCCGCCAATGACAACAAGAGCGCGGCGGCGCCAAAGGCGAGCGCCGGCGGCGGCTATCGTCGCGCTGGCGGCTTTGGCCGCGCCTCAGCCCAAGACAATGACCTTGCGCGCATGAGCTACCTGGCCGACTCGTTCGGCTACGCGATCGCCGATGCGTTCGGCGCGGCCGTCACCGGCGCGGCGCGGTTCTCTGACGTGCTGCGCGGCCTCGTCCTGCAGCTGGCCGACATGGTGATGCAAATCGCCGTGCTCGAGCCGCTCGCTCAAAGCCTTGGCGGTGCGCTGCAGGGCGTCTTCGCTGGGGGTTCGGGCAAGAGCAATTCGCAGATTGTCGCCGGCAAAATGTCGGGCGGCGGCAACAGCGGCGGCGGTTTTTGGGGCGCCGTGGGCTCTGTGATCGGCGGCATGTTCGGCGGCATGTTCGCCGATGGCGGTTATCTCGCCCCTGGCAAATGGGGCATCGTCGGCGAGCGCGGGCCTGAGGTGGTTTTCGGCGGGCGCAGCGGCATGAGCGTTTTCGCCAATGACAACGGCGCCAGCGGCGGCTTTGCCTACAACGACAATCGCAGCTTTGACATGCGCGGGGCGAGCGTGGAGGCGGTGCAGCGGCTAGAGCGCGCGCTGGCGCAGGATCGCGCCGACTTTGGCCGCCGAGTCATGGAGATCAACACGCAAGCGCGCCGGCGAGGTGCTGCCTGATGGCTTTGCGTCTTCCGATCCGCCCCAAGATCGCGGGCATGCACTTTTA